>DATJNE010000065.1:0-34350 GCA_035508305.1 Acidobacteriaceae bacterium | reverse complement strand
TCCCAGCTGCTCCTGGATGGCCGTGAACAGCGGCGGGGCAAGATTCGCGTCATCCGCGGGAGGGGGCGGAACCCGCACGGGCATCCCGACAAACTGGGACTCATCCGGCGTCCATTTCAGCGTGAAGTCGAAGTGCGCGGTGAGGCCGGTTTCGTCCAGGACGGGCCGGTCGAGGATGCCGCCCTGCAGAATGTGCACAAAGTCCCCCATGGTGGCGTTGCCCGCGTGCATCACTCCCAGGGGCCCCATGGTGAAGCCGGCCAGACCCGACGCACTGGCACTCTTCGTTAACTTCGGGCCATCCTTACCCGCGACTGTCAGGACGTAAGCTGGCATCTCCCGCTTCTCTTCGTGCAGCTTCAGCGCGAAGCGATCGGCCAGCAGTCTTTGCACCATCTCCCGTGTCTGCGCTCCGGTCGGCAGTCCTGGAGTGTCCGGTTTGGCCTGGATGTCCCAGCGGTCGGTGCTCATCCACCCCGGCGCGTCCGCGATTTCCTTGTCCTGGACCTGGTACGCAAACTTGATCAGGTCATTGAGCGACTGGTTTGTAACCGCGAGGTCCCCTCCGCGCATGGCGAACATGAAGCTTCGCGATCCCGGCTGGGTTGGCTTGATGGTCGCCACTTCCACGCCCGGCCGGGCGTCGGCAGCCATCGGCGGAATGCGCGGAGGCGGCGCAGGCAGCGGCCATGCCGTTTCCGGCGTTGCCCGCTCCAGGATGAGGGGAAAGGTTCCGTTTTGCGTTACGGTCCCGCTGATCGAATTCCCGTCGGCCGACAGCTTTCCTTCGAAGCCCAGCCCGGGAAAGAAATTCGTGAGTCGCAGGGTTCCCGCCGCGAAGCTCACCGAACTGGCAGGCATGGGGGGCCCATTCTGGTCGAGAGCGTACACGGTTGCGCTCAGGGCGCCTTTTTCGTCGTTTTCCAGCTTGAAGACGAACCGCGAATCGCGGCCGCCGGGAAGATGCGCCGTGCCCTGCCAGGTGCCGACGATGCCTGGCTTTTCGATTCCATTCGGTTGCGGCGGCGGCGTCTGTCCCTGCGCGGCTCTCATCAGTCCGGCCGTCAGGGGCAAGCCCAGGGCCAGCACGCACGCTGCCGCCAGGAGCGCTTTCCGCCGCAGGTCAAGGCCCCGCACGCCCTCTCCGGACAGGATCCTCGCAATGCGCTGCTTCAGCTCCGATCCGGTCACGCCGGAGACGCAACTCAGCGGCGCTTCGACATAAAACCTGCAGACATTCAGAATGCCTTCCGCGTATTCGGACGGCCGCTGCGTAGCCTCCAGCACGGCTTCGTCGCAAGCCTGCTCGCGTTCCGCGATCAGCCGCGTGCGCAGCCACCACACCAGGGGGTGGAACCAGAACACCATCTCCACCGCCATGTGCAGCACCGCCGTCAGGTTATCCCTGCGCCGCATGTGGCAGAGCTCATGGGCCACAATGGCGTTCAGTTGTTCTGTGCTCAGGCGTTCAGCGATTCCACGCGGCAGCAACAGCGCCGGACGGCGGATGCCGAACACCCCCGGCTCCACGTTCTCCTGCACCAGGAGGGCCGGTGTTCCATCGGCCAGCGTCATGGGCTCGGCGCGCCGCACGATTGCGCGCAAACGCAGCCAGCTTGCCGTCCATCGTCCCAGGAGGAGCAGACCTCCCGCCGCCCACAGGCCCAGCAGGGCGAACGGCAGCCAGTTCGCCGGTTGCTGGTGCGCGGTTCCGGTCCCCATGGTTACCACGAAGTTCGCGCCCGCCGCGGCGGGCCATGGCTGCAGCAGGGGCTGCGCGACGCCCTGCACTGCAGTAGCCATCGCCGGCTGCGCACGATGCAGTTGCGCAGGCCAGGGCAGCCGCGCGCCCAGAGCGATGAGCAGGGAAAACGGAACCAGGAATTTCAGCGACGCGGCCATCCACAACCGGTAGCGCACTCGCGCAGAATTGCGCCGGAGCGCCAGGGTGAGCAGCCAGATGCCGCCCGCGAACACGGTGGATTGCCACAGGTGATCGAGCAGCGGCGCCTTCCACGCTCCCCACAGAGAAGCATCCATGGCTATTCTCCTTTGCCCCCGGGTTTCTTCAGCAGCTTTTCCGCTTCCCTGACGTCGGCGAGGGACAACTTGCCCGATTCGATCAAATGCGCCATCAGGGGCAGGCTGCGACCGCCGAAATAGCTCAAGACGTCGTCGATGAGCCGCCGCTGCGCCGCTTCACGCGAGATCACCGCTTCAAAGACGTGAAAGTTGCCAACTTTTTTCACTCGCCGCACGATGCCTTTCGCTTCCATGCGGTAGACGGTGGTTTGCACGGTCGTATAGGCAGGAGTTTTTCGCGCGGGAATTTCGTCCTGCATCTGGCGTATGGAAAGCTGGCCCAGCCGCCAGAGCGCCTCCATCACCTGGTACTCAAGCTTCGATAAACGTCGACTCGCCACGATGCTCTCCTATTCGTGTAGTAATGTCTACTACAAGTGTATGCGATTTGGCAAGAGAGCTGCTTTCCGGGCGCACGGTTCCGGACGCCGGAGAGGGACAGCGGGGCGGCTCGCGGGCTTCAGTTGTCCCGATCGTCGATCAGGGCAGCGTGGGCGGAATCGGAGGAGGCATCGCCGGGAACGATTTCGATGGCGGGCGGGTGCAGCATCTCGTCGAGGCGATAGCCCGACTCCGCGGCGGCGCCGGAGGCTTCTTCAATCTGGCCTTCGAGAGCGCGCACAGTGATGCGCGTCGAGGCGAGCTTTGCC
Source organism: Acidobacteriaceae bacterium (assembly GCA_035508305.1). Lineage (GTDB taxonomy): Bacteria > Acidobacteriota > Terriglobia > Terriglobales > Acidobacteriaceae > Palsa-343. Next base: position 31,618 of record DATJNE010000065.1, on the reverse strand, counting down.
GAGGGATCCTTCTCCGCGATGGCGATGAGCTGGGGCAGAGCGGACCACCAGAGCAGCTGCTCGTGCGTTTCCTTATTGAAATAGCGGAGGCCCTGAGCGGTATGGAGGCCGGCGATCCAGACGGTGTCCGGGTCGTCCCAGAAGAGCAGCGGTTGTGTGGCGGAAGGCAGCGGGCGTGTGGGAGCGGAGAGGAGAATCCGGATGCGCGCGGCGGCGCGGTAGGCGTGGTCGGAATCGAGGCCCAGAGGTTGAAGAGCTTCGGCGAAGGCGAAGCGGAGATACAGGCGGTCGAAGATTTCGCCGGGATGCTGGCGATTGGGCAGCGCTTCGAACAGCGCCCGGAGAAAGCACCAGGCGACAACCGGCGCGAGGACATTCACGGCCGTGGTCTGCGGGCTGTAGCTGGGCAGGACCGCGCGGGCGTCGGCCGGCCAGCCATGGGAGAAGGCGCGCTCGAGAGCTGGGAGCTTCTCGGCAGCGAGGAGGAGGGTGTGGTAGCGGGAGCGCGCAGAGCGGGCGAGGTTGGCGGAGTCTGGAGTGACGGCGGCGGGTTGCGAGGTTTCGGGCTGCGGCGGAGAGGACTCGGCGGCTGTCGGCGACCCGTGGCCGTTGTGCGGCACGGCGGATTCGGCAGAGGGCGGGTGCGCTCCGGTTTGCTGAAGGGTATCGATCGTGAGAAACGCGAGGGCAGCCAGGAAAAAGCGCTCGGCGTTCTTCTCAAGGGCAGCGAGGGTTTCTTCGCGGCTACACGGAGCCTGATGGGCGCCGGGCAGATGCTCGGCGGCATCGACGGCTTCGCCTTCGATGAGGTCGGAGAAGCAGCGCAGCGTGTCGGCGTGCAGGGCGGCGCGGAGTGCTTCGTGCACGGGGCGGAGTTTGAATTTCGCCAGAGCATCGTCGAGGCTCCAGACGCCGGTGCCGTTCAGGTCGGAGCACAGCGCGTCCCACGGATAGTCGGTGGTGGGGACCATCTCGCGCCAATGCTGGAAGACGTGGTACTGGTACGCGTGCAGATCGAGACGAAGTCCCTGTTGGCGCAGTTCGCCGAGCCGGCACAGGTAGTGCAGCCCGGTGGCGTTGTCCTGGTAGGCGAGGACCGCGTTGCCGTCGGGGGGAAGGCCGAGGGCCTGGTGCAGTTGAACGTTGTACAGGGCGCCGGTGTTCTTGTCGGTGCGGAACGAGGAGGCGTGCAGCGTTCCGGAGGTTGAGGCGTACTTGTTGTGGTAGATGACGAGAGCGCTCTGGTAGCCGACGCGATTGGACCAGGCGAAGACGTTTTCATCGACGCTGCCGTTGTCGAGCCAGAAGTCGAAGAGCGCGAAGTTGGCGCTCTCGGTGAAGACGTAGCGGTTTTTGAGCAGCGGGGCGATCTCGCGCATGTGGCGTTCGACAAGGTGGTGGTTCGGCGTTTCCTCGTAACGCGGGCGCTTGTACTCCATGCCGTACTTTTCGGTGAAGGCCTCGATCTGGCCGTGTCCGAACATAGGCAGGCCAGGCAGGGTCGCCATCATGGTGCAGACGCCGAAGTATTTGTCCCCGGTCCCAAACTGGTCAATTGCTGTGCGTTCATCCGGATTGCTCATGAAGTTCACGTAACGCTTGAGGATGTCCGGATCGAATTCCACGGTGTTCTTGATGACGGAGCGATACTTCGCATTCTCCTCGTCACGCAGCATGTTCATGAAGGCGCTGTTGTAGACGCGATGCATGCCGAGGGTGCGGACGAAGTAGCCTTCGAGGAGCCAGAAGGCTTCGGCCAGCAGAAGCGTACCCGGAACTTCGGCGGCGACCCGATCGACGACCTCGCGCCAGAACTCGTGCGGCATGGCGCGGTCGAACTCTTCCTGGGTCATCGCGGACTCGGCGCGTGAAGGGATGGAGCCGCCGGAGCCGGGGAGGGGAAACCACAGGCGCTGGACGTGGCGGCGGGCCAGGGTCATCGCCGCGTCAAAGCGGATGATGGGGAAGAGGCGCGCGACGTGGAGGATGGTCTGGATGACCTGCTCGCGCACATCGGCGCGCAGGTAGTTGAGCTGCGCTGTGTCGTTCCAGGGAAAGCTGGTGCCGTCGTTGCCGTGGTAGATGTACTCGGTGTGGCCGGAGCGGTTGTCGCGGCGCTGGAAGACGACGGCGGCGTCGGACTGATCGTAGTAGTGGTCCTCGATTTTGATCTCGACGCGTCCGTCGGAAGAGAGGTCGGGACCGTTGAAGTTGTAGGAGGGCCAGGGACGGTCGGGGCGGGAGAGGAACCACTCGGGATGCTCGACCACCCAGGGCGAGTCGATGCCCATGTGGTTGGGGACCATGTCCGACGCGAGGCGAATGCCGCAGCGGGCGGCGCGATCGCGCAGGTTGCGATACGCGGGCTCGCCGCCGAGGTCGTCGGCGATGCGATAGTCGAAGAGCGAATAGGCGGAGGCAACGGCGTCCTGCTGGCCGCGCATGTGCTTGATGCGCTGCGAGGCGCGTGAGCGCTCCCAGAGGCCAATGAGCCAGAGAGCAGTCAGCCCTCGGTTCGCGAGCGTCTGCAGTTCTTCATCCGGGACCTGGTCGAGGCGTTCGATGGGGCGGCCGTACTGGCGGGAGAGCTGCGCGAGCCAGACGTAGGTGCTCTTGGCGATCATGACGACGCTGGGCATCCAGTCCTGGTCAGGGCTGAAGCGCTCGTACTCGATGTCGCCGGGATGCATGGAACGGAAATCGGGAACCTCGGAGTGGTGGGTGTCGCTCAGAGGGGCGTGCCAGCGGTGGGCGTCGGCGGGATGGAAGCGCATCCAGAGGGCGAGTTCTTCTTCTTTCAGGACGTCGGTGGCGAGGAGGATTTTCCTGAAGCTTTCCCCGAGGTATTGCGCCCAATTGTCGCGAATCCAGGCGAGTTGCCCACTCAGGGATTCGGGCGAGGCTTCCATGGGCGCGCGCAGCAGGTCGAGGAGATTGCCCCGGCCCATGCCGGTGGCGGGGCGCGTGGCAAAGTAGCTGCCGAGCTGCGCCGTGACCTGTTTGTAGGCAGTGCTCTGCGCGAGCTTCGTGTCGTCGTAGAGCTCGCGGAAGGGGCGGAAGGCGGGGTTCTGGTTGGCGAGCCAGAGGAGCATCAACTCTTCGAGGACCGCTTCGCGATGCTGGAGACCCTCGGTGGAGCGATCGAGCCAGCGGTCGAGAGGGACTTCGCCGCGGTAGACGGCGATGTTGGGGAACTCCTCGACGAAGGCGCGCAGGAGCCTTTCGATATTGCCCTCGCCCACACGCTGGGCGAACCACTGCAGCGCGGCCTGGCTGACCTGGGGGTCGCGGCTCTGGCGATAGCGGGCGACGATGGCGTGGCTGATCTCGTCGATCAGGCCCATGGCGAAGAGCGCGCCCGGATGGATGGGATCGAGACCGGAAGCGGCGCGGACCTCAGTCATCCGGTAAGCGAGTTCGCGACAGGAGGCGAGGTCGGCGAAGATGACGTTGCCGACAAAATTGAAAAGGGTGTCGCTGACCTGGTAACGGTCGCGAACCTCACGCGCAATGTGGAATTCCATCATGTGGGTTTTTAGACGCTGATTCGGTGCTGCGCCTTTGCCAGAGGCAGTTTACTCGCATGCGGGAAGAGGGATGGGATGCGAGATACCATACGAATCGATGCCTGAGCTGCCTGATATCACAGCCTACCTGACGGCTCTGGAGAGGCGCATCCGGGGAGAGCGGCTGGAGAAGGTCCGGCTGGCGAGCTTCACACTGCTGCGGACCGTGGAGCCGCGGCTGGAGAGCGCGGAAGGGCGGACGGTGCGCGAGTTGCGGCGGCTGGGAAAGCGGATCGCGATCGGTCTGGAAAATGACGTCTGGCTGGTGCTGCACCTGATGATTGCGGGGCGCCTGCACTGGAAGCCGGCGGGGGCCAGGCTCGCCGGTCGAAATGCGCTGGCGGCTTTCGATTTTAGTGCGGGGTCGCTGGTGCTCACCGAGGCAGGGTCGAAGAGGCGGGCATCCTTATTTGTCGTTGCGGGGGAAGAGGGGCTGCGGGGGCTCAATCCGGGCGGGATCGATGTGCTGGGGGCGGGGCTGGCGGAGTTTCGGGCGGCGCTGACGGTGGAGAATCGGACGCTGAAGCGGGCGCTGACCGATCCCCGGCTGGTGAGTGGGATCGGCAATGCATACTCCGACGAAATCCTGCACGCTGGCCAGCTTTCACCCGTACTGCTCACCCATCGGATGAGGGATGAGGGGTGGGCCCGACTTTTCGAGGCGACGCAGGCGACACTCCGGCTGTGGATCGAACGCCTGCAGGCGGAGGCCGAAGAGGGATTTCCGGAAAAGGTGACGGCGTTCCGGCCGGAGATGGCTGTGCACGGGAAATTCGGCGAGCCCTGCCCGCGCTGCGGGGAGAAGATCCAGCGGATCCGCTATGCGGACAACGAGACGAACTATTGCGCGCGATGCCAGACGGGAGGGAAGCTGCTCGCCGACCGGGGACTGTCGCGCCTGCTGAAACAGGATTGGCCGAAAACGCTCGATGAACTGGAAGCGCTGAAGCGGCGGTAGGGAAGGCCGCAGCGTGTGCGCGAAAATTCACGAAACTTTCTTGAGCGTTCGGCAACTTTGCCGATTCTCGGCATATTCACTGTTTTGTAAACAGGCGTGCATCGTGCTGAATTACTTCAGGATGGACCGGGTTTTCGGGTCTTCGGCCCCAGCTGCCGGGAATCGCGGCCTTCGATTCGACCGTCGTCAGCATGCAATCCAAAGCGAACCCTGCGCGATTTCCGCGGAGACACCCCGCCCGGTGTGGAGGAGTACCGATGCAGAAATACCTCGCGACCTCGTTGTCTGCCCTGCTGGTTTTCGGCACAGTGGCCAGTCCGCTGACAGCGTCAGCGCAGTCGGATTCCGTTTCGACTGCAACTCCTATCCGGCACGTTGTGGTGATCTTTGGCGAGAACATTTCGTTCGATCACTATTGGGGAACCTATCCGCACGCGACGAACCCGGCGGGAGAGCCGCCGTTCTATGCGGCACCGGGAACACCCAGCGTGAACGGTCTGACGCAGGGACTGCTGACCGCGAATCCGAACTTTCTGAACGCGGCAGGAAATGGTGCAGGCGCGATGAATCCGTTCCGGCTGGACCGCTCGCAGGCGGCAACGGCGGACATGGATCATAACTACACGCCCGAGCAGGAAGCCTTTCACGGCGGGCTGATGGATTCGTTCCCGGAATTCACCGGCACGCCCGGCCCTCCGCCGAGCCCTTACACAACGACCGGCCTGGTGATGGGCTACTACGACGGCAACACGGTGACGGCGCTGTGGAACTACGCGCAGCACTTCGCGATCAATGACAACGCGTATGGATCGACCTTCGGCCCCTCGACCGTGGGCGCCCTGAATCTCGTCTCCGGTCAGACGAACGACGTATCGGATGAGATCAACGCAAGCAGCAAGGTGGTGAGCGACGGCGCCGGGGGCCTGACGGATATCGGCGATGCCGATCCCATCGGCGACACCTGCTCGACAACCACCGGCGCCCAGATCTCGATGGGAGGAACCAACATCGGCGATCTGCTGAACGCGGCGGGCGTGACGTGGGGCTGGTTCGAAGGCGGATTCAATCTGGGCAAGACGAACGCCAACGGCACGACGGGATGCGCGCGGTCATCGACCTCGATTTATACGGGCACGACTGCCGATTATATTCCGCACCATGAGCCGTTCCAGTACTATACGTCCACGCAGAACCTGAAGCATCTGCGGCCGACCTCGGTTTCGATGATCGGGCAGCAGGACCAGGCCAACCACCAGTACGACATCGACGACTTCTTCGCCGCGGTGAGAGCGGGGAACATGCCGGCGGTGAGCTTTCTGAAGGCGCCGGGGTATGAGGATGCGCACGCCGGCTACTCCGACCCCCTGGACGAGCAGGCGTTCGTGGTGAAGGTGATCAATTTCCTGATGCAGTCGCCGGAATGGCGTTCCACCGCGGTGTTCATCAACTACGACGATTCGGACGGCTGGTACGACCATCAGCTGGGCCAGATCGTGAACCAGTCCACGACCGCGGATGACATGCTGACGGGCAATGGCATGTGCGGCACGGGGACAGATACGGCTCTGCCGGGACCCAGCGGCGCGGCGCACGCCCAGGGCCGGTGCGGTTATGGGCCGCGCATTCCGCTGATGGTGATCTCGCCATGGGCGAAGCACAATTTCGTTGATCACACGCTCACCGACCAGTCTTCGATCATTCACTTCATCGAGGACAACTGGCTGGGAGGCAAACGGCTGGGCAGCGGCTCGTTTGACGCGGTCGCCGGTTCGGTGGACAACATGTTCGACTTCAGCCGCCACGACGACGGTGGCTGGGACCACGATAACAACGGCAACAACGGGATCCTGATCCTGAATCCGAACACGGGCGAACCGCGCTGACCGCGGAGCCTTTGCTGAAGCCGGCTCTTCGCGCCAGGCGCGGAGGGCCGGTTTTTTCCATGACGGCTCAAGCACAATGAGGAGGATGTTTACGTTCGTGCGGTTTTCGCGGCGCAGATTTCTGCGCAATGCCAGTATGGCGGTGGCCGGGCTGAGCCTGAAGAGCGGCGCCGCTACAACCCGGCCGGAGACACTGGATCCCTCGACGCTGACGCCTTTTGTCGATGCGCTGCCCCTTCCGCCACTTGCAAGGGCCGCGGGGACGCGGCCGAATCCGGAGAATCCGAAGGAGACTATCCCTCTCTACCGGATTGCGATGCGCGCCTTCGAGGCAAGAGTGCATCGCGATCTGCCGCCGACCCGGATGTGGGGGTTCGCGGGAAGTTTTCCGGGCCCGACCATCGAGACCGAGAGCGGGAAGGCCGTGATGGTCGAGTGGGAAAACCAGCTGCCCGCGCACCATTTTCTGCCCATCGATCACAGCCTGATGGGAGCCGAGGCAAGCCGGCCCGAAGTCCGCGCGGTGGTGCATCTGCATGGAGGGCGAACGCCGGCCGCGAGCGACGGCTATCCGGAGGAGTGGATCACGCCGGGCAAGACGCAGACGTGCTTCTATCCGTCGGCACAACACGCGGCGCTGCTCTTTTATCACGACCACGCGATGGGGATTAACCGGCTGAACATCTACGCGGGTCTGGAAGGACTGTTTGTGGTTCGCGATCCGGGCGAGGATGGGCTGGGGTTGCCGTCGGGGGAGCATGAGATTCCCCTGCTGATTGCCGATCGGCTTCTGAAGCCCGATGGCCAGCTGTTCTATCCGGTGTCGGAAATTCCGGGGCACATCTGGGTGCCGGAAGTTTTCGGCAACGCGATTCTGGTGAATGGAAAGCTGCTGCCGTATTGCGACGTGGAACCACGGAAATATCGTTTGCGCCTGATGAATGGGTCCAATGGGCGCTTCTACCGATTTGGTTTGTCGAATCACGCGAACTTTCAGGTGATCGCGAACGATCAGGCTCTGCTGGAGGCTCCGGTAACCGCGAAGCGTCTGCCGATGGCGCCGGCCGAGCGCGCCGACATCGTGGTGGATTTTGCGCCGCTGGCGGGAACGACGGTGCGGCTGGTGAGCGACTCCTTCGACGTCCTGGAATTTCGCGTGGCGAAGCAGGGAAGTCCGGACAGCAGCGCAGTACCGGGGGTCCTGCACAAGACGGTGCGTCTGCCGAAGGAGGCAGATGCCGTCAGAACCCGGCGCCTGACGCTCGATGAGAAGCTGGACGACATCCAGCGGTCGATGGGGATGCTGCTGAACGACACGCCGTGGGCTGCACCGGTGACCGAAAAGCCGGAACTCAACACGACGGAGATCTGGGAGCTGGTGAATCTGACCGAGGACTCGCATCCCATCCATCTGCATCTGGTGCGGTTCAGGATTCTCGATCGGCGGACCTTCGATGTCTTCGAGTATCAGAACCGGCGCATGCTGCGATACACCGGGCCGGCGATGCCGCCGGAGCCGCTCGAGTCCGGATGGAAGGATACGGCGCGTGCGGATCCGGGAACTGTGACGCGGATCATCGTGCCGTTCGAGGGCTATGCCGGGAGGTACGTCTGGCATTGCCACATCCTCGAGCACGAAGACAACGAGATGATGCGCCCGTATCAGGTGCTGCCGGCTGCCGCCGGGTGACCCGCGCGCCTGTTGACGGTTGTGCAACCCAGGTGAAGGTCGGTTAAGGTTGAGGCATACTCCTGTGCAGGCGCGTGCCCAGTGAGCCCGGCAGGCGCGTTCCCCCGACCCACAACCTGAGAGGCGGAACCGTGAAGAAAATCGGTGTGCTGTTCGGCATGGAAAATACCTTCCCCGGTGCGCTCGTCGAAAAGATCAACAGCCAAAACATCGATGGCATCAGTGCGGAGTTTGTCGAAATCGGAGCGATCCGGCTGGACAAGCCGCCGGCGTGGTCGGTCATTGTGGATCGCATCTCGCACGACATCCCGTTTTACCGGGCGTTCCTGAAGCATGCGGTGCTGAACGGGACGAAGGTGATCAATAACCCGTTCTGGTGGTCGGCGGACGACAAATTTTTTAACTATTCGCTGGCGACCAGGCTCGGCGTGGCGGCGCCGCCCACGGTGATCCTGCCGCACAAGCACTATCCGCCGGGGACGACGGAAAAGTCGATGCGCAATCTGCAGTTTCCGCTCGACTGGGACGGGGTATTCGGCTACGTGGGATTTCCGTCGTTCCTGAAGCCGGTGAACGGCGGCGGCTGGCGCGATGTGTATCACGTGCACTCGCGCGAGGAGTTCTTCCACGCCTACGACCAGAGCCGCGACTTGTGCATGATGCTCCAGAAGGCCGTGAACTTCACCGAATATTTCCGCTGCTATGTCGTCGGTCAGGAGAAGGTCCACATCATGCACTACGATCCGCGGAAGCCGCACGCGGAGCGATATGTGAAGGACCCGCAGCCGGCGCCGAAGAAGCTGGTCGACAGGGTAGAGAAGGACGCGCTGACGCTGTGCCGGGCGCTGGGCTACGACCTGAATACGGTGGAATTTGCCGTCGAGGATGGCGTGCCCTATGCCATCGACTTTATGAATCCGGCGCCGGATGCGGATCTTCATTCGGTGGGGAAAGGGAATTTTGAGTGGATTGTGGAGGCGGTGGCCAACCTGGCGGTGAGGAAGGCGAAGGCGGCGAAGCCGAAGGTGCCGGCGTTCCACTGGAGCGCCTATCTGGGAAATGCTCCCGATACAGCCCGGGGCGTGGAGAAGAAGGCTGCCCGAGCAGGGAGAGCGGCAGCGGCGAAAAAGAAAAAGAAGGCGAAAAAAGTCGCCGAGAAGAATGCAAAAGGGCACTCGCAGTCGACGGCTTCGCCCGGCGAGTAGCTTGCAAAAAGCGCGCGGTAGTGCGGGATGGTCTTGATTCCTGGGTCGTTCCGTCATATAACGGCAGGCACCATGCGGCCTTCGTTTACCCTCGGCATTGAAGAGGAGTATCAAACCGTCGATCCGGTGACGCGCGATCTGCGTTCGCATATCGCGACCGAGATGCTGGCGCAGGGCAAGCGGCGGCTCGAAGAGCGGGTGAAGGCGGAGATGCACACTTCGGTCGTCGAAGTGGGCACGCGCGTCTGCCGCACCATCGAGGAGGCGCGCCAGGATCTGTACCAGCTGCGGCGGGAGATGATCAAACTCGCCGGCGAGCACGGCCTGGTGCTGGTGGCGGGGGCGACGCATCCGTTTGCCGACTGGCGTACGCAGGAAATTTATCCGGACCCGCGGTACCACCAGGTGGTGAAGGACCTGCAGCTGGTGGCGCGATCGAACCTGATCTTCGGCCTGCACGTGCATGTCGGCGTGGAGGATCGCGAGGCGGCCATCCGGATCATGAATTCGATGCGCTACTTTCTGCCGCATATTATGGCTCTGGCGACGAATTCGCCGTTCTGGCTGGGGTTGAACACCGGATACAAGGGCTATCGGGCGAAGGTGTTCGAGAACTTTCCGCGCACCGGAATTCCGGATGCTTTCTCAAGCTACTCGGAGTTCGAGAATTACGTAACGCTGCTGGTGAAGACGAACTGCATCGATAACGCGAAAAAGATTTGGTGGGACATTCGGCCGCATCCGTTCTTCAACACCATCGAGGTGCGGGCGTGCGACATTCCGCTGCGCGCCGAGGAGACGGTAGCGATTGCGGCGCTGATTCAGGCGACGGCGGCCTATTTGTATCGGCTGCACGCGAAGAATCAGGACTACCGGCAATACGCGCGGCCGCTGCTGATGGAGAACAAATTCCGCGCGGTTCGCTACGGGCTGGATGGGAAGCTGATCGACTTCGGCCGCCACGAAGAAGTGCCGGTGCGCGAGCTGATGGAGGAATATGTGGCGCTGATCGAACCGGAAGTCGAAGAGCTGGGCAGCCGCGAAGCGATCGACTCCATCCGGACGATTCTGGAAACCGGGACGGGAGCGGATCGCCAGCTGAAGGTCTTCGAAGAGACGAACGATCTGAAAGCCGTGGTCGATTACATGGCCGAGGAGACCAAGGCGGGTCTGTTTGAGCGGGCAGCGCAGAGCGTCGCGTGAGATCGCGGGCCGAGCCCGGGCCTTCTGGTGGCTCCGGACTTTTCCTCAGTGGCAATTCAGGTAGCCTGAAGAGATGAGTGGTGCGTCTTCGTCGGTTCTGGAGCCGGGGTCGCCGGCAAAAGCAAAGCTGCTGGAGACCGCGTTTCCGGCAGAGTTTGTCCCCGGAGCGCGGGCAGCGGTCGCGACCTGTCTGCGCGTGCAGCCCGGGGAAAAGGTCACTCTGATCTGCGATCGGGAGACGGCGCCGATTGCCGCCTCGCTGGCCCAGGAACTGGCCGGTGTCGGATGCCGCTGGAATGCGTTTGTGCTCGAGGACCTGGCGCCGCGCCCGCTCACCGCCATGCCGGCCGAAGTCCTGGCGGACATGGAGACCTCGGACGTCAGCCTCTTTGCGGTGCAGGTGCAGCGCAACGAACTGAAGTCGCGCATGCAAATGACCGAGGTGGTGAACCGGCGTCGGATGCGGCACGCGCACATGGTGAACATCACCCCCCAAATTATGTGCGAGGGGATGCGCGCGGATTACGACCGGGTGGACCGGCTCTCGCAGAAGGTGATCGAAAAGGCGCGCAGGGCGCGGTGGATCCGTGCGACGACAGCGGCGGGCACGGATATTCGGGCCGAGATGAACCCCGCGTACAAGTGGCTGAAGACCTCGGGGATTATTTCGCGGGATAAGTGGGGAAACCTGCCGGGCGGCGAAATCTTCACGACACCGGGTGAGGTGAACGGCGTCTTCGTGGTCGATGGAGTGGTGGGCGACTATCTGTGTGCGCAGTTTGGGCTGCTGGAGCAGACGCCGCTGACCCTGGAGATTCGCGGGAATCGCATAATGGGCTGCAGTTCGGAGAATAAGAAACTGTGCGAGGAGTTTCAGGCATACACGCACACCGACGAGAATTCCGATCGCGTGGGCGAGTTTGCCATCGGGACGAACATCGGCGTGGAGCGGGTGATCGGGAACATACTGCAGGACGAGAAGTTTCCTGGGATTCACATTGCCTTCGGGAATCCGTATGGGGAGCACACGGGCGCGGAGTGGCGATCGTCGACGCACATTGACGTGGTCGGGCTGCGATTCAATATCTGGGTCGAGGATGAGCCGGTGATGCGCGAAGGTAAATTTCTGATTGAACCGTAGGGATTGTGAAGCTCGCGCGATAAGGGGCGCATCGAAAAAGCTATGGCGACGACCGTTTCCGCAACCGACTCCGCTGCAAAATCTTCGACAAAGTTTGCAAGCAGAACCCTGGGCAACTCCGACCTGCACCTGACGCCCATTGGCTATGGCGCGTGGGCGATCGGCGGCGGCAACTGGGAGTTTGGCTGGGGCACCCAGGACGAGAGCGAGTCGCTGGCGGCGATTCAGCGAGCCCTCGATGGCGGCCTGAACTGGATCGATACGGCTGCGGTCTATGGGCTGGGTCACTCGGAAGAAGTGGTGGGCAAAGCGCTGCAGGGACGCGCGACGAAACCCCTGGTCTTCACCAAGTGCTCGATGCGCTGGGGCGCGGATCGGAAGATTTACCGCAGCCTGAAGAAAGAGTCGCTGCGGGAGGAACTGGAGGCTTCCCTGCGGCGGCTGGGCGTCGACACGATCGACCTGTATCAGATCCACTGGCCCAATCCGGAGGATGAGATCGAAGGAGGGTGGGAGACGCTGGCGCGCTTTCAGGAGCAGGGCAAGGTGCGGTATATCGGCGTCTCGAACTTCAGCGTGGCGCAGATGAAGCGGGCGCAGGCGATTGCGCCGATTACCTCGCTGCAGCCGCCGTATTCGCTGCTGCGGCGGGATATCGAGAAGGAGATTCTCCCCTTTTGCCAGGAGAATCATATCGGCGTGATCAATTACTCGCCCATGGTGTCAGGGTTGTTGACGGGGAAGATGACGGCCGAACGGGTGAAGAATCTGCCCGAGGACGACTGGCGCAAGCAGAGTCCGAATTTCCAGTCTCCGAAGCTGGAGCGGAACCTGGCGCTGGCTGAGCTGCTGAAACAAATCGGCAACCAGCACGGCGTGGAAGCCGGCGTGGTGGCCATTGCGTGGACGCTGCGGCATCCGGCAATCACGGCCGCGATTGTAGGCGCGCGACGGCCGGATCAGGTGGACGGCGTGCTGCCGGCGGCGACGTTCCGGCTCAGCGAGTCGGAGATCCTGCGGATCGAGAACTGGCTGGAGGAGCACCCGTAGGGACGGAAGCGGTCGAGCGCGGGTCGTGGTTCTATAGGTTGTGAGCGGATCGGTGTTCGCCGGCCGGCCAGACTTTCGCGGATTGGCCCTGCGTGCAATTCCGAGCGGATGAGCGCCGCGATGCCCGGCCGATCAGCACTTGCGGCATTTGGCCACAATGGCCTGGTGCAGGCGCTCGCGCAGATCTTCGGGCAGCTCGTACAGCTCGTGGCTGCGGTAGATCTCGATGGTCTTCCGCGTCGTATTCAGCGTGATCTCGCAGTGCTCGCACTCTTCGAGATGATGCTGGAGATCGGCACGCAGCGGAATGGCCGCGTCCTGATCGAGCATTTCATCGAGCTGCGCTAAAAACTCCGTGCACGTCACTTCACACCAACCTGGGCCGATTTCTGATCGCGCCGCTTAAAGTAGCGGCTCAAGCGCTCGCGCAGCTGCAGTCGTGCCCGCAACAGCCGCGATTTTACCGCGGGAATACTGAGGCCGAGAGTCTCCGCGGTCTCCTCGGTGGAAAGTCCCTCGACGTCTCTCAGCACAAAGACCACCCGGAAGCCCGGCGGCAACCCCTGAATGGTGCGGCGGAGAATGTCGGCCATCTCGGATTGTCCATACATCGCCTCCGGATCGGGACTCCAGTCGGCCAAGTCGCGAGGCATGGAGCCCTCTTCGGTCTCCACATCCTCGTCGATCGAAACCATCCTGCCCGTGCGCCGCTTACGCAGCCGCATCAGCGCTTCGTTGACCGCGATGCGCACCAGCCAGGTGTAGAACTTCGAGTTGCCCTGGAACTGGTCGAGCTTCTCGTAGGCCTTCAGAAACGCATCCTGGACGACGTCTTCGGCGTCTTCGCGGTTCTGGACGATATGCTGCGCGATACGAAAAACCTGACGGTCGTACTGCCGCACCAGCTTTTCGAAGGCCGCCATATCGCCCTGGCGCGCACGCTCGACGAGCAGCACGTCAGGATGAACTTCAGGCGTCCCCTGTGTTTGGATGGAGGAAGACATGAATGGCTTCAGAATTTGGACTGCAGCAGACAACAGAACCTTCCTCCATCATAAATGGCGCGGCGGACCGGGATCAAAGGCGGCACCCGCCCTCCTGCTCCCGCTGGCACTGTTGTTTTCGATGACCGGGTGCGGCAAGAGGACTCCGAGTTTTGCGGGGCCTCCGGACACGGTACGGCAGATTGTGATGAAGAAGTGGGAGATTATCCCGAATCGTCTGGTTCTGCCCCAGGGAGCGCGGGTGGAACTGGTGGTCACTTCGACGGATGTCGAACACGGCCTGGCGGTACCGGCACTGGGCATCAACGAGCCGGTGCAGCCGGAGCATCCGGCGGTAATTCGATTCCTGGCGAAGACGCCGGGGACTTATCCCATGCACTGCAGCGTGCTGTGCGGGCGGGGTCACGACAAAATGACGGGGGTGATTGTGATCACACCAGCCGGGACCGGAGGAGCTGGAAGCGGGTAGCCCGTAGCGGCGAAGTCAAAGTCCAGCGATTCGGGCGAGGCCCCGGTCCTGTGCTCGTGCCGGACGAGCGACGACGCAGGACGTCCAAACTCTCAACTCTCAAACTCCCAACCATCAGCTCCCAACTTCCCAACTCCCAACCTCTGCCGTTCTCACTCATGCCGGAGCGCCTTCATGGGATCCACCCCGGCCGCGCGCCGCGCCGGGATCCAGCTCGCCCCCAGCGCCACCAGCATCAGCAGCGCGCCTGCCCCCGCAAACGTCGCCGGATCCCACGCCTTCAATCCATACAGCATCGCCCCAATCAGCCGTCCCAACGCCAGCGCTCCCGCGACGCCGGCCGCGACGCCGAGGATCACGAGCCAGGAGGCTTCGCTCAGAACCATCCGCAGAACGCGGCGGGGCTGTGCGCCGAGGGCCATGCGGATGCCGATCTCGCTGGTGCGGCGCGAGACGGAGTAGGCCATGATGCCGTAGATGCCGATGGAGGCGAGGAGGAGAGCGAGCAGGCCGAATCCGCCGGTAATGTTGGCGAAGATGCGCGGTTGCTGCAGGTTTTCTGCGATCTGCTCGTCCTGGGTGCGCACGTCGAGCACCGGCAGGTTGCGATCCACTGAGGCCACCGCGACGCGAAGGGAGGGCAACAGCGCCTGACCTCCCACGCGCGTCGAAACGGCAAAAGTTGCCTGACGGATGCCATGGTCCGTCTGCCAGTACGGCTCGTAGTACGTTGGTTCCGGAGCCTCGCGAACCCGGTAATATTTTGCGTCGCCGCACACGCCGACGATCTCGATCGTTTCCGGTTCGTGAAATCCTGTTTCGAAGGTCCGCCCCACCGGATCGAGATTCGGGAAGAATTTCCTTGCGGTGCTCTCGTTGATCACCGCCACTTTCCGCGATGTCGCAGTGTCGCCGGAATCGAAGCCGCGTCCAGCGAGGATGGGGATGCCGAACGTCGAAAAGAAATCGTGTCCCACCTGATTGACCAGCACGCTCGGGTTCCTGCTGGGATCGGGATTGCGTTGGGTACCCTCCGCAATGAACGTGTGATTCTGTGCGTTGCCGGAAATCAGGGGGACCTGAGTCAGCGATACCGACTGCACACCCGGAACCCCTGCGAGCCTGGCTTCCAGTTCCTCGAGCAGGGGTGTGGACTTCGTGTCCGGATACACCGTGCCCGGCGGCTCGATGGTGAAGAGCAACAGGTTGTGCGACTGAAAGCCCAGGGGCGCGCGCCCCAGCTTCATCAGGGTCTGCACGAATAGCCCGGCCACCACCACCAGCAGCATCGATAAAGCCACCTGAAACACCACAATCGCCTTGCCGCCCAGCCCACGCCGGCGACGGGTCACCGTCTGCCCACTGTCTTTCAGCCCGCTGCTCACCTGCACCCGCGTTGCCTGCCAGGCTGGCGCCAGGCCGAAAATCACCCCCGTCAGGATCGAAGCCGCCGCGGCGAAAGCCAGAATCGGCCAGCTGAGTCTGGCCGAGAACGCCGGCGGCGTCCAGGCGGACGACAGCAGGCGAGGAACTCCATTGCGCACGACAAACGCGAGCAACAGGCCCGCCGCGCCACCCAGCAGGGCGAGCAACAGGCTCTCCGTCATCATCTGCCGCAGGATTCGTCTCCGCCCCGCACCCAGGGCCAGCCGCACACTCATCTCGCGTTGCCGTGCGCCACCGCGCGCCAGCAGCAGATTCGCCAGATTGGCGCAGGCCAGCAGCAGGACGAGCCCAGCGAGGCCCATCAACACCGACATGGGTTTCGCGAAGCCGTCGGCGTTGGGATTCTGTCCCCGGCTGCCATCCCGCAGCGCCAGTCGCGGAACCTGGCTGTCCTTCTTCACCGGCATCGTCGCGCGCACCGCCGCGTGCAGCGCCACGTTCAGCTCTGCCTCGGCTGTCGCCGCAGGAACGCCCGGCTTCACCCGGCCCATCAGCAGGACCCACCACATCGTCTTGTCCTGCAAAATGGACCCCGAGTCGGCTCCGCCAAAATCCTGGGGAGCCACTACGGGCTGCATGCTGAAGGGGAAAAAGAGATCCGGTTCGCCCTGAGCCGAATACGCGCCCGTGAATCCTGGCGGATTCACCCCCACGATCGTCATTGGAATCGCATTGACCAGGATTGTCCTGCCAATCACATCCGGTGATCGCCCGAAGCGGGTCGTCCACAGTTTGTCGCTGATCACCACCACGGGCCCGCTGCCCACCGGCCCATCGTCCGAATCTTCAATGCCGCGCCCCAACTGCGGCTTCACCCCCAGGGTCGAGTAGTAGTTGCCCGACACCATCTCCGAGCCTGCTTCGTAGACCTGGCGGTTGGTCGTTACGGTCAGCAGTCCCATCGGCTTGAAAGCGAAGATGTCCGCGAGGGAGCGATTATCGCGCCGCAGCTGCTGATAAACGGGATAGGAAAACGACGTCGCCGTCTGGCCGTTTGCGGAATCATCCCAGTAGCCCCACATCGATTCGACAACGCCATCCGGCGGCTCGGTCCACCACAGCAGTTGCAATTGCTCGGGATGCGGCACGTTGAGACGGTCGAGCAGCATGTGCTGGGCCGCGGTGAAGATGACGGTGTTGGCGCCGATGCCGAGGGCGAGAGAGCCGATGGCGATCGCGGTGAAGGCGGGGCTTTGGGCGAGCATGCGCACGGCGTAGCGCAGATCGCCGCGCAGGTCATCCCACCAGCGTGTCCCCCATGCCTGCCGCGCATTCTCCCGCACCGCCGCCGCACTCCCCAGTTCCGCCCGTGCCCGCCGCATCGCCTCCTCGCGCGCCATCCCTCCCCGCATCAGGTCCTCGGCATAGCTCTCGATGTGGAAGGCGAGCTCCTCGCTGACCTGGCGGTCGAGGGCATTGGCGCGGAAGACGGCTCGCCACCAGGTGGCCATGCGGCTGCGCAGGCTCATGCTTCCTCCGGTCTTGTGCTGAGGATGGTCCCGACGACGTCGGCAAACTGGTTCCACTTTTTGGTTTCTGCCTCGAGGCGGCGGCGGCCGGCTGCCGTGAGTTTGTAGAAGCGGGCGCGGCGTTTGTTCTCGCTCTGGCCCCACTCGCCGGCGATCCAGCCTTCGTGTTCCAGGCGGTAGAGCGCCGGATAGAGGGAGCCCTGCTGGATTTCAAGGCGGTTTTGGGAGATCTGCTGGATGCGCAGGAGCACACCGTAGCCGTGGAGGGGTCCGAGGGAAACGGCTTTGAGCACGAGCATGTCGAGGGTGCCCTGCAGCAGATCGATGGCTGTTTCGGCGGCGTCTTTCTTCACGGTTGGGGATTCTCCTGGTGTGTCCTGGAGAGTAGCGCGGCTTCTCCTAGACTGTCAAGGAGAAGACGAGGTAGGCTTGGAAACGAGGAAGAAAGGATGAACGGGGCGACCGGAGAGGCATGCGGGTGGAAATCGTGCCGGGTACACAGGGGTGCAACTTTTTGGTCAGCGCAGGACTTTTCCGCGCCGAAACTCTGCCGGTTTCGTCTTACTCTGATAACCAGAGGAGATGGATGTTGGCGTTGCGCGGTACTGGTGCATTGAAACGACTTCTGAGAACGATTTCCCTGTTGCTGGTTGCTGTTGGGGCGGCTTCGGCCGGAGCGCGGGTTCACTCTGACCAAAGCACGACAACGCCGCCGCCAGCCCAGGATCACCCTGTGAAGCACCACCCGGCGCACCGCGCCGCCACGCACGAGAGCGCGACCCACCACACCGCGACGCCGAGCAATGCGCACGCCTCGCATCGCGCATCGGCAAAGACAACGCATACGGCGCACACGCGTACCGTTTCTCATCGGCGGCGGCGCCGGCACCATCTGACGGCGCGGGAGATCGCGCGGAGCCGCCGGTACCAGCACGCGTTTGTCGCATCGTCGCAGTTGCGGCCGATGGCGCAGCAACTGGCGCAGAATCCGACTCCCGCGGCTTATGCGGGGGTGAGAGCCTGGGCGCGCACTCATTCAGGCGAGGCCGCGGCGGCAGCTTATCTCGCGCTGGGACACGAGTACCTGCTGGAACGAAAATTCCCGGATGCCGTGGGCGCGCTGCATTCCGCCGATTTGGCCGACGGGAGCGCGACGCAGCCGGATGGGGCGCTGGCGGACTATGTGGACTACCTGACCGCGCAGGCCTATCTGCAGAGCAATGAGCTGCCGCAGGCCGAGGCGATTCTCGATCATTTCGTGCGCAAGTATCCGGACAGCATTTTTGTGGACAGTGTGCCCGTGCTGCGCGCCAACCTGATGATCCAGGAGGGCGATGCACAGGCGGCGCTGGCCGCGCTGGAGCCGCATCGCGGAGAGGCGATGGCGGGCAACGCGGATTTCCAGCTGGCGATGGCAAAGGCGGAGCAGCTGGCCGGTCAGCCGGCCGATGCGCAGCGTCTGTTCAGGCATGTTTATCTGGACTATCCGTTGTCGATCGAAGCGGGAACGGCGCGCAGCGAGCTGGTGAGCGATGGCGTGCTGGCCACGTTGCCACCGGAAGAGCGCAGCCGTCATGCCGACGCCCTTTATGCAGCCGGGCATTATCCCGACGCCGAAGAGGAATACCGGTCGCTGGCGTCGCAGTCGAATATCGACGCGGCGACGCGGACGGGGCTGCTGGTGGCGGCAGCGGAGTGCGACTGGAAGATGAAAAGCCTCAGCCAGTCTGAGCTGGAGGCCATCCCGGACACGAACGACGAGGCCGGCGCGCGGCGGCTTTATCTGCTGATGGAACTGGCGCGGGACCGGGGCGATGCGGCAACCCAGCAGTCGATCGTGACGGAGATGGAGATGCGCTTCCCTGCGAGCCCATGGCTGGCGGAGGCGCTGTATTCGAGCGGCAATATGTATCTGCTGCTGAAGGATTATCCACACGCGATCGACTACTACGGCGACCTCGCGAAGCGCTTTCCGACGAACAAGTATGCGCCCAGCGCGCACTGGCGGACGGGATGGCTGAATTACCGGCTGGGGCAATATGCGGAGGCGGCGCGGCTGTTCGACGAGCAGATCCGCGTCTACGCGGGCGGCAAGGAGATCCCGTCGGCGATTTACTGGCGGGGGCGGATCTACGAGGAGCAGGAAAAGAATCCGGGCGCGGCGGCCGAGTACTATCGCACCATCCTGCGTGTCTATCCGCACTACTACTACGCGATGCTCGCGCAGGACCGGCTCGATCATCTGGGCGCGGTGACGCCGGAGCCGATGGCGGTGCTGGATGCGCTGCAGCCGACGACGATTCCGGAACTCACGGACGATGTTCCGGAGGACGACCCGCACGTGGTGAAGGCTCGGCTGCTGGCGAACGCGGGGCTGAACGAGTACATTGAGCCCGAGATTCATGCGGCCGACGGCAGCGACGAGTGGGGCGCTTTTGCGGAGGCGGAAATCTACGCGTCGTATGGCGAATCGTGGCGGGCGATGCGGCTGCTGAAGCGGGCTATTCCGTTCTACACTTCGGCGCCGATCGAAGCGATTCCGGTGGCGTACTGGCGGATCCTGTTCCCGCAGCCGTACTGGCCCGATATCAAGGCGGAGGCCGAGCGCAACGGGCTCGACCCTTATATGGTGGCCTCGCTCATTCGCCAGGAGACGGAATTTAACCCGGGTGCGATCTCGAATAAGGACGCGTACGGTCTGATGCAGCTGCTGCCTTCGGTGGGGCGAGCCCTGGCGCGGGAGATGGGCATCCCCCACTTTCGCACCAGCGAGCTGCTCAACCCGTCGACGAATATTCGCCTCGGCACTCTGTATCTGAAACAGACGCTGGAGAAATTCGGCGGGCAGGCGGAGTACGCTTTCGCCGCGTATAACGCGGGCGACGACCGGGTGACGGACTGGCAGAGCATCGGGAATTATCACGGGATCGATGAGTTCGTGGAGTCGATTCCGTTCACCGAAACGCGGGAGTATGTCGAAGCGATCCTGCGCAACGAACAGATTTACCGTGAACTCGACAAGGTGACGGCGCAGCGCGCGGCAAGGTGAGCCTGGGGTCGTGCTATCATCCTGCTTCGCCCGCTGCGCGTCCTTCCCTCCGGCTTCCCTCAAGGAGTTGCTTTGATCTGCCATCGTTGTGCGCCTGCATTCCGCCTGGTTCCGCTGGGCATCGTGGCACTTGCCGCGTCGCTTCCGCTCACCGCCTCCGGGCAGGAAAACGGCACCGCCGCTGTTACCGATGCGAATCATCACGGCATCGCGCTCGCGAACATCGATCGCGCGGTCAAGCCGGGCGACGACTTCTACCGCTACGCGAACGGCGCCTGGATCGAGCGCACGGAGATTCCTCCCGACCGGGCCGGGATCGGGGTGTTCTCGATCCTGGCCGATCGCAGCAACAGGAACGTGGCAGCGATCATCGAGGAAGCGGCGAAGTCGGAGGCGACCGCCGGCTCGAACGAGCGCAAGATCGCCGATTTGTACAACGCTTTTATGGACGAGGGGGCGATCGAGGCGCGGGGGCTGAAGCCGCTGGAACCGCATCTGGCGGCGATTGCGGCGATCCAGAACAGGCACGATCTGGCGATCGCGCTGGGGAAGACCCTGCGCGCCGATGTGGACATGCTGAACAGCGCGGTGTTCTCGACGCCGAACCTTTTCGGCCTGTGGGTAGCGCCCGGCTTCAGCGAATCCGAGCACTATGTGCCGTATCTGCTGCAGGGCGGGCTCGAGATGCCGAGCCGCAGCTATTATCTCGACGACAACGAGCATATGCGGGACGTGCGCGCCAAGTACTCCACCCATGTGGCGGCGATGTTCCGGCTCGCGGGATTTGACGACTCGGAGGCACGAGCAAGGCGGGTGATTGCGCTGGAGCGGGCAATCGCCGAAACGCATGTCAGCCTGGCGGATATCGAGGACATTGCGAAGGCGAACAATCTGTGGACGCGCGCCGATTTTGCCGCGAAGGCTCCGGGGCTGGACTGGGAGGCGTACTTTGCCGCTGCTGGCCTGGCCGAACAGCAGCAGTTCATGGTGTGGACGCCGGGGGCGCTGACCGGGGAGGCGGCGTTGGTGGCGTCGACGCCGCTGGACACGTGGAAGGACTGGCTGGCGTTTCATCTGATCGAGAACGAGGCCGCGGTTCTGCCGCGGGCGCTGGCCGACGAACAGTTTTCCTTCTTCGGAACGGTTCTTACCGGCGTGCAGCAGCAGCGGCCGCGGTGGCAGACCGGGGTGGCGCTGGTGAACGGGTGCCTGGGCGATGCAGTGGGCCAGATTTACGCGAAGAAGTATTTCCCGCCGGAGGCGAAGGCGGAAGCGCAGGCGATGGTGGCGCATCTGATTGCGGCGTATCACAGGCGGCTGGAGCGGCTGAGCTGGCTGGCCCCGTCGACGCGCGCCGCAGCGCTGGCGAAACTGGATTCGTTGTACGTGGGGATTGGGTATCCGGAGACGTGGAAGGATTATTCGACGTACGAGGTTCGCCGCGACGATGCTTTCGGCAATTCGTGGCGGTCTTCGCTGTGGGACTACCACCGGGCGATTGCGCGCATCGGCAAGCCGGTGGATCGGCACGAGTGGTCGATGGAGCCACAGACGGTCAACGCGGTGAATCTGCCGCTGCAGAATGCTCTGAACTTTCCGGCGGCGATCCTGCAGCCGCCGTTCTTCGATCCGAAGGCTCCGGCGGTGGTGAACTACGGGGCAATCGGAGCCGTGATCGGGCACGAGATCAGCCACACCTTCGACGCCGAGGGAAGCGCGTTCGACGCGCAGGGGCGGGTGCGCAACTGGTGGACGGCGGAGGATCGCGCGCACTTCGAGCAGCAGGCGGAGAAGCTGGAACAGCAGTACGACGCGTACGAGCCGTTCCCGGGGCTGCATGTGAACGGCAGGCAGACGATCGACGAGAACATCGCCGATCTGGGGGGCGTGGCGGCGGCCTACGACGGTTATCGGGCTTCGCTCAACGGAGCCGAGGCTCCGACGCAGGACGGCTTTACCGGCGATCAGCAGTTCTTCCTCGCCTACGCCCAGAACTGGGCTTCGAAGACGCGGGAGGCCGCGCTGCGGCGCCAGGTCCTCACCGACGGACATTCGCCCGGGGAGTATCGCGCGGACGTCGTCCGCAACTCCGACGCGTGGTACAAAGCGTTCGATGTGAAACCGGGAGACAAGCTGTACCTGGCGCCGGATGTGCGCGTGCGGATCTGGTAATGGCGCGGCCGCTGATTTGTTGGGCAGGCTGAGCTGCCGGTGACGCATTTCTGCGCTTTCCCATGTAAGGTGGTCGTCATGAAAAATTCTTCGCTCGCCCGCGCTCCGAGGCGCGTGGTCCTTACCTTCGCTCTCGCTTCGCTCGCCGCACTGCCTTGCCTCTCCGCGGCGGCCCAATCCGACAACGAACGGCCTCATCCGCCGGCGCCGGCGGCTCCATCCCCGGCCGGGAAGACCACCGAGAATCCTGTTGCCGAGAAGAACCCGCTGCCGCCGCTGCCGCCGGATGCGCATGTCGAGCAGAGCATCACGATCGACGGCAGGAAGCTGACGTACACGGCCACGGTGGGCACGCTGTTCGTGCGCGATCCCGAAGGCAAGGCGGTTGGACAACTGGTCTACACGGCGTACACGGTCGACGAGCCGAATCGCCCGGTGACGTTTGCGGTGAACGGCGGTCCCGGCGCGTCGTCGGTGTTCCTGAATTTCGGAGCGATCGGCCCGAAGCATCTCAATATGGGGAACGAAGGCGACAGCCCGTCCGATCCGGCGACGCTCACCGACAATCAGGGCACGTGGCTGGACTTCACGGATCTGGTTTTTCTGGATCCCATCGGGACCGGATTCAGCCGCTCGCTGGTCGATGAGGCGCAGACGCGGAAGCTCTTCTGGAGCACGGAGCCGGACATCGAGTACCTGTCACGGGCGATTTACGACTGGCTGGTGGTGCACGACCGCCTGGAGTCGCGGAAGTATCTGGTGGGCGAAAGCTACGGCGGCTTCCGGGGTCCGCGCATCACGTACTACCTGCAGTCGCAGCTGGGTGTGGCCATGAACGGGGTGGTTCTGGTTTCGCCGTACCTGAATCCTACGATTGAGCAGAACGGCGATCTGTCGCCGCTGCCGTGGATGGTGACGCTGCCCTCGATCACCGCAGCGAATCTGGAGCGGCAGGGCAAGCTCACGCCGGAGGCGATGAAGGCGGTCATCGACTACACGCTGGGCGATTATGCGACGGCGCTGATCAAGGGGCGCTCCGACCCGGCCGCCACCGACGCGATGATTGCGAAGGTGACGCAGATGACGGGCCTCGATCCGACGTTTGTGAAGGAATCCGGCGGCCGGCTGGAGACGGGAGCTTATCTGCGCGAAGTTCATCGCGAGCAGGGGAAGATCGGGTCCGTGTACGACTCCAACGTGACGATGTTCGATCCCTTTCCCTACGCACCGGAGCAGCGGGCGAACGATCCGCTGCTGGCCACGCTGATTGCGCCCACGACCACGGCGATGGTGAATTTTGTTACGCACACGGTGGGATGGAAAGTGGATGCGCGCTACAACGCGCTCTCCTATGAGGTGGCCGGACACTGGGACCGCGATCAGGAACTGCGATCGGGATCGGTGACCCAGCTGCGCGACGCGGTTGCGGCGGATCCGAAGCTGCGGGTGATGATCGTCCATGGATGGAACGACTTGTCGTGTCCGTTCATGGGCTCGATCCTGACCGTGAACCAGATGCCGGTGATGGGCGATCCGACGCGGGTTTCTGTCCACGAGTTTCCGGGCGGCCACATGTTCTACACGCGCGAGGCCAGCCGCGTGGCCCTGCGCAAAGACGTGATGGAGATGTACAGCAAGCACTGAGAAAGGCAGCCGGAGCCGCGGGTGAGCGGGAGGGATTGCTAAACTTCCGCTTCCTCGCGCAGGGCGTCCGGGGCGTGGGCGATGCGGATGAGCTTGCCGGAGTCGAGCCAGTTCAGAGAGCAGCGCTCGCAGTCGGAGAGGATCACGTTGCCGGGTCCGGCGTAGAAGTGCGTGTCCATGGTCTGGTGGCAACGCGGGCAGGCGAGCCTGCGGTCGAGCTCGCTGCGGTCGGGGGGATGGGGAATCACGCCGCCGCCATCGTGGCCGGCGCGCAGGGTCTGGACGAGCTCGGCGAAGATCTCCATGTCGATGAGCATGCCGCGGCAGCGGGTGCAGTAGAGAATGCGGGCGCCGGAGAAAGAGGCATCGACGAGGCCGATGCGGCAGACCGGACAGGGCTGGTCGGTGGGCTGGCCGAGGACGCGCACGCCATCGTCATTCTTCTCGGGGAAGACGATGTTGCCGCAGTAATCGCAGGTTAGGCTCTCCGCGCTCGAGTCCAGCTGCATGGGCGCGCCGCAGGAAGGGCAGTTCATTGGGCCTGTCCACACTCGGGGCAGAATTTTGCGACGCGCGGCATGGGTTTGCCGCAGGCGATACAGAATTTCTCCGCCGATGCGGCCGGAGCAACGCCGCCGGCGCCGGCGATTTCCCCTGGGGTCATGGAGCCGGCGAGG
Source organism: Acidobacteriaceae bacterium (assembly GCA_035508305.1). Lineage (GTDB taxonomy): Bacteria > Acidobacteriota > Terriglobia > Terriglobales > Acidobacteriaceae > Palsa-343. The sequence continues at coordinate 6,992 of DATJNE010000065.1, read as the reverse complement.
GCACGGCCCAGGGTGACGCCGGCGCCGAGGCCCACGATGGTGGCTGCCGATCCGCCGGGATTGGCCGCCGCGGTGCCGAGGGCCTGGGCTGACTCAAACTGCGTGTAGCTGCCGAGGTTGCCGGCCATCTGTACGCCGATGCGCTGATCCATGACTTTCGTGAGCTCGTCGGGCAGGGAGACGTTCTCGACGGTGAAGGAGCTCAGATCGAGGCCGAGGGCGGCGAAGGAAGGCTGCGCCGCTTCAGCGATTTTCTGTCCCAGGGCGGCCTGATTCTTCGCCATGTCCAGGAAAGGCACGTCGCTGGCGGCAAAGACATCCGTCATGCGGGCCACGATGGTCTCACGCAGCTGGCCCTCCAGGTCGGTGGCATAGTAGCTGTCGCGGGTGCCGCTGACTTCGGTGAAGAACTTCTTCGCGTCTTTGATGCGGTAGGAGTAGATCCCGTAACCGCGCAGGCGCACCGCGCCGAATTCCTTCTCGCGGAGGGTGATGGGGGTCGCGGTGCCCCATTTCTGATCGATCTGCAGGCGGGTGGAGAAGAAGTAGACATCGGACTTAAAGGGCGACTCGAAGCCCTTGTTCCAGTTCAGCAGATCGGTGAGCAGGGGCAGATTGCGGGTGTTGAGGGTGTACAACCCGGGGGCGAAGACGTCGGCGATGCGGCCCTCGTTGACGAAGGCGGCCAGCTGCGATTCGCGGACGGTGAGCTGTCCGCCGTTCTGAATTTCGGCGTCGTCCATGGGGTAGCGCCAGGCGAGCAGGCCGTCTTCGGGCTCGTTCCACTGAATGACGTCGATCAGCTGTTTGGTGAGAAATTCCCGCAGGGGCACGATTTCCTCCCGTGTTCGCCGTTCCCGGCGATTCGACTGCACTCTACCACCGGGGCGGGACGATGCCACTCCCCCAAACGGAGCAGGATCGGCCTGATACCGGACAGAGGCAGGAGGTTCGGGGGCCGTTAAGATGGTAGTCAACAGGAATTCAGAATCCAGCCACTGTGGTAATGCACTCCTTCCGATTGGATCGCGCGTTTTCTCCGGTGCCGACAGCGAGTCGAAGATGCTGACCTACGCTATCGGCTTTGTCCAGGATGTCCAGCTGACCTGCTTCGCCGTCGTGCTGAGCTGCATGGCTTTGCAGGATCGCGAAAACCAGAGTCTGCGCTGGCTCGCGTACGGCTATATCGCCGGTTTTGCCGGCGCCATGCTCGATCTGGGTGGTCACTGGCTGCCGCACTGGCTTTCCATGGGGGTCTACATGGAGGCGGCGCCGGTGAGCTATGTCTGCATTTACGGCAGCGTAGCCCAGTTTGTGCGGCGGGGGATCCGCGTTCGCTGGCTGTGGCTGCTTCTCATCCTCGGAACCTTGCCCTTTTTCGTGCGGTGGGGCATCGCGGGCGAGATGAGCGCGAGCGGAGTTCTGCACGACGCCCTCCTCGCCCTCTTCACCGGGTTGACGGCGGTCCTCCTGCTAACCACGCGCGATCGCGAAACGCGCTGGCCGAGACGCGCGATTGCCGGTTTCCTGGGGGTTTTTTGCAGCGTCGAAATTGCCCGCATCGCTCTCTTTGCGGCGACCGGGAAGATGGCGGGCGAAGTTGCGCCCTGGGCGGAAAACGCGAGCGGGATCGTCTACGTCGTGGCCTGCTCGGTGCTCCCGCTCGCCTTTATCTGGATGATGAACGCGCGGCTGCTTCTCCATCTGAATCGCCAATCCATGATCGATCCACTGACTGAACTGCTCAACCGCCGCGGGCTGCAGGGCGCCGCCGAAGTCGAACTGGCCCGCTATGCCCGTTCCGGACGCGACTTTGCGGTCGTGATCCTCGACCTTGATTTCTTCAAACTCCTCAACGACCGCTATGGTCACGCGGGCGGGGATGCGGTGCTCTGCGAGTTCTCCGTCTTTCTCCGGTCGATGATTCGCGAGACCGACATTGCCGGGCGCATCGGAGGAGAGGAGTTCGTGCTGATTCTGCCCGGCTCCGATGGGCAGACGGCGCTGGCCACCATCGAGCGGCTGCGGGTTGCGGTGGCGGAACACGTCTTCCAGGTGGGATTGCGCCTGACTCGCATCACGGCGAGCTTCGGCATCGCAGCATCGGCGGGAAGGACGGATCTGACCTGGGACATCCTGCAGCACGAGGCCGATCTGGCGCTCTACGCGGCCAAGGGCGCCGGGCGCAACGTGGCGCGGTTGTACGACGAATCGATGGCCATCGAAGGCCCGCACCTGGTTCAGGGGTAGAGGCGGCTCGGAGAAAGAAAAAGGCGCGGACCTGTTGCCCGCGCCTGTCGTTGTGGCGATCAGCATCCAGCCGAACTCAGGCCATATGCTGCAGGACGTGTTCGCGGAGCTGTTCGTCGTGGGTTTCTTCGGCCCGGGAGCGCGGCAGAGCCACGGCCAACACGTCTTCAATGCGGCTGGCGTAGTGGATTTCGACGCCTTCGATCTGCTCCGGCATGAGGTCCTCCTCCACGTTCAGCTTGTTCTCTGCGGGAAGAACGACCGTTTTGACGCCGGCCCGCTTGGCGGCGAGGAATTTCTCCTTGATGCCGCCGACAGGGAGAACGTTGCCGCTCAGGGTGATCTCACCGGTCATCGCGGTGAGCGGATGGACCGGAGTGTCGGTGAGCAGGGAGACCAGGGCGGTGGCCATGGTGACGCCCGCCGAAGGGCCATCCTTAGGGATCGCGCCGGCCGGCACGTGGATGTGCAGGTCGGTGTCCTTGAGAAGGTCTTCTTCGAGGCCCAAAGATTTGGCGTTGGAGCGGACCCAGGTGAGGGCGGCCTGCATGGATTCCTGCATGACTTCGCCGATCTGACCGGTCATGGTGAAGCCACCTTTGCCTTTCATGCGATTGGCTTCGATGAAGAGGACGTCACCGCCGGCCGGAGTCCAGGCCAGGCCGACCGCCACGCCGGCGCGTTTGGTGCGCTCGGCGATCTCGGTGTCGACGCGGACCTTGATCCCGCCGAGGAACTCCTGGATCACTTCCCTGGTGACGATCAGCTTGTCGGTTTTGCCTTCGGCGATGCGCCGCGCCTGCTTGCGGCAGATGGTGCCGATCTGCTGTTCCAGTTTGCGGACACCGGCCTCACGTGTGTAATGCCGCACGATGTAGCCCACCGACTCCTCGGGGAACTCGATGTTTTCGGGCTGAATCCCGTTCTCCTTGATCTGGCGCGGGATCAGATAGCGGAAAGCGATGTGTCTCTTCTCCTCTTCGGTGTAGCCCTGCAGCTCGATGATCTCCATGCGATCGCGCAGTGGCTCGGGTACGGTGTCCAGCACATTGGCGGTGCAGATGAAAAGGACCCTGGAGAGGTCGAAGGGCTGGTCGAGATAGTTATCGCGGAAAGTGTTGTTCTGCTCCGGATCGAGAATCTCGAGAAGGGCAGAGGCCGGGTCGCCGCGGAAGTCGCGGCCGAGCTTGTCCACCTCGTCGAGCATGAAGACCGGGTCGTTAGCGCCGGCCCGGCGCAGGTTCTGGATGATCTGCCCCGGAAGGGCGCCGATGTACGTGCGGCGATGACCGCGCAGCTCGGCTTCGTCGTGCATGCCGCCGAGGGAAATGCGCCGGAACTCGCGGCTGAGGGCACGCGCGATGCTGCGCCCCAGCGAGGTTTTGCCGACGCCCGGAGGTCCGACGAAGCAGAGGATGGGCCCCTTCATGTCGGCTTTGAGACGGCGCACCGAGAGGTAATCGAGGATGCGATCCTTGACCTTCTTCAGGTCGTAGTGATCCTCGTCGAGAATCTCGCGGGCCTTGGTGATATCCACTGCCGAGCCAGAGGATTTCGACCAGGGCAGGACGGCAAGCCATTCGATGTAGTTGCGCGTGAGCGAGTAGTCGGCGGCCATCGGGGACATGCGGGAGAGGCGGTTGAGCTCCTTGAGGGCTTCTTTTTTGGTCTCCTCGGGCATGCCCGCGGCTTCGATCTTCTGCTTCAGCTCTTCGATGTCCTTCTGGCCCTCGTCCATCTCGCCGAGTTCCTTCTGGATGGCCTTGAGCTGCTCGCGCAGGTAGTAGTCGCGCTGCGACTGCTGCACCTGATCCTGGACTTCGGTCTGGATTTTGTTGCGGAGCTGCTGGACTTCCAGTTCCTTGGCCAGGTGCTTGTTGATCCGCTCGAGGCGCGCGGCGACGTCGGCGGTCTCCAGCAGTTCCTGTTTGTCGCCCGTGGCGAGGAAGGGCAGAGAAGAAGCAATGAAGTCAACCAGCCGGCCGGGCTCGTCGATGTTCATGGCGATGGTCTGCAACTCGTCGGACAGGGTTGGGGAAGCGGTGACGATCTGCTGGAACTGGGTGACGACGTTGCGCTGCAGAGCCTCAATCGAGGGATTCTTCGGGGCCGGATTCTCGGCTACCGGATCGACGGTCGCGACCATGAAGGGCTCGATGCGGGAAAACTCGCCGAGCCGCACGCGCTCCGTGCCCTCGGTGAAGACGAAGAGGCTTTGATTCGGCATCTTGACGACCTTGTGCACCGTGGCCAGGGTGCCGAAGGCGTGCAGGTCCTGGGGTTGCGGGGAGTCCACGCGCGCGTCGCGCTGGGCCACCACCACAATGTTTTTCTCCTCACCGAGAGAATTGATCAACTGGATCGAGCTCTCCCGGCCCACCGTGAGCGGGAGCACGGCGTGGGGAAAGAGCACCGTGTCGCGCACCGGCAGGATGGGAAGGCCCTTGTCGTTGCCGCCTTCCCGCTGCTTTGGGTCGCCGGGCTGGATGACGCTGATGAAATCGCTAGCCATGAGTGTCCTTATATCAAATAATTACTCATTGGATTCCGCAAGTTTAAAAAAGTAGCAATGCCCGCGTTCTCCACTCGCCCTGATCGCCGGAATCCTCGCGGATTGCGGCTAACTCAAACAATTAAAATAACTTGTGCAGAATGTGCCCCGCCTTGCCCGAACCTCCCCTGTGGTTATCGGCAAAATCGATCCTTCCGGTGAGATGCCGCGGCCCCTCTCTCAGCAGGGTCGAGGGGGCCTCTCAGGCCGGTTCCGCCGCTCGGTAACGCCCCAGTTCGCGGACCATGGAGCAATGATCCATGAGCATTTTCAGGGCCACGTCGGCCGTAGCGGGATCGTCCAGCTGATAGTCGGCGTAGAAGACATATTCCCAGGGCCGCCCCGGCACCGGCCTCGACTCCAGGCGGGTCACGTTGGTTTTCAATCGCGCAAAAACCTGGAGAGCCTCGACGAGGCTCCCAGGGCGATTTTCGACCGCAAAGGCCAGGCTGACTTTATCCGGATGCGGAACCGATTCGATCCGTCCGCAGTGTCGGATGAGGAAAAAACGGGTGTAGTTTTCAGGATTGTCCTCGATTTCGGCCTGCAGAATTTCCCCGCCATAGTAGTGCGCGGCCTGGGCGCTGGCAATGGCTCCGACGGTGGGCTCGCGCAGCTCCATCAGCTGCTTCACGCTGCCGGCGGTGTCGTAAAAGGCAGCCGCTTCCATCTCCGGGTGCTGTTCGAAGAATCGCCGGCACTGCGCGAGAGCGACGGGGTGGGAATATGCCTGGCGAATCCTTTCCACGCTCGCGCCGGGCAGTCCGATCAGGTTGTGGCGGATGCGGAGCAACCACTCGCTCTCCACGGCGACGTCGTGGCTGAGGAGCAGGTCGTAGTGCTCGAGCACGGAGCCGGCGAGGGAGTTTTCGATGGGGATGATGGCAGCGTCGACAGCACCCTGGACGAGGGCGGCGAAGACTTCCGCCGACAGGGCGCAGGGCAAAATGGTTGCCTCCGGCCGAGCTTTCAGAGCGGCTTCGTGACTAAACGATCCTGGCTCGCCCTGGATGGCGACGCGCATCGATGTTTCCTCCGCTTCATTTGTATCGCAACGGCAACCCCGGCCGTATTGCGCCCTTCTATGGATAGCGTTGGTAGTGATTCCGCAGAAAGTCGGAAAGGAGATCGCGGATGCTTTGGACGCTCTTCATCATCCTGCTGATCGCCTGGCTCGTCGGCCTGATTGGTTTCCACGTTGTCGCCTGGTACATCCACCTTTTGCTGGTACTGGCGCTTGTCGTGCTCATCATTCAGCTGATCACCGGGCGCCGGCCCGCGGTGTGAGAGACAGCACGCAGGGCTGTTGACTTGATCCAGGACAGAGAACAACCGGACCGAAAAACCCGAACCCCAGGAGGGCCCCGAATGAACACGGACCAGGTGAAAGGCAAGGCAAATCAGGTTGTTGGCAAGGTGAAGCAGAGTGCCGGGGAAGTTACCGGCAACGACCAGCTCGCTAACCAGGGAGTTATCGATCAGGCCAAAGGAGCTGCGCAGGAGACGTGGGGCAACGTGAAGGATGCGGCCGAGGAGGCCGCCCATAGTCAGGCAACAGATCGACAACACAAACGCAGCGAAATGCGCGACAATATCGCACACAAGGTGGAAGACGCCAAAAAGGGCGCCACCGAGGCGATCGACAGGTTCCGGGAACAGGAGCGAAAGCGCCGTCCGGCTTAGCGGTCAGGCCCATCAACGTCGTTCCTGTTTCCAACAAGACCCGGGGGTGCAGTGCCATTCCGGCCTGATCGCTCCCAGGGTGCATCTACCTCACCGGGCTCGCGGCTCCCGCTGCGAGCCCTCTTTTTATCCTGCAAGGCCGCACCGGCTCCGAGGTGAATCCTCCGGTCGGGCCGGGATCGAAGCTCCGAAATCCGCCAGAGCGGAGGGAGCCTCGCAGGCAGCAGCGAGCCTTTTTCATCCCGTGATGATGGTCACTGCCTCAGGTGCGCTCCACCGGCGATCCTAACTGACGCGGAGCGCCACCGAGGTCTATACTTGCTCCCCGGACGAACCGCTTCAACCCGATCCGAAGTGGAGGATTCCGATGAAAACACTGCGTCACTTCTCTGTGACGGGTCTTGCCGCGCTTCTGCTGGCGGGCTGTTCCAGTACCGGCAGCAATTCCACCCCGCAGCCGGCTGCCACCGCGCAGCCCGTTGCCGCGCCTGAGATCGTTACCGGGAAA
>DATJNE010000064.1:0-2935 GCA_035508305.1 Acidobacteriaceae bacterium | reverse complement strand
GCCTGCTCCACGTTCATCACGTCCATGATGACGCCGCCCTTCAGCATCTCGGCGAGCCCGACCTTCAGCCGCAGCGTGGTCGGAGAATTGGGGGCGTGGTGGCCGTTGCCGTTGTGGATCTCTGTCATGATCGATCTCCCTCGGGGGGCGGGTTCCGCTCCGAATCGCACCAACCGGCTTCTACGCGGAAATGTCGCCTGAAACTCTATTTTAACAAGCCTTGTTCGCGTGCCTTCTGCAGCAGGTCCGGGGTCACCGTCACGAACACCGCCTTCGCCGTCGCCAGCACCTCGCCCTTCGCATCGGCCAGATCCGCCTCAATGTGATTCCGCCGCCCCGTCGTCCCCCCGTACCGCGCCGTCAGCGTCAGGGGCATTCCCAGCGGCACCGGGCGCAGATACTCGACCTCCATGTGCCGCGTCATCGCCAGGATCCCGCGCGCCCGGTTCACCTTGCTCATCGCCTCGTCGAGCAGCGTCGCGATGATCCCGCCGTGCGCATGCCCCGGCGGTCCGGCAAAGCGCGCGGCGAGCTTCAAATGGCAGACGACATTCAGGTCCGCGTCCACCAGGAACCGCAGCCGCAGCCCGGTTCGGTTCTCCAGCCCACAGCCGAAGCAGTGGTTCAGCGCGCCATGCGCCAGCGGCGTGAGGGTTTTTTTCGGCCGGTGTGCAGAGTCAGACATGGTGATGAACTTCCTGGATGGGGTGGAGTTCTCCTTCGACAACCGAGCCCAGCCGGCCGGGCGCATCGCCCATGCGGGACCGCAGAGCCTGGTTCGCCGGTTCGGAATAGAAGCGCGCGACAGCCTCGCCCAGCGCTCCCGCCAGCCCCGTCACCACAATCAAGACCGGCGCCACGAGCCACAACGGCCGACCCAGGCGCGCCAGCACGCCGAAGCACGCGACCACCACAAACATATGCGTCAGGTAAATCTCATAGCTGCGCCGCCCGTACAGCAGCGCGAAACGGAAAGGGCCCGTCATCTTCCATCCGCTTGTGGCAGCAGCCGTGATCACCAGGCAGGCGCCCACAGCCACTACCGTCATGTCCAGTCCGAGCTCTTCGAGGCGCAACCAGCTGGCGACCGGATCAAAAATCAGGCATAAGCTGAGCAGCGCAAGTCCGCAGACAACCAGACTCCGATTCAGCATGCGCGAAAGGGTGCGGCCCGAAACGATCAGCGCCGTCAGGCAGCCCAGGGCAATCGCATCCATGCTCCCCAGATAGGAGTACTCGCGCCAGACTGGATTGCCGTGGGTGAGCATCGTCCGCGCAAAGGGCCCCGCAACGGCGAATCCCGCCAGCAGAATCACCAGCAGCTTGCCCCGTCCCGGCAACCGGCTCGCAATCGGGAAAAACAGGTAGAACATCTCCTCCACCGAAAGGGACCAGAGGATACCCCAGCTGCCGGGAAAATAGCCGTGCCTGGCCTCAAACAGCCCGACGCGCAGCGTGAGCGCGGCGTTGAGCGCCGACTTCAGCCCGCCAACGCGCGGCGAGACCACAAAGTGGGGAACGCCCGCGAGATGCAACACGCTCAGAACGACCAGCAACGCGAAGAAGAGTGGGGCAATGCGCGCGAACCGGATCGCGTAGAAATCCCGCGGACGGACCTGCGCCAGCGATCCCCAGCGCCGCAGCGACGTGGACGTGATCAGGAATCCCGAAACCGCGAAAAAGATCTGCACCCCGCGCTGGCCCTGCCAGATCAGATCCGTCACCAGAAGCCGGGGCAGGTGCTGCCGGAAGGGAACGCCGGCAAAGATCAGCTGCAGGCCGATGTGATTCAGCAGGACGTAGAAAATCGCGAGCGCGCGAAGGCAGTCCACACCATCGATGCGGTTCCAGCTGCGGGCTGGATTTGGGGAGCGGCGCTCGGCCATGCTTCCGACCACTGTAACGCGAGAGCCTGCGCTGCCGTCATTCCGGGTGTGCCGCCCGCTGGCCCTCTTACAGCACCCACGGGATCAGCGCCGCCGTGTGCCGCGCATACTCGGCATACGTGTCTCCAAACTGGCCGCGCATCCATTTCTCTTCCAGGCGCAGCTTGTACCACAGCGAAGCAAAGGTGAGTGCGAACGCCACCAGCCCGCGATACTGCGCGAGAGCGATTGCCGTGCCGGCAAACCCCGTCAGCAGCCCCGTGTAGATCGGGTGCCTCACCCGCGCATACGGCCCCGCCGTGATCAGCTCATGGTCCTGTTTGATCGTCACCGAGCGGCTCCAGTTCCGGCCCAGCGTCACCCGCGCCCACACGCAGAACAGCAGTCCCGCGAGGGTGATGGCCGCCCCCACCCAGAACGTCTCCGCCGTGACTGCCAGAAAATGCCGGTACAGCCAGGGAACGGGAATCGGCCACGGCCACGAGATCAGAAGAATACCGGCCAGCAGCAGCACGGTGCGGAAGATGCGTGAAGCCAGCGGCTCGATCCGCTCGGTGACCTTCGCCCCCGCCGCCGCAATCTGCCAGTAGACGATATACGTGACCCAGACCACCGGAAAGAACCACTCGTAGACGTAGAGCATGCTGCAACTTTACGCGCGCAAGGCTGCGCTGGTTCCCGCCCAGGCGCCTCCACCGCACCGTCCGTGGCCGCGCCGGGCGGATTTTCTTCCGCCCCGCAGCGTCCGGCGCGATTCGATCGGCATCAGGACAAAAGGAGGATGCGCGTGACCTCAACAGGAGCCATTGCCCTCAGTGCGCTGGTTGCCGGGACGCTGGACGTGTCCGCCACCGGCAGCCTGATGCGGGCGCAGGGTGTCCCCTTTCTCCGGCTGATGCGGGGTGTGGCCAGCGGAGCGCTGGGGAGCGCCGCTTTCGAAGGCGGCGTCGGCACAGCGGCCCTCGGATTCTTCCTGCACTAGTGCATCGCGGCCGGCTGGGCCACGATCTACTGGATCGCCGGCCACCGGTGGCCTGTGCTTTTCTCAT
>DATJNE010000063.1:0-77229 GCA_035508305.1 Acidobacteriaceae bacterium | reverse complement strand
CTCTGGGCGCTCGGCGTCATCCTTTATGAACTGGCCAGCGGCCGCCATCCCTTTGCCCGTCCCGACGGCGATGAGTTTCAGTCCATCCGCGCCATCCAGTTCGCCGGCGCACTGCCGCTCGAAAACATCCCCCCCGAGCTCTCCTCGGTCATCTTCCGCTGCCTCCAGAAGACTCCGGCCGAGCGCTACGCCTCCGCCGCCGAAGTCCGCGAAGCCCTCAAGACCATCATGAAGGCGCTGCAGCTCGAGTCCGGCATCATCCCCGGCGACGCTGCCGCCGTCCTCCCGCCCTCCACGCCCGCCGAGCAGGAAAAGCGGACCACCGGCATCCTCTCCATGCTGGCCGAGCGCTTCCGCGAGTCCGCTGCCGAAAAGCCCGAGCACAACACCATCCTCGTCCTGCCCTTCCAGAACCTCGGCTCCGCCGACGGCACCCCCCTGTACGGCTTCGCCCTCGCCGACGCGATTGCCGCCCGCATTGCGCGCATGTCGTCGCTGGTCGTCCGCCCCTCGTCGGCGCTCCTGCATCTCCCCATCGCGCAAATGGACCCCCTCGCCATCGGCCAGAAGCTCATCGTCGACTGGGTTCTCACCGGCAACTTCCTCCGCTCCGACTCGGGCTTCGACCTCAACTGGCAGCTCCTCGAAGTCGACTCCCAGTCCGTCCGCGGCGGCGGCTCCATCAGTGTCCCCTCGTTCGACCTCATTGCCGTCCAGACTGAAATCGTCAATGAGGTTTTTGCCTCTCTTGAAGGAAGCAGAACCTTAACGACGTCCGCCGGACGCGAGGTCCCCGGGGAACGCGAAGTTCCCGCCGAACTCGGCGAAGAGCTCTCCGAGGAATACCTCCAGGCCCAGGCCCTCCTCTCCGGCTTCATGCAGCGCACCGGCTCCCGCGCCGACCTCGAGCGCGCCCGCCAGTTGTTCGACGCCGTCACGCGGCGCGATCCCTCCTTTGCCCCCGCCTTCACCGGCCTTGGCATCGCCGAGCTGCAGTTCGTCCGCTACGGATTCGGCGGCCACCTCCACGTCATGGCCGCGCGCAAGGCCCTCGACCGCGCCCTCGAACTCGATCCCAACTCCGTCGACGCCAACCTCTACCGCGTTTACATGTCGCTGTCCCGCGGCGAAAAAGAATCCGCGCGCCACGGCATCGAGCACCTCCTCCGCACCGCCGCCAACGACTGGAACGTCCACCTCGTGGCCGGCATCACCCTGCGCATCGACGGCATGTATGAGGAAGCCCTCGGCCAGTTCCACCGCTCCCTGATGCTCAATCCCTCCGGCGCCGCCGTCATCTACAACCACCGCGCCCGCGTCTACCAGTATCAGAATCAGCTTGAGCTCGCCGAGGAAGAACTCCAGAAGGGCCTCACCCTCGAGCCGCGCTACCCGCTCCTCCGCACTTCGCTCGCTTATCAGCGCATGCGCCAGGGCGATCTCCACCAGGCCATCGACATGCTGGAGCAGGTCATTCGCGACGACAGCTCCATGCGCCTCGCTGTCCCCACCCTCGCCATGTGTTATGTCATGATGGACGATCGCCAGCGCGCCGCCTCGCTCATCGTCGAAGAAACCATCGCCGCCGCCGAAGCCGACTCCGAGATGGCCTATCGCCTCGCTACTTATTTCGCCGTCGACGGCGACGAGAGCGAAGCGCTCCACTGGCTCCGCCGCGCCATCTACTTAGGCAACGAAAACTATCCCTGGTTCTCGAAGAACCCTGCCTGGAACCGCCTCCGCGAACACACTGACTTCGAGCGCATCCTCGAGGACCTGCGCAAGTCTTTCCGGCGCAACCAGAAGACCTGGAAAAGACTGCTCAGCGAATCGCCGGCGTAATGTTGCGCGGACTTTCTGGCCAAGCCTCATATCTTTCGACAGCATCGAAAGATAGTCTGCAGAATACGCTCCACTTGCTGCAACCAAAGTTGCATCCGCAAGCAGTTCTCTTTGCGTCTCCTGACAGTCCAGACGCGTCTAATCGCGCAACCTCAGATTTGTGGTGCTGCGATTATGAGCCCTGTACGAACGCGCTTGCGTACCTTCCTCCGCAGTCTGCCCTGGTTTTCAACCAGGGTTGCCCCGACCGGCTACTCCGCAGAGGATTGGGACAGGGAATACAGCGAGGGCGACTTGGCGCGACTGGAAAATCTTGCCGAGATTGGCCACTACGGAGCTATCTACAACTATGTTCGGGTTCTGGAGCCACGTTCGATTCTCGACGTCGGCTGTGGTCACGGCCTTCTGATTTCCCTGCTCCGGAGTCTCCCCTACGAATCCTATCTCGGTCTGGATCTTTCCCCCGAGGCCATCCGCATGGCCGGCGAACGCCACACGGATGCCCGCACCACTTTCATTGTCGCCGATGCTGATGCCTTCCTGTGCGATCAGACCTTCGATCTCATCATCTTCAATGAGTGTCTTTACTACATGAAAGACCCGCGCGGCTTGTTGATGTCCTACGCTCGCTGGCTGCGCCCCGGCGGCCATATCCTGGTTTCGATGTACATTTCACCGGAAAATAAAAAGATCTGGCGTCTGTTGGATGGGGATTTTATTCTGAAAGACTCCATGGTCGCATGGAACCTGAGGATTTCGGGCGGATGGTCTGTCGGTCTACTTCTGCCTGCAGGCGCACCTGGCGCCCGTGACGGTGAGTTAGACCTGGCTGCGGCTGGCTCGCCACCAACCCTGTAACATGATGGAAAAGCGATGAGGGGTTTAAAGATCGATGTCACTATCGAGTGGTAAGTTACTACGGGCAATATCGGTGCGCCCTCTGAGCCCGGAGATAGATCGCCTGCTAACATCTCTCGAAAAGCCTTGTGCGTAACTGTGGCGTGTTCATGAAAAGAGACCGCCTCCGTTGCAGAATCCGCAGAACCTGGAGACCAGGAGGGTACCGACTGAATCCTGATCTCGGCATGAGCGAACGAACTATTGCGAACTAAGAATTCTCGCGCTTTTTAGGCAGGGAACCCCACGCCGCAAGAAGCATTTTCTTCAGATATTCGGTCGCCTCTGTCCCCGCGGCTACCGCATGCATCCCATCCAGCGCCGGTTCCTCTCTTAACTCAAAAGCCGCGAATAAGGCGAGGTGCGGCTGATTACCGTAGCTGGCTGGTCTCGCTCCTGACTCGATAGCCGAGCAAATTCACAGGAAATTCTTAAACCCTCACTCCAGCCCTCCCCCTCCGTATCCACATCTCTGCCCCCACCACTGTCGCTGCGAACCCGATCCAGAACGCGATGCCGAAGAACTGGTGCGGCGTCCACCCCGTCCCCCGGCTGATCGCAAAGAAGACGCCCATGATCGGCCGCACGGTGGCAGCGCCCAGCGCCACCGCCACTCCGCGGATCACCCATTCCCGATGCTGCGGGAACCGCCTTTGCCGCGCCAGCACGAACGCCCGCCCCATAGCAAAAAGAAACAGCCCGTCGAAGAACAGGATCGCCGTGACCTCCGGAATTCCGCCGATGGGATGGACGAGCAGCAACAGAGCCGACAGCCCGATCACAGGGGTCAGCGCCATCACAATCCGCCCCGTCCAGCGATGCACCCGCGGACGCCTCGCCCGCAGGGTTCCCGAGAACTGCAGCGGCACCAGCAGGACGAACACCAGCGCCGCTACGATATGCACCAGCGTCAGAACCGCTTTTCGCGTGAAGTCCGCATCCAGCTCCGCCGCCGCGGCCGGCCCCCGCGTCAGAGGATGCGCCAGGGCAAACATCCGGTGCAGGACCGCCGCGACCGCGATCGCGCAGAGGGTGAACATCGCGGCCCACACGAGCCGTCCGGGTCGTTGGGCGGATGTGCGGGAGGGGAAAGGGCTCGCCATCGCTCAGAGAATGTTCACGTACAGAATGATTCTATTACAGAACGATGCCTGACGTGGAGCCTTTCTCCTCATCCGCTTCGGAAAACGAAAAAGACTCGCCGTGGCGAGCCTCTTCGTTTCACCCTGAAAGCGAGCGGGCGGCCCCGCCATCGGCGCAGCCGCCGCGTTTCTTCAGAACATCAGCTTCAGCGCCAGTTGCAGCGTCCTTGCGCCAAAGTTCTGGTTGCTGTTCTTCGTGGATGAGATGCTGCTGAAGTTCGTGGTCAGGAAATTCAGCTGCCCGGGCTGGGCGAACGGCGGAGTGTTGGTGGTGTTGAACGCCTCGGCCCGGAACTGCAGGCGCGTCGACTCGGTAAAGGTGAAGTCCTTCAGGATCGAGGAATCGAGGTTGGCAAAATCCGGTCCGCGGGCCTGCTGGAGGCCGCCGCCCAGGGGCGCGAAGCCGGCTTGGCCAACCGCGGTCGCCGCCGCCGGATTCGCGAACGCGCTGGGGTTGAGCCACTGATGGTAGTTGTGCGGACCGGCATAGATGTCCTGACCGGACACGATGTTCGCGGAACAGCCAAAGTCTGCCGTGGTTGCGTTCGGGCAGGTTACCGTAAACGGCTGGCCGCTTTCATAGGTGTAGAAGAAGTTGATCTGCCAGCCGCCGGCAACCGCATCCTCGGCCCGGTTCATCGTGTTCCCGAACTGGCGGCCCCGGCCGAAGGGAAGATCGTACGTACCGGACAGATGAACCAGGTGCGTGGCATCGCTGTCGCACAAGCCGTAGTCGCCCGAGATTCCGAACCCCGGCAGCCACTCGGCACGATAGCTGTCGTTATATTCCGAGGCCTGGGTGTGCTGATCGCTCATACACTTGCTCCAGGTGTAGTTCCCCAGAAGGAACAGCCCGTAGCTGGTCTGGTGCTGATAAGTGGCCTGCAGCGAGTTATAGCTGCTGAGCGCGTTGGTGGTCTCATACGTGCTGTTGCGGCCGAACAACGGATAGGGGATCCCTCCGGAAGTCTGGGAGTTCTGCCCCGGAGGCAGAATTTCCGTATTGCCGTTGTTGTAGCCAAGGACGTCCAGATGACGACCCTGGGTGCCGACGTATCCAACCTGGACCGAATCGTGGTTGGTGAACTGGTCCTGGATGGTCAGGTTCTCCGTCTGTACATAGGGGGTCTGGAAGTTATATTGGCGCCCGTACAGGCTCAGGCCCAGATAGTTGGGGTTCGTGTAAGGCGTCGGGCTCTGCAACACCGCCGGGTTGCCGAAGTTGAACTGCGTAAAGGCGTACTCCATGGTCGCCGGCTGGCCGGGGCTGCCCACCAGAAGCGGATGATTGGAGTCCGGGGCCGGGATCGTCTGCGTGTAGACGAAGGGATAGTTGGTGCCCAGCGTTCCGCCATATCCCAGATTGCCCAGAGCGCCGTAGGCGGTGCCGAAGCCTCCCCGCACCACCAGCGACGGCAGAGCCCGATAGGCAAACCCGACGCGCGGGGCGAAATTGGCCGTCTGATCGTCGCCCAGAGCCGAGTTGGACGTGCAGTCGATGGTGATATTGCTGGCTGCAGCGACGGTATTGAAGATCGACGCGCGCGCCACCTTGCAGCCCTGGTTGGGAATGTAATAGGTTCCCGTGGTTCCGTTGCCGCCCACCGGAATGAAGTTGGCCTGAAAGCCGCGGGTTTCATCATAGGGCGTGAACAGATCCCACCGCAGGCCCAGATTCAGCGTCAACCTGGGAGTCGCTTTCCAGTCATCCTGGACATAGGCGCCGATGTACCAGCGGTGGTCATCGGTGGCGGCGATATTCGATCCGGAGAAGCCATTCTGGCCGCCCACATAATCGACTCCCGACGCGCCGTTGGGTGTGACCAGCGAAGCGATGGGCGTCAGCAGCAAATCGCCAATGCCATTCAGACCGGTTCCCGTCACAGAAATGCGATTCGGGACATCCGTATACATGCCGTTGAAGCTGAAATCGCCGCGGCCCTGGGGCGGCTGCGAAATGTCTCCCTCCAGATCGTCGACCTGAATACCGGCCTTGAAGGTGTGGTTGCGAACCACCTTCGTCACCGCGTCAACGCCCTCGAGACTCCAGACATACTGCAGCGTCGGCGTATAGTTGCCGACCCCGATGTGGGTTAGTCCGCCGATGGTCGTCGGCGACAAGCCGCCGTTGTTGGCGACCTGCGGGACTCCCTGAATGCCATACTGCCCCGGAATGCCGAAGGTGTTGCCGAAGAACGACTGCTGCAGCTTGTCGCTGTGCACCATCCCGACGTGCATGTCGTTGGTGAGAGTCGGAGTGAAAATCCGCGTATAGCCGACCGCCCAGGCGTAGGCGGGCAGGCTGTCGTTGCGGCCGCCGGTTTCGCCCACCGCTACACCCGGCAGGTTCGACGGGACCGTCACCGCAAAAAGACTGCGGTCGAACACGCCAAACAGCGAATCTTTGGAACTGATATTGGCGTCGATGCGGATGTCCCACGTGTCGGTGTTCTTGTGCTCGATCGGCACGTAGCTGGCGAAGTTGTTGGTCAGCGTCGTCGTCGACTCCGGCAACGGATAGACTCCGAGCAATTTCACCGCATTGGGATCGAGCCGCGCCGTCGGCACAACATTCAAAGATGAGGCCAGCGAGGTGAAGTTCGTGATCCCGGTCAGCGGGCCGCCGACCATATAGTTGTTCGGGCTGCAGCCGCCCGCGGTGCAGTGGAAGAACGGATCGCGAACGTAAACGGTGCTGGAGGAAGTGTTCGCCAGTCCGCTGATCGGATCGACGGCTCCGGGAGCGATCGAGCGCGTGGTCGCCGGATCGAGAATCGTGCCGTTGGGGAAGATGCGGCCCAGGGCGTCCGTGGCCGTGCCCTTGTTGAAGGTGATGTTGTCCTGGAGGTCGGTGAAGCCGCTGCCGACCATGCTCGTGCCCGTGCAGGGCGCCACGGTTGCGCCGCAGGTGGGCACCGTCTCACCGCCCGCCGGCTCCGGCAAAACATAACGGCCGCCCTGATAATCCGCAAACCAGAACAGACGATTTTTGCCCCTGACGACATGCGGGATCAGAACCGGGCCGCCCGCCGTGAAGCCAAACAGATTCTGGTGATATTCCGGGATCGGCTTGGCGACGCCATTGTTGTTATTGAAGAAATAATTCGCGTTCAGGTCGTTGTTCCGCAGGTATTCCCATACATCGCCGTGCAGCTCGTTGCCCCCCGACTTGATCGCTGCATTGATGATCCCGCCCGTAGAGTGGCCGAACTCCGCGCTGAAGTCTCCGCTCTGCAGCGTAAATTCCTGGATCGCATCCGGCGGGGGCACGATGGCGGCGTTGGTCAGCGTGTAGTTGCCGCCGTAAACCTCAATGTTGTCGTTGATCCCGTCCAGACGAAAATCGTTCTGCCAGTTGTTCACGCCGTTCACCGAGAAATACGCGGACTCGGAGCTTCCCGCGTCGGCCGTGATTCCCGAACCGGAAGAAGTGGAGGGGGACGTGGCGACCCCGGCGGAGAGCTGCGCCAGCGAACCCCAGTCGCGCGTCGCCAGCGGCAGATCGTTCACCGCCTGATTGCTGATGGATTGCCCGATCTGCGCGCTTTCCGCCTCCAGCAGCGGATTGGCAGCGGTCACGGTGACGCTTTGCTGCACATTGCCCGTGGCAAGATGAGCGTCGACCGTCGTGATCTCCTGCACATGAACCGCCACGCCATGCACCACGTATTTTTCGAATCCCGGCGCTTCGACGTTCACCGTATAGCGCCCGGCGAGAACGTCATCCAGGACATAGGTGCCGGTTGCCGTGGACTGGGTCGTGACGGTTACGCCAGTGTCGTCGTTGGTGAGCGTGATCGTCGCCTTCGGCACCACCGCACCGGAGGGATCTTCGATGGTCCCGGTGATCTCGCCACGGTCCAGCTGAGCCGAAAGCCGGCTGGCGCTGCCGAGAAGCAGCAGGAATCCGATCACCGGACACAACCAATAGAGTCTTGTCATTCGAAGTTCGAGCATCATCTGGGTTACTTCCTCCAAAGTCGCGGAACTGGGTAGGCCTTTACTCCTGTTCACTCTGAGCCGACCGCGAGCAGCGCTAACGATATTGCACCTATGGGGCAATTGGCAGTGTTCACCCGCGTGCATGCGGGTGTATACACAGGGGTTCAACGTGTGGAATGTGTTGAATGACCGCAGGTTCCCGCTGCTTTTAAATTGTTGTTAATTGTCGAAGATTGTCCGAAGGAAGAGGCGGGAATGCGGCGACTCCGCGGACCCGAGTCAGAAGGGAAGAGCGCGTCCGCCTCAATTCGTCAGCAAGCCCGCGCATCACACGGACCGTCGCGGGCAACAAATGCTGTGCCCCGTCAGCAGAGCGCTGCGCCGGAACTGCTCCTGGTCACAGGGGTTGAGCCGGCATACGGATCCGCCTGCGCCCTGGTCATGGCCATTCGTCACCAACCCATGCGTTGCCCTGACCGCTTTTGGAGCGGTCTGGATACGGTGTTTCTGTTCCGGTTCGCACCGGGCGTCTTACTCCAGCCGGTATTTTGTTTCCGCCAGGTGATACAGCGGGCGCCATACCAGCCGATTGATCGTGACCACCATCAGCGCCATGATCATCGTCGCCGCCAGGAGCACCGGATAATTCGCGTCGTTGCTCGCCTGGCTGATCTGCGCTCCCAGCCCCAGGGTCGCCAGCGTCGTTCCCTTCAGCTGGAAGTATTCGGCCACGATTGACGCGTTCCACGCGCCGCCCGATGCCGTGATGAGCCCGGTGATCAGAAAGGGGAAGATCCCTGGCAGGATGACCGTCGTCCAGCGCTGCCATTCCTGGAACCGGAACAGCCGCGACACCTCGCGCAGTTCCGACGGAATGGCCTGCGCGCCCGCGATCACGTTGAACAGGATGTACCACTGCGCGGCCAGCAGCATCAGGGCCACGGACCCGATGCCCAGTCCGATCCCGATTCGCGCCAGCGCCACCAGGATCACCGGAAATAAGGCCGTCGCCGGGAAAGAGGCCGCGACCTGCGCCACCGGCTGTGCGATATGCGAGATCCGCGGATTGAACCCGATCGCCACCCCCACGGGAATGGTCCACAGCGACCCGATCAGCAGCGCCGCGTTCACGCGCACCAGGGTCAGCCCCGCCGCTCCCAGCAGGCCCAGAAACTCCCGGCCGTGGATGGCCTTCAGCAGCAGCACGGCATGGAAGGCCGCGACCACCACCGCGCCCAGCACTGCCGTCGCCAGCGTCAGATAGATCACGAGTGGGCCCTTTCTCGTCTCCCCAGCCGCCGGCTTCGTCTTCCGCCGCCTGCGCCGCGCCGCCTGATCCCGGTAGAACCGCTCCGCAATCGGCCGGAAGGTATGGCGGTTGATAATCCCCAGCACGCTGGAGTTGCGCAGGGCATCGAGCACCGGCGAGGTCACCCGGCTCGTGCTCTCGACCGTCTCGAACTTGAACTTATCCGACCACGCGATCAACGGCCGCCACAGCAGCTGATCGGTGATCACGATGATCAGCACCATCGTGATCAGGCCCCACGTCATCGCTGTCCAGTCGCCGTGCGAGGCCGCGGTCTGCAGATACGACCCGAGGCCCGGCAGCCGGAAATTCCTTGCGCCCACCGGGAACATCTCGCACACCATCAGGAAGAACCAGCCATTGGCCACCGACACGATCGAGTTCCACACCAGCCCGATCGCGCCGAAGGGCAGCTCCAGCTGGAACAAGCGCTGCCAGCGCGAAAAGCGGTTGATCTGCGTGGCCTCCATCAGTTCGCGGGGAATGCTCTTCAGCGAGGTGTAGAAGCTGAACGCCATGTTCCATACTTCGCCCGTGAAGATCAGCAGGATGGCGCCGAACTCGATCCCCAGCTGCCGGGAAGGGAACAGGGACATCATCGCCAGCATTACTCCCGGCAGAAAGCTCAGCACCGGGATCGATTGCAGGATGTCCAGCGTCGCGATCATCAGCGACTCGAGCCGCTTGTTGTACGCCGCGGTATAACCGTACCCCACCGCGAACACCAGGCTCAGCCCGTAGGCCACGAAAATCCGCACCAGCGAGTAGAACGCGTAAAGCGGCAGATGCACCGGCGAGCGGTGAATCTCCACTTCCGGAATCGCCGAACTGAACCAGAACTTCGCGACCCACAGGATCGCGTAAAAGCCTGCCAGCAGCGACGCCGCCACGCTCAGATCGATGAAGAACGGCCACGTCCGTTCCATCACGAAGGCCCGCGAGAGCGTCAGGCGCGGCTTCATGCTCTCCCCCGCGCCACCCTGTCCGCCCGACTCATCCGGCCTTCTCCTGCTCTTCCCGCTCCGTGGGGTTTTCCGCCGTTATCTCTGCCGTTTCCTCGCCCTCATGCACATGCAGCTCGAATCGCCGCCGCGCGTCGTCCCAGTCGAACAGCTCCGCGTACCGGCCCCAGTTGATCGCCGTCTCCAGCTGCCGCGCGCACTCGTCTTCGCTGAACTGCTCGTCCAGCAGGTCCAGGAAGAACTCTTCGGAAACCGAATGATCGCTCTTGTTGGCCAGCGCCCGGCTGATCTGCCGCAGCAGCAGAACATGGTCCAGCGCGGCTTTGCGGAACAGCTCCTTCTGCTTCAGAATTTCCGACTCGGCGTATTCGCGCCCCTCCGGCGTGATCGCCGCGTCGCCTTCTTCCACCTTCAGGAACCCCAGCAGCTGCGCCGCTTCCACGATGGGGAACAGATCGTCGATCTCGAACGCCAGCTCGTCGGCCAGCCGGTAGATATCCGTCCGCCCGCCTAGGTCGATGATGATCTCCAGCAGACCTGCGATCCCGCCCGGCCGTGCATGCGGCAGCATCTCGTACCGCATCTGCCGCTGGTCGCGCACGCGCCGCCCGCCCGCCAGCACCGGAACTTCGGTCGGCACCACATCCGGACGCGTCAGAACCTTATAGATGTAGTCCACCAGCGCCGTGAACGCTGCCGTCTTCCGGTCCCTCGGCTGCGCCAGCTGCACCTTGAAATCCGTGCGTACATGCCCCGGATTCCGCCCCAGCACGATAATCCGGTCGGCCAGCAGCACCGCCTCCTCGATGTTGTGCGTCACCAGAAAAATCGACTTCGTCGGAATCGTCTTCTTCTGCCACAGCTCCAGCAACTCGCTGCGCAGATTCTCTGCCGTCAGTACGTCCAGCGCCGAAAACGGCTCGTCCATGAACAGCACTTCCGGCTCCACCACCAGCGCCCGCGCAAAGCCCACCCGCTGCCGCATCCCGCCCGACAATTCCTTCGGATATGCCGCCTCGAAGCCGTCCAGGCCCACCGTGTCCAGGATCTTCAGGCTTCGCCGGTGCCGCTGTTGCGCCTCCATGCCCCGCGCTTTCAGCGGCGCATCCACGTTTTCCAGCACCGTCAGCCAGGGAAACAACGCAAAGCTCTGGAAGACGATCGAAACATTGACTTCAGTGGTCCCCAGGTCCTTTCCATGCCAGAGCACGTGGCCCGCCGACGGCTGGGACAATCCCGACAGCATCCGCAGCAAGGTCGACTTACCGGATCCCGACGGCCCCAGCAGAGCCACAATCTCGCCCGGATAGATGGCCAGATCGGTCGCCGCGATCACCTGAATCCGTGCATCGCGCGACTGTGCGTAATACTTCTCGACCTGTTTTGCCTCGATGATGGGTTCGGTCATGGTCAGGCCTGTCGTGTCCCCGCCCTGGCAGCGGTCCGTTCAGCATAAGGGGTGCTGGCAACAAGGTTCCGTTAAGATTCGTGTGACTCAGAAGGACAAGGCGGGAGCCGCCGTCCCGAAGGCATCTCCCGAGGAAAGCGTATCATCATAGGTGCAGGTTATCCCGGCCTCAGTTCGTCCGGCGATTCTGCAAATCCCCATTTTTCCTGTTCATTGCACGACAAGGAACCGGTAAGAGACGAATGTCCGAACAGCAGGCGAAACCCAAAGTGCTCGTCGCCGACGACGAGCGCGTGATCGCCGACACCCTCGCGATCATTCTCAACCAGGCTGGATTCGACGCAACCGCGGTTTACAGCGGTGAGAAAGCCGTCGAGATGGCGGAAATCCTCAAACCCGACATGCTCATCAGCGACGTCATCATGACCGACCTGAACGGCATCGACGCAGCCATCCAGATCCGCGCCATGCTTCCCAACTGCAAGATCCTTCTCTTTTCCGGCCAGGCCGCCACCGCCGACCTGCTCGACCGCGTGCGCGTCCAGGGTCACGAGTTTGAAATCCTCGCCAAGCCCGTGCATCCCCAGGACCTGCTCGCGCGCCTGCGCAGCTGAACGGAGGCGCGAACCGGGTGCCCTGTGCTCCGCGCCCTGCTCAGTCCTTCTGCCTCGGATACCACGTGATCTGCGCGGCGGCCGTCGTATCGCTCTGCGCACCGGTCAGGTAAATCGGAGCTTTCCAGCTCTCGTACTGCACCAGTCCCTTCACCTCGATATCCTTGCCGATCCGCTTCACTACCGATCCCGCAAAGTCATTCTGTGTCGTTCCGCCCGGAATAAACTGCGCCGACGCCTTCGCGTTCCGATACGTGAACTGGATATCTTCGTTCGCCGACAGATGATACGTCAGCCACGCCTGCCCGCCCTTGCCCTGCCGCCCCACCCAGTCCGGCAGAAAACCCTTGTTGGTCGGTCCCTGCTTCTGGATGGTTTCGTAATACAGGAACTGTCCACCGTTGATCGGACCGCCGGGGTACGGACTGCTGTGACTCACTGGTTCGGTATTGGCACCCTCCAGCCGCAGATCCAGATGGTGCAGATAGGGAAACTGCGCCAGATAAATTCCCGGATGCATTCCCGATCGCCGCGGCGCCGAGATGGGGCTGACATCGTCATGCACGAACGAATCCGTGTAGAGGGTGATCCACTTCTGCAGGTAGGGCAGCCGCCAGTCGAAATCGAAGTTGCCGAACCGCGCTCCCGGATCGCTGCGCGACAACTTTTCCGCTTCGGACACATTCTGGAAACTAAAGAAGCTCTTCAGAAACGTGTGCAGTGTAATGGGCTCGTGGTCCTTGCCGCCCCAGATCACCATGCGGCTGAAACCGAACTCCAGATCCCGATAAGGCTTAAAGCTCACCTTCTCCACATGGACCCACGGGTCGTTGGGATCGGTATGTCCCTTCAGGCTTCCCACAAAAAAGTCATAGCGAAAAGGCCCCGTCACCTTACTCAGCCCGGGAATGCGCAACGGCTCGACGCGATCGATCTGGAAGTTATAGATATCCTCCGCATTCGTGCTCCACAGCATGGCTGCGCCCTGATCGGGTCCCAGCCAGTGATCGCTCTTGCCAAACGAAACCTCGTGTCCCAGCAGGTGATACGAGAGCGTCGCTTCCAGGATGCGCGCGTTATTCGCCGCTGCAATCGGCCCCTCGGGAATCGTGTCCTGCACCGGATTGCTCGCGATCGGAATGCTGTCAATGTTCTGGGACAACTCCGTGGCCAGTGCCGCCGAGTATCCCGCAGCACTCGGTGCATATTGATATTCGCCGCGATAGTAGAGCGTGAATCGCCCCGCTTCCCCCCGCACACTGAAGCCGGTGTAGTTGTTGAACCCGCTCTCGTAGGGTCGGCCGTAATCGTCGATAATCGTTTGCCCCAGATGAAAGCTGTCCCGCAGCGGTGTCCCGCTGATTCCACGCAGGACCGTGTACGCGCTCTCCAGTTGCCCGTTGGGATGGTTCAGCTCCGTCGCATTGTCGATGTCCGGCTGCACTTCCTGCAGGATTGCCAGATAGATGCTCTTCGCTTCATCGTTCCCCGTATCCGTGTCGATGCGATCCGCGCACAGTTCCAGCATGTGCGCGATGCTCAACCGCGTCCACGGCCGGATTCCCATGAACGCTGTGTCGACATATCCCAGAGAATGCAGCCGGTCCATCGCCGGATAAATCCAGCTGTCCATCGGCACATACGTCGATCCTTCCGCACTCGTCGTGATCGTCTCGGCGGGTGGCGTGTATCCGGGAGGAAATGGCTGTTGGGTGGTGACCTGGGCTTCAGCCGGTAAAGAGAATGCGCTGCACAACAGAGTTGCTGCCAGGAAAAAAGAGGATCTCAAGCGGACCTCGGTGAGATTCTGCCGTTCCCGGCACGATTCGGCAATCGCCGATCATGCCCTGTATTCAGACTCCGGGATCGAATCCGCCCTGTCAAGCCAAGCCGCGGTCCCGCATGACGATGTTGTCACGTGCCGGAACACCGCTGCCCGCGACGACCGCTTCCGCGGTCCCTACCGATGCGCCGGATCCCCGCGCTCCGCATCCACGCCCAGCTCCGCCAGGGCCTTCTGCGCCTTCTTCGCGTCGAACTTCCCGTCGCGCGCCAGCTTCGACAGCGTTGCCGCCGCCACGGACTCCGCGTTCACCTCAAAGTGCCGCCGCAGATGCTCGCGGTTGTCGCTGCGCCCGAATCCATCGGTCCCCAGCGATACCAGCCGCGTCGTCAGCCACGGCGCCAGCTGATCCGGCACGGCCTTCATATAATCCGTGGCTGCGATCACCGGCCCCTTCGCCTTCGCCAGCACGGAGACGATATACGGTGACTTCTCTCCCTCCGTAGGATGCAGACGGTTCCAGCGCTCCACGCCCAGCGCCTCGCGCCGCAGCTCGTTGTAGCTGGTCACGCTCCACACATCCGTCTCCACGCCGTATTTCTCCGCCAGAATCTCGCGCGCCCGCAGCACCTCGTTCAGAATCGGGCCGCTCCCGAACAGCTGCGCGACCGCCTTGCCGTTTGGCGCTGCCTTCAGCCTGTAGATGCCGCGCACAATGCCTTCCTCGACGCCCTTCGGCATCTCCGGCATGGCGTAATCCTCGTTGTACATGGTGATGTAGTAGAAAAGGTCCTCGCCCTTCTCATACATGCGCCGCAGGCCGTCCTGCAGAATCACCGCCAGCTCGTAAACATAGGCCGGATCGTAGCTCACGCAGGTGGGAATCACGCTCATCAGCAGATGGCTGTGTCCGTCCTGGTGCTGCAGGCCCTCGCCGGTCATGGTTGTGCGCCCCGCCGTGCCCGCCATCAGGAAGCCCTTGCCCCGCGCGTCGGCAAACGCCCACATCATGTCGCCCACGCGCTGGAATCCGAACATCGAGTAGTACATGTAGAAGGGAATCGTCGGCACCAGGTAATTCGAGTAGCCCGTGCCCGCCGCCGTGAACGACGCCATCGACCCCGCTTCCGTGATCCCTTCCTCCAGAATCTGCCCGTCTTGTTTCTCTGTGTAGGAAAGCAGCATGTCCACGTCGTGCGGGGTGTACTTCTGCCCCTCGCTCGCGTAGATGCCTACCTGCCGGATCGCCGACTCCAGCCCGAAGGTCCGCCCCTCGTCCGGCACGATCGGTACGATGAGCTTGCCGATCTTCGCGTCCTTCATCAGCGCACGCAGAATGCTCACGAACCCCATCGTCGTCGACACCGCGCGCCCCTTCGACCCGCCCGTCCACTCCGCAAACGTCTCCAGCTTCGGCGCCGTGAAGTCGATCTTCGGAACGTCGCGCTTTGGCATGAAGCCGCCCAGACCCTGGCGGCGCGCATGCATGTACTGCATCTCCGGCGCATCCTGGGGCGGCCGGTACAGCTTGCCCGCCCGCGCGTCCGCCTCCGGAATCGGCAGCTCGTAACGCCGAATGAAATCCACCAGCGCGTCCTCGGCGACCTTCTTTTCCTGGTGCGATGCGTTCCGCGCCTGCGTGCTGCCCAGCCCATATCCCTTCACCGTCTTGGCCAGAATCACGGTGGGCCCGCCCTTGTGCTCCACCGCGCGCTTGTAGGCGTTGTAGATCTTGCGCGCATCGTGGCCGCCGCGGTGCAGGTGGAAGATCTCGTCGTCCGTCATATGCTCGACCAGCTTGAGCAGCTCCGGATATTTTCCGAAAAACTCTTTCCGGATATAGGCGCCGCCTTTGGCCTTGAACGCCTGGTACTCGCCGTCCACGCATTCTTCCATGCGTTTCAGCAGCAGCCCCGTGTGATCGCGCTCGAAGAGCTCATCCCAGTCCGAGCCCCAGATCACCTTGATCACGTTCCAGCCCGCGCCCAGGAACACCGCTTCCAGCTCGTCGATGATCCGCGCGTTTCCGCGCACCGGCCCGTCCAGTCGCTGCAGGTTGCAGTTCACCACGAAGATCAGGTTGTCGAGCTTCTCGCGCCGCCCCAGGGAGAGCGCGCCCAGCGTGTCCACTTCGTCCGTCTCGCCGTCTCCCACAAACGCCCAGATTTTGCGCGGCGTCTTTTCGATCAGCCCGCGATTCTCGAGGTAGCGCATGAATCGCGCCTGATACACCGCGTTCAGCGGCCCAATCCCCATCGACACCGTGGGGAAGCGCCAGAAATCCGGCATCAGCCACGGATGCGGGTACGACGACAACCCCGGCGTCTCGCGCAGCTCATGCCGGAAATGCAGCACCCGCTGCTCGTCGAACCGCCCCAGCAGAAATGCGCGCGCATAAATTCCCGGGCTCGCGTGTCCCTGGAAATAAACAAAGTCGCCCGGCTGGTCCCCGTGCTTCGCATGAAAGAAATGGTTGAACCCCACTTCCAGCAGCGTCGCCAGCGACGAGTATGTCGCGATGTGCCCGCCGATGCCCTGGTCCTTCTTGTTCTGGCCGTGCACCATGGCCAGCGCGTTCCAGCGAATCAGCGCCTCGATGCGCCGCTCCATCTTCCGGTCGCCGGGGTAGGGAACTTCTTCGTGCTTCGGAATTGTGTTCACGTACGGCGTGGTCAGCTCACTCGCCTGCGAAATTCCCGCTTCGCGCGCACGCTGCTTCAGCGCCGTCAGCAGTTCCGCACTCTGCTCCGGACCCTCCGTCACCACCACATCGTCGAACGCTTCGATCCATTCCCGAAGCTGCGCCGCAAAATCGCTCTCTACCGGATTGCTCACCTTAGTCGCCATAAACTCCCGATCACTCCTCCGCGCTCACGCGATTGCCCGCGTCCGGGCATCTTCCTCTTGCAGCGCCCCGTGCGCTGCGTTCTCCACGCCAGGGCTCTGCCCGCCGCTGGCCGCCGCAAACTCCGTGAAAAGTTCCCGCCGCCATTGCTGCGCCGGCAGTCCGCGCGCCATCAGCCACTCCTCCAGATGCTCCACCGCATCCTGCGATTCCGCCTTTGCCGCCTTCCGGCGTCCGCTCACCGCCGTCTTCCACCGCACGCCCACAATGTGCGTCGGCCCGGCGCCCTCGCGCGCCCTTGCAATCGACTCATGCGCCACCCGGTACATCGCAATCACATCCTGGATGTCGACCGGAATCGATGGATACTCCAGCGCAGCCCGCTTCCTGCCTTTCGCCGCCGCCCGCCCCCGCCTCTGCGGATGCTCCACGAACAGCACCGGCAGCTTCGCTGCGACGGCCAGCGCGCGCGCCTCGTCGAGAATGCCGCTGCGCCGGCCGTCAAAAAAGATCGCCGTAATTCTTCCCGTCTTCCGCAGCCGGTCGCTCACCGCGTCGCTCAGCGCTTCGATCGCGCGCTCCTCAAAACTGCGGGCGTCCATCCCGGGAGCAAGGCGTCCGCGCGTGATGTCCTCCACGGCCGCCGCATACTTCGCCACCACCACGTCGGACGCTCGTAAATCGGCGACCGCGCCGGCCAGTGCCGCTTCGCGTTCGCGCAGCCATGCCGCCCCGTCTCCGCTCGCGCCCCCGCTCACCCGCTGCAGCTTCAGCGCCAGCTCGTACAACTGCCGGAACTTCGCGTCGCTGATGAGCGAATGCCCGTGCTTGCCATGTGCTGTGGCAGACGCCACCCGGGTTCCCGGCCTGCTCTTCATCTGTTTTGAGATGTCCTCTGCGGCCGCTGCTCGGGGTGTGCGGCCCTGGCTGCTGCGCGTGTGCGCTGCAACTCCTGCAGCTCTTCAAAAATTGTAGCGCAGCCGCGTACTCCGTTCCCGCAGTCACCGGAGAACCGTTCTCACTTTCCGGCCACTCGCAGATTTCAACAGTTTTGTGAATAACCCTGTGCATTTCCTGTTCTCATCGCGCGCAACCGCAGAAATCATGCACCCTTCAGCATTCTGCACTTCGCCCGATGCACTCTCCCGGCACATCGCGATGTGATCTCAATCACGCCGCCGACGGTGCTGTGTTCCGCACGCGGCACGCTGCCCTACGTCGAGTACTCCGCGTTGATCCGGACGTATTCCGCGGTCAGATCGCTCGTCCAGAATCGGCATTGTCCCTCGCCGACCCCCAGCGCGATGCGAATCGAATATTCCTTCTGTTCCAGATACGCGTGCGCGGCGCGTTCGTCGTATTCCGGCGCGCGCCCTCCGTTCACGCAGACCGGCAGCTCGCCGAACCAGATTGCAATATTCTCCGGATCGATTGCCACCCCCGCGTACCCCGCCGCCGCCATCAGCCGTCCCCAGTTCGGATCCGAACCCGCCCACGCCGTCTTCACCAGCATCGAACGCGCGATCGACCTCGCGATCGTCACCGCGTCGGCGTCGCTCGGCGCGCCTTCGATCTGCAGCTCGACGACATGCCCCACCCCCTCGCCGTCGGCCACAATCTGTTTTGCCAGCGAAGTGCACACCACGGTCAGCGCCTGCGCGAACGCCGCATCTTCTGCCCACACATCCGCCCCCGACTCCCCGGAGGCCAGCAGCAGCAGCGTGTCATTCGTCGAGGTGTCGCCGTCGATCGAGATGCGATTGAAGCTCACCTCCGCCGCCGCCCGCAGATACCGTTCCAGCGCCGTTGGATGCACCGCCGCATCGGTGAACAGATACACCAGCATGGTTGCGTGCAGCGGAGAGCCGCCCGCCGCGCTGGCCAGCGCGAGCTGCGGATGAATCATCCCTGCCCCCTTGCACACGCCGGCAATCCGTACCGGCTTTCCGCCGGCATCGATCTGCGCGTGCGCCACCTTGGCTCGCGTGTCCGTTGTCAGAATCGCCTGCGCGAATTGCGAAAACGCCCGCGCATCCGCCGCCAGCGCCTCCTTCACCTCCGGCAGCGCCGCCACCAGCTTCTCCGCCGGCAGCGGCACGCCGATAATCCCGGTCGAGGAAGGGAAGACCTGGTGGCCTTCGCAGCCAAAGGTCTTCGCCGCCGCACGGCACACCTGCTCGACCGCCTGCAGCCCGGCTTCGCCGGTCGCGCAGTTCGCGTTGCCGGCGTTCACCGCCAGCACGCGCAGCAGTCCCTGGCTGCGCTCCAGGTGACGTCGTCCAATCGTCAGCGGCGCCGCCTGCACCCGGTTGCTGGTGAACATCGCCGCCGCGCTCGCGATGCGATCCGCCACGGCCACCGCGAAGTCCGGTTTACCGCTGGGCTTGATGCCTGCCTTGACCGCCGCAAATCGAAATCCTCGCGGCAGCGCTTCTTCGCTGATCAGCAACTTCTCCGCCATCGTCAGTTCCCCGGCGTCCTGCCCGCCGTCATGATCGCCACAAATTCCCGCGTGAACTTCCCAGGATCGAGATCCATCTGCGCATGCACTTTCTGCACATCCGTCTGCGGCCGCATCGCGTCCGTCCACGTCAGCGTATTCCCATAGCTCGGCCCGTGACTCAGATCCACATCCATATACACCTGCTTTTCCTTCGTGATGATCGTTGGGTCGAGCCACGCGCACGCCGCCAGCTCGTCCCAAAGGTAGTAACGGTCCTGCGACCACGCCGCGATGTACCGCGCCGCCGGGCTCTGCGACTGGCTGATCTGGTCCAGCATCGCCTGCGTGAACATGGCCTTGATCGAAACATCCACCGTCGTCACCTCGATGCGCGGCCAGTGTGCCCGCAGCACGATGTGCGCCGCTTCCGGATCGAACCAGAAATTGAATTCATGCCGTGGGCTCTCCGAGAACTCCGGATCGTCGGTCTGCGGATCCAGGCTTCCGCCCATCATCACGATTCCCCGCGTCAGCCCGGCAAACTCCGGATCGATCCGCACCGCCAGCGCAATATTCGTCAGCGGACCCGCCGCATAAATCGTCACCTGATGCGGATGAGCGTGGACCTGCCGGATCAGAAAATGCACGGCATCCTCATCGATCGCCTTCGTGTGCGGTGCGCCCTCCGGCAGCGGCGGGACAAAATCAGGCGCATGCATCGCCGGATGCTCCGGCGCAATCTTCACCACCCCGTGTGCCGTCTGCTCCAGGCTGATCGGTCCCTGCCCCCACGCGCCCAGCCAGTCCACCTTGCCCACCAGCGGCGTCTCCAGCCGCGTCTCCTCTTCGGTCCGCACCAGCGGATACTCCGCGCCCTTCGCCACCGGCACATCCGTGCGTCCGATCAGCTCCAGCATGCGCAGCGTGTGTTGCGTCTCTTCGTCGCGCCACGCGTCCCCGGTCACCATCGTGATCCCCAGCACTTCCACCTGGGGCGATTCCAGCAGCACCATCATCGACATCTGGTTCGACCCGCCCGGCCCCGACCCATCCTGGTCGATCAGCACCAGCCTCTTCTGCGCCGCCAGCGGCGCAGCCGCGCACAGCAAAGCCGCTGCCGCCCATGAGAGGAAGCGCGAGCTTCGCGCACGCCCCGCCCTCGTTCCTGAAACATGCAGTCTGGTTTCGTTCATCTCGAACTCGAAGATTCCCGCGATCTCTACCAGTAAACCAGACAACCGCGCTCCTCGAGCTTCCCCATCCAGACGGGAGGCGCAAGCGTCGTCACCCAGCGCAGGTCGAGCTTCTCCAGCCTCGGCAGCTCCGCAACGGCATCCGGCAGCGAGCCCAGCGGGTTTCCCCGCAGGTCGATCAGCCGCAGCTCCCGCAGCTTTCCGATCGAATCCGCCAGGCTCGTCAGCCGATTGTTCCGCAAGTGCAGTTCGCGCAAACTCGTCAGCTGGCCGATCGTCTCCGGCAACTCCTCCATCAGGTTATCCGTCACCCGCAGCTCCGCCAGTCCGCTCATGGCGCAGATGGCCTCCGGGAATGTCGTGAATTGGTTTTCGCTCACATTCAGGTAGCGCAGCCGCTTCAGTCGCGCCATCGAGCCGGGCAGCGAGGCGAGGCGATTGTCGTGCAGGTAAAGAAAATCGCTCAGCCCCTCCAGCTCTCCCAGAGCCTCCGGAACCTGCCTCAGCCGGTTGTGTCCCAGGTCGAGCATCCGCAGCCTCTGCAGCCGCCCGATCTCTTCCGGGATTTCCTCCAGATCGTTGTCCGCCAGCACCAGCCCTTCCAGCTCCGTCCTCGCCCAGACCTCCGGAGGGACTCGCCCCAGATGCTTCTTCCACAGGTTCAGCGTCTGACCGCGATCACTCATCCTCGCCATCCTATCCCGCGTGTTGCCCCTTCGTTGCCTCCGCCCCTCTGTAATAATTTTTCGGTGAGCGAGATTCTCTCCCCGCACCCACCGGACTTCCTCTTCATGCGCAATGTCTCGGTCGCCCGCGGCGACAACGTTGTCCTCCACGACCTCTCGCTTCGCATCGCCGGCGGCGAACACCTCGCCATCCTCGGCCCCAACGGCTGCGGCAAATCCACGCTCATCAAAACCATCACCTGCCAGTGCTACCCCATCGTCACCCCCACCACCGAGCTCCGCCTGCTCGGACGCGAACGCTGGGACGTCTCACAACTGCGCACCCATCTCGGCGTCGTCTCCGCGGAGCTCCCCGGCGAGCGCACCCCCGTCACCCCCGGCCTCGATGCCGTCGTCGCCGGATTCTTCTCCGCCTCCACCCTCTGGCCCAACCTGCACGTCACGCCCGAGATGCGCGATCGCGCCCACCAGGCTCTTCACCTCATGCAGGCCACGCATCTCGAAGCCAAGCTCGTCGGGGAAATGTCCGCCGGTGAACAGCGCCGCATCATGATCGCCCGCGCCCTCGTCCACCAGCCCGAAATGCTCCTGCTCGACGAGCCCTCCAACGCCCTCGATCTTGCCGCTCAGCGCGAACTGCGCCAGGCGCTTCGCCGCGTCGCCCGCCAGGGCGTGGGTATCCTCATGGTCACGCATCATCTGGCCGACATCCTTCCCGAAATCGACCGCGTCATCATGATGCGGGAGGGCCGCATCGTGGCCGACGGTCCCAAAAGGGAACTGCTCACCCCGAAAAAGCTGCGCGCCCTCTTCGGCGTCGAGGTCACTCTCGTCCAGCACGAGGGCTCCTGGCACTCCTGGTAGGAAACCCCCGCAATACGGCCCGTTGCAGGCGTGTCCGACGCCGTCCGACAATGTCCGACAACGTCCGACGCGTGTCCGTTTCGCGAATCGGACCACCCGCCCGACGCGATCGACCGTGGATCGCCGATCCGGCCTGCTGCATCCTCGCTCCGGCCTCTGTCCGGCCGCCCCTTGCCCTGCGCCCGATTCCCGCGTTAACGTATCGGTACACGGGAAAGGAGGATGATCCAGCTAATGAAAAATTCTGATGGTAGTAGTAGTCGCAGGACCCTGCGTGAGGTGACTGAGGCTTAGAGCCGCTCCTGGCTCCAGTGAATGAAGTCCTGGCGTAACCAAACACGCCGAGGCCACTCCCGACCACCCCTGCGAGACACTCGCCGGGGACCCGGGTAGGATAGCGGGGGCGCCTCAGGTCAATCTCAACAGCTCACCGGTGATCAAGGCCCGCATGCCGCATCTGGCAGCGGGCCTTTCACATTTCCGCGCCCTCGTCCCCTCCCACGTCCTCCGCGCGCTCCGGTGATTCCCGCCACATGCTCCCCCTCGCTCCCGGTTCTACAATGTCCCCATGGAACCCCTCGTCATCGCAGGCAAAGCCTTTCAGTCGCGCCTCATCGTCGGTACCGGCAAATACCGCAACGGCCCGGAAACCCAGGCCGCGATCGAAGCCTCCGGCGCCGAGGTGGTCACCGTCGCCGTCCGCCGCGTCAATCTCGACCGCTCCCAGGAATCCCTCCTCGATTTCATCGACCCGCGCCGCTACTTCCTCCTTCCCAACACCGCCGGCTGCTACACCGCAGACGAAGCCATTCGCGCCGCGCGTCTCGCCCGCGAAGTCGGTCTCTCCGACTGGGTCAAGATCGAAGTCATCGGCGACCAGGCCACCCTCTATCCCGATGTCCAGGCCACCCTCGAAGCCACCCGCACCCTCGTCAAAGAGGGATTCACCGTTCTTCCTTACACTTCCGACGACATCGTCTTCGCCCATCGCCTCATCGATGCCGGTGCAGCCGCCGTTATGCCGCTCGCCGCGCCCATCGGCTCCGGCCTCGGCATCCAGAACCGCGCCACGCTCCAGATCCTGCGCGAAAAAATTGTCGCCGTCCCTCTCATCGTCGATGCCGGTGTCGGCACCGCTTCCGATGCCACCCTCGCCATGGAGATGGGCGCCGACGGCGTCCTCATGAACACCGCCATTGCCGCCGCCGCCAATCCCATCCTCATGGCGGAAGCCATGCAGCACGCGGTTCTCGCCGGCCGCCAGGCGTATCTCGCCGGCCGCATGCCTCGTAAACTCTACGCCACCGCCAGTTCCCCTCTGGAAGGCGTTTCGAAGGCAACTGCCTGACCCGGCGCAAGCCCGTCCGACAAGTCCGCTTCTCGATCCGTGCAGTGAAACCACCAGGAGGTCGATGTGCGCTGGTCGATTCCAACCTCAGTTGTCCTTCCGTTTCTCTTCCTCGCTCCTGCGCTGTTCGCGCAGCGCAACGTTCCCGTTCCCGCCGCCTGCACGCCCCAGGTCAACCAGCGCCTTGCGCAGATCATCGCCTCGCAAACCCGGCGCGATATCGACAACGTTATGGTGTGTGGCATCGCCACGCAGAAGACTCGTCTGCAGGCCGGCGGCCGCCACGGCGACCACCACATCACCTCGATCGCAGTCCAGCTTCCTGGCGGCCAGAGCGTCAACGTGCAGGTGGTCACCAACGATGACCTCGATGGCATCGTCGTCGCTCGCGCCGACGATCCCGTCTTCGCTTACGGCCAGGCCTACGTCGCCCACGGACCCTGGGCCGCCGGCATCCACGACGTTCACTGCTCCACCCATCCCGGCGCCGACAACGGCTGGGTCGTCGTGGCCGGCGTGAAGACCCCGCGCAGTTGTCCAAACCGGTGACCCTCTTCTTCGCGCACCCGCTTTCGCGCTGTGCCGCGCCCTGTGCCTGCGCTACACTGAGCCGTAGTTTTCCTGCGCGAGCGTCGTCCTTCTGAGGGTTCTCTCCATGCGTGTCTGCGGCATCGACTGCGGAACCGAAACCACCGGCTACGGCGTCGTCGACTGGGACGACCGCGCCCTGCTTCCCAGTCAGGCCCCCCGTCTCGTCTCCATCTCTTCCGGCGGCATCTGCCCCCCCAAAAAGGCTCACCTTCCGCAGCGTCTCGCCCTCATCTATGCCGAGCTCAGCGCTCTCTTCGAGCGCTGCCGCCCCGATGTCGTCGCCGTCGAAGAAGTCTTCTACTCCGTCAACGCCCGCTCCGCCATCCGTCTCGGTCATGTCCGCGGCGTGGCTCTGCTCGCCGCCGCCACCGCCGGCCTTCCCGTCGCGGAGTACGCGCCCCTCACCATCAAGTCCACCGTTACCGGCTACGGCCTCGCCGCCAAGCAGCAGGTTCAGTTCATGGTCGCCCGCCTGCTCGCCCTTCCCGCCCCGCCCGAGTCCGCCGATGCCGCCGACGCTCTCGCCATCGCCATCTGCCACATCCATCATGCCCAGACCCTCTCCCTCCAGGAGGCTGGCGCGGTTTAGTCATGCGATTCCCGTCGCTCCCATCCCTTCTGCTCCTCCTGTTTCTCGCCGTCCCGGCTCTCACTTCTGCGCAGACCCCCGCCGCCCCCGCCAGCATCGTTTTCACCTTCGAGCATCCGCAGCTTCAGCCCTCGCAGTACACCCTCACCTTCGATGAAACCGGCGCCGGCCACTTCACTTCCAAACCCGGGCCGGACACCGACGCCGGCGACGACGTGATGCCCTCGCCCCTCGATCGCCCCATCCGCCTCGACGACCCCCTCCGCTCCAATCTCTTCCGCTACGCCCGCGAACACAGCTTCTTTGCCACGCGCTGCGCCACCACGCAAACCTCCCTCGCCTTCACCGGCGACAAATCGCTCACCTACACCGGTCCTGACGGCAGCGGCTCGTGCAAGTTTGTCTGGGCCGGCGATCCCGCGCTCCAGCACATGGTCGACGACCTCGAATCCGTCGCCTTTACCCTCGAGGAAGGGCGCCGTCTCGACATCGAGGTCCTGCACGACCGCCTCGGCCTCGATGCCGAACTCGAAACCCTGCAGGACGCCGTCAGGGACCGCCGCGCTCTCGACCTCGCCAACATCGCCGATCAGCTCCGCGCAGTCGCCGGCGACCAGCGCGTGATGGATCGAGCCCGCAAGCGCGCCATGGATCTGCTCGCCCGCAGCCGGAAGGCGGAAAAGTCCCGCTAAACACCCTCCCGGCAATGCAACGAATAACCCGCAATCTGCGCGGATTTGTCATTTCCTCGCCCTCCCCAACCGTGCGAAAATAGGTCGAAACTTAATACAACCCTGGCACGTTATCTAAGTGCAGATGGGTTGTGGGCCACAGCGTCTGCCCTTCAGGCCCAGGGTGGCAGGGACTCCGGCGCCAGCTCGATCGGCGGTGCAGTGCATCTCCTGCCTCACCCGCGATCGGGGTCGACGCGCAAAGGAGGTGCCGTCATGGGGCGCCGCTCTCTTGACCTTCGCAGCTTACGCATCCGTCAGAGCAGATCCTTTCCCCGCCTGATCCTCTTCGCCGCTGCCTCTGTTCTCCTCCTTGCTGCCTTCGCCGCTCGGGCCCAGGACACGACCCCGCCCGCGCCTCCGCCCGATCAGGCCGCGCCTCCCGAAGCCCAGGGCCAGACCCAAATCCGCGCCGTCCGCCTCAGTGATGTCGAGGGCAAGGTTCAGATCTTCCAGGGCGGTCAGATCGCCTTCGATCAGGCTGAGCCCAATATGCCCGCCGTCGAGGGCATGCGCTTCGTCACCGGCGACAACGGCCGCTTCGAGATCGAGTTTGAGGATGGCAGCGTCGCCCGCGTTACTCCCGACAGCTCCATCCGCCTCACCGAGCTTCGCCGCAACGCCGACGGCAGCACCGTGACGCAGATCGACGCCCTCACCGGTCTCAGCTACTACGAGCTCAATGGCCACGGCGGCCAGTACACCGTCCGCTTCGGCCAGGACACCGCCAGCCCCGTGCAGAGCGCCGTCTTCCGTCTTGCCCTCGACACCGCGCCCTCCCAGCTGGCCGTGATGCACGGCGCCGTTCACGTCGACGACGGACAGGGCCTCTCCATGGACGTCCATCCCAGTCAGACGTTCCAGACCGATCCCCAGCAGCCCGGCGAATTCACCATCGCGCAGAGCGTCGTCGCCGACTCCTGGGATCAGTGGAACTCCGATCGTGACGAAGCGCTCTCCCGTCTCGAGGACAACGAGTCGACCGCCCGCGCCAGCTCCGGCAACCCGGACAATCCCGCATGGAACGACCTCGACTACTACGGCAACTGGTACAGCCTTCCCGGCTACGGCCAGGTCTGGTCCCCGGCCGGCGTCGGCGCCAACTGGGATCCCTTCGGCGTCGGTGGCTGGGGCTATTACTCCGGCATGGGATACACCTGGATCTCCGGCTACCCGTGGGGCTGGTGGCCCTATCACTGCGGCGCCTGGGACTTCGTCAACGGCTACGGCTGGGTCTGGATTCCCGGCAACTGCGGCTGGGGCTTCTACGGCGCCGGCTGGTATCCCTACGCCACCGTCTGGAATGTTCCCACGGGCTATGCTCCGCCGGCGCGTCCGCTGGCTCCGCTGCACCCGCGTGGCGGCCCCATCCATCACCCTGGTGAGCCCCGCCCCGGAAACTATGTTGCCGTTGACCGCGGCGCGGAATACTCCGCACCCTTCCATTATCAGAATGGATTCAGGCCCGCGCCTCACCCCCTGACCTTCCAGGGCAAGTCCATTCAGCCGCTCGAACCCGGCATCCACCCGCTCGAGCGCGGACCCATGGGCGAGAGCTTCACCACTGCCCTGGTGCGCACGCATCCTGAAATGGCGCCTCCCGGGTTCCGGGACGGGCACGGCTTCGCTCCCGGAGTCCGCAGCGCCTACGTTTCGCCGGCGCCGGGCGTTCGCACCTTTGGCGCGCCGCCGAGCTTCAGCGGTGCCCGCTCCGGCGGCTTCTCCTCTGCTGGTCGCGGCGGCTTCTCCGCCAGCGGCGCCAGTGGCGGCGGCTTCCATGGGAGTTCCGGCGGCGGCGGCGGCTTCAGCGGCGGTGGTTTCCACGGCGGCGGTGCTGTGAGTGCCGGCGGTGGCGCTTCCTCCGGCGGCGGTGGAGGAGCCCACCACTGAGTTCGGCCTGACCTTACGCGTTGCATTCCACCCCGGCCCTGAGCCCATCGGGGCCGGTTTCATTTTCCCAGGCTGTTTTTGCGCGCCGTCGGCTCACCGCCCCAGCGCGTCCACAATCTTCTGCGTATTCGCCGCTCTCTTCGTGAATCCGAACGTCCCCCGCTCCTTCATCTCCCGCGCCCCGCTCAAAAATGCGCCCAGCGCCATACGGCACAGCGCGCCGCCCACGCTCACCCGCCGCACCCCCATCTCGGAGAGATCCTCCAGGTTTAGATCCAGCCCGCCCAGGCCCATCAGCACATTCACCGGCCGGTCCACCGAACTCACCACGGCCGCAATCTGCTCCCGCTTGTTCAGTCCCGGTGCATACAACACGTCCGCCCCGGCCTCCTCGTACGTTCGCAGGCGATGGATCGTGTCCTTCAGATCCGCCCGTCCGTACAGATAATTCTCCGCGCGCGCCGTCAGTACAAAGGGAAACGGCAGCGCCCGCGCTGCCTCCGCCGCTGCCTCGATCCGCTCGATCGCCAGTCCGAGCTCGTAAATCGGCTGCTCCGCCCTTCCCGTCGCATCCTCAATCGATCCCCCCACCAGTCCCGCGGCCGCCGCCCTCCGGATCGTCTCCGCTGCTGCTTCCGGGCTGTCCCCGAACCCGTTCTCCAGATCGCCGCTCACCGGCAGATCGGTCGCCTCCACGATCGCCGCCGCGTTCTCCAGCGTCGCCTCGCGCCCCATCGTCCCGTCCCTGTGCCCGTGCGAAAAGGCATTCCCCGCGCTCGTCGTCGCCAGCGCCTCGAACCCCAGGTGCGCCAGCATCCGCGCCGTCCCCGCGTCCCACGGATTGGGAATGATGAACGCGCGGTCCCGCTGGTGCATCGCGCAGAAAACTTCGCCCTTCTCTCTTTGCGTCGGCATAATTATTGGTCCCGTCCCATCGACTCTGCCCGAATGCAGAACGTTTCCGCAACTGCCGTCAGGAAGCTTCGCTCTTCGCGCAGAATCAGCCGCATCTTCTCCGCCATCGCGAAGTTCTCCCGCGCCTCCGCATCGCCCTTCAGACGCGCCCGGTAGGCCTCATATGCGGCAAGGCTCTCGAACGCGATCAGTCCCCAGGCGACATCGTTCGTCCCCTCATCCGGCAGAAAATATCCCACCAGCTGCCCGCCGCAGCGCGGAATGATCCGTCCCCAGTTCTCCGCGTACGTCCGGAACGCCTCCCTCTGGAAGGGATCGATCTGATACCGGATGAAACACGTCACCTTCATCTGTCCCTCGTTTCTCTGTTCCCCGCGTGGGCGCGCCCACACCTGCTCCATCGCCGGACGGCCTTCCGCGGCCGCCACCACCCCGGCTGCCGTCAAACCGGCGATCGCGTTGCGCCGCGTGATCGTGGATGTCTTCATCTCCCGAGCATGATCCTTGCCCCGCATGCATACTTCGTTTACGGTAAAAGTATGGATGCAACCCCGCGCACCTTCGGCGCCGACATCGATGCCTCGGTCGCCTCCATCGCCGCCGCCATCGGCGAGCCGGCCCGCACCCGCATGCTCTATTCGCTCCTCGACGGCCACGCCCGCACCGGCACCGAGCTCGCCATCGTTGCCGATGTCTCCCCCTCCACGGCCAGCGTGCATCTCTCCCGGCTCAAATCGGAAAACCTCGTCCGCGTCTTCGTCCAGGGCCGCCATCGCTACTACTCCCTCGCCGGTCCTGACGTCGCCCGCGCCCTCGAGCGCCTCAGCGTCCTTGCCGGCGGCACCCGTCCCCGCTTCGTTCCCCACACCCCCGAGCACCTCCGCACGGCGCGCTCCTGCTACGACCACATGGCCGGATCCGTCGCCGTCTCTCTCCACGATCACTTCGTCCGTTCCCGCTGGATCGAGCCCCTTCGCCGCGGCGCCCGCAAACAGACCCGCATTGCTCCCCGCACCAGCGCTTACGACCTCACCGCCGATGGAACCCGCTTCTTCGCTGCTCTCGGACTCAACCTCGGCCAGGCCCGTGCCAGCCGCCGCCGCTTCGCCTACGCCTGTCTCGACTGGAGCGAGCGCCGTCCTCATCTCGGCGGAGCGCTCGGTGCCGCCCTTCTCAGCCTCGCCCTCTCGCAAAAATGGCTTGCCCGCGAGTACGACAGCCGCGCCCTTACCCTCACCCGCCTCGGCCGGCGCGAATTCCACTCCCGCTTCGGCCTCGAGCTCTGATCTTCGCCCTGCGCCCCACCCCTTTATCCCCGCACCGAAGGCTGAATCGACGGCGTTTCCTTCACCGCGGCCTTCACCGCCGGATCCTGCGCCATCAGCTGCAGCAGCGCATGCGTCACCTTCTCGTCGGTCTCGGCCGCTTCATGTATCTCCACCGGGAAGCGCACCCAGAGCTGGATCACGCCGCCCGTGAACTGCAGCCGCGACTCGATCGCCGGCGCCTGAATCGTCGCCTGCATCCACTGCTGCACCGTGTGATGTTGCCGCTCGATCTCCCCGCGGTACGCCTGGAATACCCTGTCCACTTCCTTCAGAATCGCATCGCACACCGGGATGTAGTCCGTCCCCTCCGCCAGCTTCACCGTCAGCTCGTGCCACGCATATCCGGTGCCCGGCATTTGCTTGTAGAGCGGGGTTCCCGCCTGGAACAGCACCGCATTCGAGAACACCGCCACCCGCCCGGTCGGATTCAGCGCGCTGCCGCTGCCCGCCAGTTCCATCAGATAAAAGCGCACCAGTCCCACGTCGATCACATCTCCCGTCACCGACGCCACCGTCACGCGGTCGCCCACCTTGATCCCGTACCGCCCGATGATGAAGAAGTACGCCGCCACCGACAGCAGAATGGTCTGCAGTCCGACCGCAATGCCCGCCGTGATGAAACCTGCGAACGTCGCCAGCGAATCGAATCGCGTTACGAACCCGAACAGCAGCACCATCACCGACAGGAATCCCACCATCACCCGCCGCACGATCAGCAGCTGCCGCCGCCGCCGCAGATCCCTGATGTACTTGTTCGTCGCCCGCGTCCACATTTCTCCCGCGCCCACTATCAGCCCCAGCGCAATCGCAATGACCAGGATGCGCAGCAGCAGCGCATGCAGGATGCTCGTGTACTCCTGACGCACCGAGGCCTGCCACGCCGCAAGATTGGCATG
This sequence comes from Acidobacteriaceae bacterium, assembly GCA_035508305.1. Classification (GTDB taxonomy): domain Bacteria; phylum Acidobacteriota; class Terriglobia; order Terriglobales; family Acidobacteriaceae; genus Palsa-343. Next base: position 47,011 of record DATJNE010000063.1, on the reverse strand, counting down.
GCTCTGCTCCAGCACGATCGTCTCTTCGCTCAGCGGCACCGTCGCCCCCGACAGCGCTTTGAACTGCTGCGTGATCGACTGCAGATCCTCCGGCGCCGGTCCCGCGTTCGCTCCCGCCTTGCCGCGTCTCGCCCTGGCCGGCATTGCCGCTTCCGCCTGCTGGGAAAGCTGCTGCCCCTGCTGCACCAGTTGCCGCACGATCGTCAGCATGGGCGCGCGCAAAGCCGTTGCCTGCTCCTCCAGCGCGTCGTTGGCCGCCAGCGTCATGGCCAGCGCATGCTGCGTCTCCAGCAAATGCAGCAGCACGATGCTCTGCGTCGTCACCCCCGCCGACAGCGCCGACTCGATCGTCGTCATCTCCGGCGCGCTCGTCTTGTTCTTCCCCTGCAGCTCCGGCAGCGATTGCTCCAGCCGGCTCACGTCCGCGGCCAGCCCCGTCCCCCCGCGCGCCGCCGTGGTCTGCGCAATCCGGTGCAGCGCGTCCTGGATCGCGTACGCCAGTTGCAGCGCCGCGTGCACCTGTTCTCTTTCTGCCTGGACGCGTCCGCCCTCCCGAGCATCCAGAGTCTTCTCCCGCTGCTCCAGATCGTGAATCCGCGTCGCGTTGTTCGTCATGGCCGCCTGGATCCGCTGCTGCTGATCCGACTCCGGCGCCGGGCCCCCGCCCCCGGTCGCAATCAGCCCGGCCTCCGCCTTGGCCGACTCAAAAGCCAGCGCCCCGGCCTCCTGCGCCTGCTGGATCGCCTGATCCCGATACACCACGTCGTTCGGCTCGCCCGCCGTCTGCATCGGCTCATTCACGGTGCGGTAGAACTGGATCGCCGCGCTCAGGTGCGCGATGATCGCCGCGCTCTGATTCTGCAGCCCCGCGTAGGGCGCCGCGGCCTGCGATCGTGCCGCGTCGGTGAACCCCGCCAGCCCCGCCGCCAGCAGGGCTCCCATCGCCAGCCATCCCGGCAGGCTCCTGCGCGCAACGCGCACCACGCCCTTCGCCCTGGGTACTCGCATCGTCCACCTCACATCAGCCGCATTCGAGGATGCTGGGGACCTCGCCCGGGCGCCGCCTCGATCGGCCCCGGGCTCATTGTCAAACCGGATCGGTACTACAAGGTTAATGCAAGGTCCATCGCGCGAGCCGCTCTCGCCGCTCCCTGGCCCAAAAGAACGGCTTCAAAGTCGAGTAGAAACGTGCAATAGAGTTGTTCGCCGTCGTCCCGCTGCCCGCTCGTACTATGCTGGTGGACCGAGGTCCCCCATGGAGAAGCGCGCTTTCCTCAGAACCTCAGCCGCTGCCCTCACCGGCTGTATCCTGTCGCGGATGCTCCCCGCGCAGAATCCCCCCGCGACCGCCGACCGCACGAACTGGTCCGGCAATCTCACCTACTCCGCGCCCACTCTCCTCGAGCCCCGCACCGTCGACGAAGTCCAGGCCGCCGTCCGCAGCCACCGCCATCTCCGCGCCCTCGGCTCCCGCCACTCCTTCAACGCCATCGCCGACAGCCCCCAGAACCAGATCTCTCTTCACGCCCTCAACTCCGTCGCGCTCGACTCCGCCGCCCGCACCGTCACCGTCGGCGCCGGCGTCCGCTACGGCGACCTCGCTCCCGTCATCGATGCCCGCGGCTTCGCCCTCCACAATCTCGCCTCGCTGCCCCACATCTCCGTCGCCGGAGCCATCGCCACCGCCACGCACGGCTCCGGACTCCACAACGGCAACCTCGCCACCGCCGCCTCCGCCATCGAATTCATCGACGCTCGCGGCGATCTCGTCCGCCTCTCGCGCTCCGCCGATCCCGAGCTGTTCTCCGGCGCCGCCGTTCATCTCGGCGCCCTCGGCATCCTCACCCGCGTCACCCTCGATGTGCAGCCCACCTACCAGGTCGCGCAGACCGTCTACCTCGATCTGCCCTTCGCCGTCCTCGAACACCACCTCGAAGACGTTTTCGCCTCCGGCTACTCCGTCTCGCTCTTTACCGACTGGCAGAACGCCCGCGCCACGCAGGTCTGGATCAAGCGCCGCGCCGGCCAGGCCTCCGCACCCGACCCCCTCGGCCCGGAATTCTTCGGCGCCCGCCGCGCGACTGAAAACATGCACCCCATCCTCGGCCACTCCGCCGCAGCCTGCACCGAACAGATGGGCATCCCCGGCCCCTGGTATGAGCGCCTGCCCCACTTCAAAATGAACTTCACCCCTTCGAGCGGCCAGGAGCTCCAGACCGAATACTTCGTCCCCTTCGATCAGGCCTGTGCCGCCATCCGCGCCGTTGAAACCCTGCGCGACCGGATCACGCCCCTCCTCTTCGTCACCGAACTGCGTACCATCGCCGCCGACGATCTGTGGATGAGCATGGCCCACCATCGCCGCTCCCTCGCCATTCATTTCACCTGGAAACCGGAGTGGCCCCAGGTCCGCGCGATCCTTCCGCAGATCGAGGCACGCCTCGCGCCCTTCGCCGCCCGTCCCCACTGGGGCAAGCTCTTTACCGTCCCCCCGGCCCAGCTCGATGCGCTCTATCCGCGCCTCGGTGACTTCCAATCCCTCGCCGCCCGCTACGACCCCCACGCCAAATTCCGCAACGCGTTTCTTGCCGCCAACCTTTACAGTGCACAGGCGCACGACAACCGATGACGGAGACAATCGCAATGCCGACTCAATCCCTGCCCGCCCCCAAACGGGCCCTCCAGCGCACGATTCTCAGCCTCGCCATCGGATTCCTGTTTGCCACCGCCGCGCTCCGCCTCTCCGCTGCTTCGCCCGCGCCCGCCGGCTACGCTCTCATCTCACCGGCCGCCCGCGTCCCCGCGCCCGGCTTCACCCTCACCGGCATCGACGGCCGCAAGCTCACCCTCGCGCAGTTCCGCGGCCACGTCGTGCTCCTCGACTTCTGGGCCGTCGACTGCGGCGGTTGCAAAATCGAAATCCCCTGGTACGTTGCCTTCGACCGGGCCTGGCATGCCCGCGGCCTGCAACTCATTGGCATCGACATGTACGGAGAGAGCACCGCCCTGATTCGGCCCTTCATCGCGAAAACCGGCATGACCTATCCCGTCGCCGTCGGCACCGATGCCATCGGCGCACGCTTCCATGTCGATGAGCTGCCGCTCACCCTCCTCATCGACCGTCAGGGACGCATCGCTCTCTCGCACAGCGGTGTCGTCGATCGCCCCGCCTTCGAGAGCGCCCTCGAGCAACTGCTCCGCTGATCGCTGGCCGCGATTCGCTGGCCGCTGATCCCTATCCCAGCTTCCGCAAATCCTTCCTTAGCCGATCCGCCTCGCCGCCGCCCAGCGCCGCCTCCATCTCCGCGTGCGTCCTTTCCCACACCGGAGCAGCCTCCCCCAGCACCTTCATCCCCCGCGCCGTCAAACGCAGCCTCCGTCCGCGCCGGTCCTCCGGATCCACCTCCACCTTCACCAGCCCGCGCCGCTCCAGCGGCTTCAGCGCCGCCGTCAGCGTCGTGCGGTCCATCGCCAGCAGCTCCGCCACCGGCCCCATCCCCGGGGCCTCCGGCCGATTCAGCGACATCAGCAGCGAAAACTGCCCGTTCGTTACCCCCACCGGCCGCAGCGCCTCGTCGAAGCGCCGCGCCAGGGCGCGCGCCGCCCGCTGCACGTGCAGGCAAAGGCAGCAGTCCCGCACCCGCAGCGTCGTCGCATAGGAAACCGGCTCAGCGCTTGACATACGTTCCAATATGTTGATATCAACATAAGCGATGACCGTCAAGCCCTCCCGAACGACTGCGTGGAGAAAAAAGCATCAGGAGGGCATGGCGATCCTGAGTTGGAGGACGTATGACCGCCACCCCCGCGAGGGAACTCTTCGAGGCTTTACAACCAGAGATCACGGAAATCGGATCGGCCCGTCGCATCGATTCCGCCCATGCATCCGCGAAAACGGCCGGAATGCCGCCTCCGAAATATCTCACTCGGATCGCGGTCCGGGCGCAAAACAGGATTGTCCTGGTATCGTTCCGCGATGTCCTGTGGATTCAAAGTCACGGCAATCTGCTCCGCCTCCACCTGCAAAATGCCACTTACGAACACCGCATGACCATCCAGGAGATCTGCAGACAACTGGATCCGGAGAAATTCTTTCGCGTGCACCGCGGCGCCATCGTCAATCTGGACCATGTGGTGGAGTTCCACTTTCCGCGGCACGGGATGGCCCTCGTTCACATGCGCAATGGCCTGGCGTTGCCCATCAGCAAGGCCAGACGGCCCGATCTGAAGCGCGGGCTCCTGTCCGCTTCCTAGGCTTTGATCGGTCCAGGGCGGACTTCGGGGCGGGACCGCGAACCCAAAGCATTCCCCGGCCCGTTCGTCACCGTGTTCTTGACAGACCGAACCCGGTTCGGTACGTTGTTTCGTAACTGAACGGTTTCCATTAACCCGCTTCCGGAGAAACCAGCGCAGTCCCCCAGGCCCCGCAGTCCAGAGCAGCCGGTCCCAGAGGAGAAGCTCCATGTCCTTCCTTCGTGATCTCAGAATCGCCATCCGTTCTCTCTCCCGCGTCCCCTCCCTCTGGATTACCGTCGCCCTGACCCTCGCCCTCGGCATCGGCGCCAACGCCGCCATCTTCTCCGTCGTCCGCGCCGTCCTTCTGCGCCCCCTCGCCAATCGCGACGAAGCCCGCCTCCTCTATATCCGCCAGAGCGCCCCCGGCCTCCACGCCGAAAACACCACCTTCTCCATCCCCGAAATCGACGACATCGGCAAACACCTGCGTTCCATCTCCGAGCTCGGCACCTTCTCGGAAATCGACTTCACCCTCCATGGCCTCGGTGAGCCCCGCGAAATTCCCGCCGGCGTCGTCGACGGCCACTACTTCGAAGTGATGGGCCTGCGCCCCATCCTCGGCCGCCTCCTCGGTCCCGCCGACGATGGTCCCAACGCCGCCGGTGCCGTCGTTCTTACCTACAAGTTCTGGACCCAGTCCCTCCACTCCGATCCCACCGTCGTCGGCAGGACCATCCGCCTCGACTCCTTCGCCGGATCCCGCCCCGCCACCATCGTCGGCGTCCTCGAGCCCGCCATCCCCTATCCCGTCGCCACCGAAATCATCGCCAACGTCGTCACCAGCCCCCACCACCTCTCCGCCACCATGGTTACCGGCCGCGAGCATCGCATGACCGAGCTCTTCGGCCGCCTCGCGCCCGGCGCCACCCTCGAGCAGGCCCGTGCCGAGCTCCGCACCGTCTACGCCGCCATGCTCCAGGCCCACCCCGAGGTCTACAAGCGCGACGACCAGTTCACCATCTCCGTCCGCCGCATGCACGACCAGATCAACGCCCGCGCCAATACCATCCTCTGGGTCCTCTTCGCGGCCTCCGCGCTGCTCTTTGTCATCGCCTCCTCCAACGTCGCCAACCTCGTCCTCGCCCGCACCCTCCGCCGCGAGTCTGAGCTCGCCGTACGCTCCGCCCTCGGCGCCAATACCGTGGCCCTCCGCCGCTCCCTCCTTGCCGAAAGCCTCGTCCTCTGCGGATCCGGCGTTGCCGCCGCCCTCCTCATCGCCGCGCCCATGGTCACCATCCTCGGCAAATACGCGGCGCGCTTCTCCGTCCGTGCCGACGATCTCCACCTCGATTCCACCCTCGTCTGGTTCGGCATCGCCCTTGCCCTCCTGGCCGCTGTCTTCCTCGCTTATATCCCCCGCCTGCCCTCCACCAAGGCCTCGCCCGCTTCCGGCCTCACCGCCGGCGGAACCCGCAGCGCCACCGGCTCCAGCCGCCGCCTGCGCATCTTCGCCGTCACCCAGATCACCGCCTCCTTCCTGCTCCTCGCCGGCGCCGGCCTCCTCCTCCGTACCCTCTACGACCTCGAATCCTCGCGCCCGCCCTTTGACACCTCGCACGTCCTCGCCATCAACCTCCCGCCCGTCACCTACGGCCGCACTCCCCAGCAGATCGAAGACTTCAACCATGAAGTCCTCCGCCGCGTCTCCGCCCTGCCCGGCGTCACCAGCGTCGCCAGCGGCTTCAGCGTGCCGTGGCGCGACACCCAGTGGCTCAACTTCGGTTTTGCCTTTGCCGTCGAAGGCGCTACCCGCAAAAACGGCGACGAAGACCTCCGCGCCAAACTGCGCTTCGTCTCTCCCGCCTACTTCTCCACCCTCGGAGTCCCCCTTCTCGAAGGCCGCGACTTCCGCGACACCGACAGGAGCGGCGCCGACCGCGTCGTCATCATCAGCAAAAGCGTCGCCGACAAAATGTTCCCCGGCCAGGAGGCCATCGGCCGCACCCTGCACTGGAGCGACGGCGTCATGAAGTTCATCGGCATCACCTATGACACCCGCCGCATCGTCGGCGTCGTTCCCGACTTCGACGACGAGAACATCATCCCCAACCCCTCCATGACCGTCTACCAGCCCGTCGACCAGGAAGGCTGGGGCGGCCGCCTCTTTGTCCGTACCAGCGCCAGTCCTTACCCACTCGTCCCCGCCATCGTCAAAACCGTCCAGGGCATCTCCGCCGATCAGCCCGTCGAGCGCGCCTCCACCCTCGAAGACGTCCGCGCCGAAGTCCTCTCTCCCGATAAGCTCAACGCCCTCGTCTTCGGCGGATTTGCCGCTGTCGCTCTGCTCATCTCCGTCGTCGGCGTTGCCGGCGTTCTCGCCTTCTCCGTCAGCGGACGCACCCGCGAGTTCGGCATCCGTATGGCCCTGGGCGCCGAGCCTCGCCACATCCTCACCGATGTCCTGCGCGAAGGCCTCGTCATCGCCGTCATCGGCGTCGCTGCCGGCTTCATCGTCGGCATCGCCGGAGCCAAAGGCATCGCCGCCTGGGTCGGCCACGTCCATATGCCCGGAGCCCTCAGCTTCCTCGCCTCCGCTGCCGTCATCCTCGCTTCGGCGGTCGTCGCCTCCGCCGTGCCCGCAGCCCGCGCCGCGCGCGTCAACGCCGTCGAGGCCCTCCGCTCGGAATGAGAGCGGTCGTGGAAAAAACTGTCAAGAGCTGCGCTTCCAAACCAAAGTAATACCGCTTCATTCCACATATCTTGCGCGACGTCGAACGGCAAAAAAGTTGGCATGTTTTGATAACTCGGTCTGCTATTCTGAAAATAGGGAGATAGAAATGTTTCCCTGCCGGTTCGACGGCGCCGACTTCCGCTTGCATTCCTCGTAGAAAAACACAACTTCAGTCTGTAGCCACCTTGTTTTGAAAGGGCACGGCTTGAGCCGTGCCGGAACCGCGCCTTTCGATCAGGTCCCGTGTGAACGCCGACACCGCAATCCATGCAGACCTGCGCCGCCACGCCCGCGGCGCGACGGTAGAAGCCACGGGCTTCAGCCCGTGGGAACGAGCGCCTGAAGAAGACGGCCTTCAGGCCCGGGCCTCTCAATCCGATGGGTCCGCCGCGCCCGTCTCCGTCGATACGTTGGAAAGGGCACGGCTTCAGCCGTGCCGAAATCGGCCTGCACCACCACGCCCGCGGCGCGACGGTAGAAGCCACGGTGGGCCTCGAGCCCCTCGTTTTGAAAGGGGCACGCCTTGAGCCGCGCCGCAGGCCGGGCACGCACCCGGCTTCAGCCGCCGAGGGATGTTGTATCTCGGAGGGCGCCCCGGGTTCGCAGCCGCGAGCCTTTTCTTTTCGGGAGTTCCCGGCGATGCCGAGTGATGGGGGAGTTGAGTAAGTACTTTGGAATCAGATAGGGAGGCGACTTCCACTTTCTATTCAAATAGATAGCGGTAGGTCGTTGGCGAGGTACTACCTGCGAATAACAAAACAAAATACTTACGCGCAAGTATTCTCAAATCAAATTCATACGCCTGGGGTCCAAAAAGCGCGACCCAATAGAATCAAATTCATACGCGCGACACATCGTCGGCCCCCGGGGGGGAGGGGGGGTCAGTGCCCGTGCTCCTCGAGGTACTTCTCCACCTCGAGCGCCGCCATGCACCCGGTTCCCGCCGCCGTGATCGCCTGCCGGTAGCGCCGGTCCTGCACGTCCCCGCACGCATACACCCCCGGCGCCCGCGTGAAGACATTGTTATGGGTCTTGATGTACCCGTCTTCGTCCAGATCGAGCTGCCCGGCGAACATCGACGCATTCGGGATGTGTCCGATGCCGAGAAAGAGTCCGCTGATGTTCAGGTCCGATTCGACCCCGGTTACGGTGTCGAGAAGCCGCACCCCCGTGACCTCTTTTTGCTCGACGCCCAGCACTTCCCTGACCGTCGCGTTGGTCACGAACTGGATCTTCGGATGCGCGATCGCCCGGTCCAGCATGATCCGCGACGCACGGAACTGCTCGCGCCGATGGATCAGCGAGACCTTGGTCGCAAAGCGGGTCAGAAACAGCGCCTCTTCCATCGCCGAATCGCCGCCCCCGATCACCGCGATCTCCTTACCGGAGAAGAAGAAACCGTCGCAGGTCGCACACGAGCTCACTCCGTGCCCGATCAGCGCCTGCTCCGACGGCAGTCCCAGCCAGCGCGCCGATGCGCCGCTGGCGATGATCAGCGTCCGCGTATGAACCGTCTCGCTCCCCAGGTTCAGCGCGAACGGATGCTTCGTCAGGTCCGCCGTCGCCAGGTGACCGAGCCGGAACTCTGCCCCGAACCGCGCCGCCTGCTTGCGCATGTTCTCGATCAGCTCCGGCCCCTGGATTCCCTCCGGCCACCCCGGGAAGTTTTCCACCAGCGTCGTGATCGACAGCTGGCCGCCCGGTTCGTGTCCTTCCAGAATCAACGGGCGAAGGTTGGCGCGAGCCGTGTAGATCGCTGCGGTAAGCCCGGCGCACCCCGAGCCAAGGATGACTGTGTCGCGAATTTCGTCTGCCATGTGCCTGAACTTTCAAATTGTACCTGCGGCCGCGCCGGAACCACCGGGCCCGCTCCAAACTTCCACGGAACTCCCGATTCGAAACCACGCAAAACCGCCGTTCCGAATTGAAATGATGCCGATGCCTCCACCTTCGATTCTTCTGCCGCTCTCGCCCGCGCCATGGCGGAATGGACTCGGAAGCCGCCTGACAGCCCACGGCGGCCGCTTCCGGAGGCCCAAAGATGCGGCACGACGCCCGATCGGTCGGCACACGATCGATGTCCGACACAGGCTCGGATGGTCTGGTTCTTCTCGCCCTGGCCCTCCTCTTCGCGCTGCCCCTGGCCCACGCCGGAGGCCCGCGCTGGGTCGCCGGCTCGAGCTACTTCAACGCGTCGGCCAAAGGGCAGCCTCTCGTCTGGGCGAATGGTCAGGTTACCTACTTCACCGACCTTGGCAATCTCAGCGCGAAGGTGAGCCAAACCCAGGCCAATGCCATGGTCGCGACCGCGGCCGCCGTCTGGAGCAACGTGAGCACCGCCGCGGTTTCCATCCAGCGCGGCGGCAGTCTCGCCGAAGACGTCAACGGCTCGAACATCGTGGTCGGAGCCACCGGCGTTACTGCCCCAGCCGATATCGAGTCGACCGCCACCGGCACTCCGGTCGCTGTGATTTACGACGCGGACGGCTCGGTGATCAATGCGATCTACGGTGCTGGCGCGAGCTCTGCGCTGGTCTGTCAGAACGACGGGGTCCTTGTTTCGGTCGACAATCTCGCGGTTACCGGCAACATCGTTCACGCTCTGATCCTCGTGAACGGACTGTGTGCCACCACCACAACCCAGATTACGAATCTGCAGTTTCAGCTGGTCCGGGCCTTCGGCCAGGTCCTCGGCCTCGACTGGTCGCAGGCCAACGAAGAAATGTTCGCCGCCGGTACGTTCAGCACCGGAGGCCTTGCAGGCTGGCCGCTCATGCATCCCGTCGAGAGGCTTTGCAACGGAGGCAGCGGCCAGTGCTTCAGCAATCCGACGCAGCTTCGCACCGACGATATCGCTTCTCTGAATCGTCTCTATCCGGTGACCGCCGAAAATGTCGCCGGCTTCTCCGGCAAGACGATGACCGCGTCGGCGACGATTTCTGTGCAGGGCACGATTCAGTTCCCGAGTGGCCAGGGCATGCAGGGCGTGAATGTTGTGCTGCAGCCGCTAACGAACGGCTTGCCGAACCTCAGCTATACCGCTACCGCGGTCAGCGGGGTCTATTTCCAGGGGGACGCGGGCAATCCGGTAACAGGCACCCTCGATTCCTCCGGCAATCCACTGAACCGGTTCGGCAGCGACGATCAGTCGCTCGAGGGATTCTTCGACCTGAGCGGCATTCCTCTTCCGCCCGGTTCGACGTCGGCCCAGTATCAGCTGACCTTTGAGCCGCTGAATCCCCTCTATATCGGAAGCTCTTCGGTCGGGCCCTACACGAGGGGGCAAGTGACTCCCTCCGGCACGATGCCGGTGATTCAGCTCGGCACTCTCAGTGCGGGATCCGCGGTTACGGAGAACGTGGTTGTCGATGACGCGGACTGGGGAGAGAGCGGAAACGATGGAACGGCAGCTGCGCCCGCAACCGTGCCCGTCACCGGGGTGTGGACCGGCAGAATCACGGACTACGCGCATTCCGGATGGTTTCAGTGGTGGGCACGGGGTGGCCGCGAGTTCACCGTCGAAGCCGAGGCTCTGGACGAGAGCGGGAATCCGAGCGACAACAAGGCGCAGGTCGTGATCGGCGCCTGGAACGGGACCGATGCCGTCGGCACAGCGCCAGTCACCGGGACAATTCAGCCCTTTAACGGCGACGTCGCCGGCCTGACCACGCTGCCGGTTCTGACCATCGCCGACAGCGAGGTCCGCATCGGGCTCGCGGACCTGCGCGGCGACGGGCGTCCTGATTATGCGTATCGCGCACGGGTCCTCTATGCGGACAGCGTGACGCCGGCCCGGCTTCCGGCCGCCGGTGGATCGATGGTCATCCAGGGCATGGGATTCGAAACCGGGATGACCGTGTCGGTCAACGGCGTGGCAGCCCAGGTGATCGGCGTGACGCCCACCACCATCGTCGCGACGGCCCCTCCTTCCGGGGGTGCAACGGGGACCGCGATCGTGCAGGTCCAGGATTCGCAAACCCTGGGTGTGGCGGCCATCGCCAGCGGCGTAAGCTACGACGCTGAGCCGGACGATGCAATCTCGATTCTGGCCGCTCCGGCGGGAACGGTTCCCATTGGAGTGCCGCAACCCTTTACGGTTCGCGCGATCAACGTCACGAGCCAGACTCCGGCAGCGGGTGTGACGGTCACGTTTGCGCTGACCGAAGGCGCAGCCGCACTCGGATGCGGGCAGAACTCGTGCAGTGTGGTCACGGCCGGAGACGGAACGGCAACGCTGTTCATCACGCCGACGTTGGCGGCGCTGGCGCAGGTTACCGCTTCGCTCGCCAACGCCAGCAGCGTGATCTCTGAGTTCAGTGGAGCAACGCCTCCTTCCATCGCCGCCTTAACGCCCAGCCTTTACGTCGCTCTCGGAGCCACGGTCCAGTGGCCGGTGCAGGCGATGGTGCTGAACTCTTCCGGCGCTCCGCTCTGCGGGCAGGGTGTGAGCTGGACAGCCGCTTCGGGCATCCGTCCTTCCGCCGGCCAGAATGTGAGCGGCGCGGATGGGGTGGTGAACAATCAACTCACCGCTGGCCCATTCAATACGAGCGCGAATGTGACGGCCAGCGCGTGTCCGGCGGGAACCGGGAACTGCGCCACCTTCACGGTTACGCCGGTCCATCCGGAGACGGCGGCACTGTCGACCTGGAGCGGGACCGCACAGTATGTCCCGGCCGGGCAGGCCTTTGTGCCGGTCGTGCTCCGTGTGACAGACCAGTTTGGGCATCCGCTGGCGGGAGCCGCCGTGACGTTTGCCGAGACATTCTTTGGCTGGACCGAACCTTGTCCGATCCAGGGCGGGTGTCCACCCGCGCCGGTGCTGGGCGAGCAAATCGTCCAGGCCACCTCCGGAGTCGATGGGTCCGTCACTCTGGCCCCCCTCTCCGGCAACGGGCTTGCTGGCCGGTTGATGGTGACGGCGGCAACGGGGAGCGTGACGCTGAGCTTTGAGCTGGACCAGCACCCCTGAGAGTCCGGCCGAGCAGATTGCCTGAAGACCCGGCGACGAAGAGAATCAGGAGGGGCGCACCCGCTACCCTTTGTTTATGGCAGGCGACGCGGCGAGAGTGGGATTGTCCGTCCTGATGCCGGAAGGGCAGCCAAGCGAGATCTGAAAGGAAGCACGAGTGAAAGCAGTGGTCATGCACGGACCGGGAGACGTCCGGGTCGAGAACGTTTCCCATCCCACGCGGGCGCCGGGGGAGGCGCTGCTGCGGGTGCGGCGCATCGGGCTGTGTGGCAGCGATCTGAATTCCTACCGGGGAAGAAACCCGTTAGTGTCGTTTCCGAGGATTCCTGGACACGAAATCGCGGCGACCATCGTCGAGCTGGACGACGAGCATCCGCCTCACCTGCGGGTGGGGATGGATGTGACGCTTTCTCCCTACACCTGCTGCGCGGAATGTCCGTCGTGCCGCAACCGGAGAAGCAACGCGTGCCGGCACAACCAGACGCTGGGAGTGCAGCGGGACGGCGCCCTGGCGGAGTATGTGTCGGCTCCGGTGGACAAGTTGTTTGCAGCGAATCTGACCCTGGAGGAGCTATGCCTCGTCGAACCGCTCACGGTGGGCTGTCACGCGGTCTCGCGTGCCCAGGTGAGGGAAGAGGACGTGGTGGCGATTTTCGGGTGCGGCGGCGTCGGGCTGGGGGCGGTGGCTGCGTCGGCTTTCCGTGGCGCGACAACGATCGCGATCGATATTGACGAGACGAAGCTCGCAATTGCGCGGCAAGCGGGGGCTGCGCACGAGATCGATACGAGGCGCGCAGATGCTGCCAGGGTTCTGGCGGATTTGACGGGCGGTGAGGGTCCTGACGTGGTGATTGAGGCGGTGGGTACGCCGGAGACGTTTCGTGCAGCGGTGGAGCTGGCCGCGTTTACCGGGCGCGTGGTTTACATCGGGTATGCGAAAGAGCCGGTGACCTATGAGACGCGGCTCTTCGTGCAGAAGGAGCTGAACATCCTGGGCGCGCGCAACGCGCTGCCGGAGGATTTCGAGCAGGTGATTCGGATGCTGGAGCAACATCGCTTTCCGGTGGATGCCACGATCAGCACGGTGGCGCCGCTCGAAGAGACACCGGAGTTACTGCGCGCGTGGAGCGCCAATCCAGGCCGCTTCACCAAAATCATGATCACGCTGGACGGGCAATGGTCTCAGGGCCAGTCGTAACGGACGATCTCGCGCAAGCGTCGTTTTCTGTGCGCTCTCCATGGGATACTGGCGGGTTCCGCGGAGGTCACAGAGGATGGAAGCAGGGAAGCGGGTGAGAAGGATCGCTGCGTGGATCGCGGTGGCGCCGATCTTGGTTTCGGGCCCAGTCCAGGCGTCGGCACAGATGCCGGGGCAGAAGCTTCCGGGTCAGCCGGCGATTCACGCGGAACAAACCGAAAGCGGTCTGCGGGCGACCATCGGCCAGGAGGTTCTGGAGCTCACGGTCTGCGGGGATTCGGTCATTCATGTGGTCGCGCGGCCGGACGGAGCTGCAGCGCAGCATCCGAAGCCGTGGATGCTGGCGGAGAACGAGGCGTGCCCGGGAGGCCGGTTCACCTTTGGGCAAAGCGGGAGCGAAGCTACCCTTACAACGCCGGAGTTGAAGGTCGCGTTCTCGCTGGAGCACGGAAACCTGGCTTTCACGAACGCGGCCGGCGAAGAGATACTCCGTGAAGGCAACGCGGTGCCGAGGACCTACGAGGCCACCGTGGAGAACGGTGAGAAGACCTGGCGCATTACGGACCGGTTTTCGATGGAAGCGATGGAAGCAGTCTACGGCCTCGGCCAGCACCAGAGCGGGCTCTTCAACTATCGCGGAGCGACGGTGGAACTGGCACAGAACAACACCGACGTGGCAATTCCGCTGCTGCTCTCGACCAAAGGCTACGGGCTGCTGTGGAACACCGCGGCGTACAGCTACATGGACAACCGGTTTCCGCTGGAGCTGAAGTTCACCTCGATCGCCGGCAACGCCGTGGACTACTACTTTCTGTACGGACCGGAGATGGATCGGATCATCCACCTCTATCGGTCGCTGACGGGGCATGCGCCCATGCTGCCGCAATGGTCCTACGGATTTTTCCAGTCGAAGGACCGGTATGTGTCGCTGGATGAGATTGAGCAGATCGCGGGGCGGTATCGCGCCGAGCATATACCGCTGGATGCCATGGTGCAGGACTGGTTCTGGTGGAAGACGGAAGGCGACCCGGAATTCAACGCAAACTACCACGATGTGCCTGGAGATCTGCAAAAGCTGCATGACGAACACGTGCACGCGATGCTCTCGGTGTGGGGGCTCATGGATCCCAGGTCAGAGAACTACGCGATCATGACCGAGCATCACTGGGATGTGACGGGGGCGCATGTTTACGACGCGACGAATCCGGCGGCGCGCGATTTCTACTGGAACAACCTTGTCGGGAAACTGTTTGGTTTGGGGTGGGATGCGTTCTGGCTGGACAGCGCCGAGCCCGAAGAATACTGGCCGCACTTCGGCGACGCGATTCTGCGCAGCAGGATGCTGGCGATCGGGAATGGAGCGGAGTACACGAACGTCTTTCCCCTGATGCACACGCTGGGGGTGCAGGAACACTGGAAGGCGACCACGCACCAGAAGCGGGTCTTCCTGCTGACGCGGTCGGCGTTTCTGGGGCAACAGCGGGTGGGAGCGGCGGTGTGGTCCGGGGATGTGTACAGCACCTGGTGGGGGCTGCAGCATCAGGTGCCGGCGGGGCTAAACTTTGCGCTGTCGGGGTATCCGTGGTGGACAACGGACATCGGGGGATACTGGCCGGCGTATGCGGGCAGGATCCAAATCGCAGATTACCAGGATCTCTATGCACGGTGGTATGAGTTCGGGACGTTTTGCCCCATCTTTCGAACGCACGGGCATCGTCCGCAGAACGAGTTGTGGAGTTATCCGGCGGTAGAGCCGATTCTGGTCGAGTATGACAAGCTGCGGTATCGGCTGATGCCGTACATTTATTCGCTGGCGTGGAAGGTGGCGAGTGACGATTCCACGATTCAGAGACCGCTGGTGATGGACTGGCGCACCGATGAGAGAACCTGGAATATTGGGGATCAGTTCATGTTCGGGCCAGCGTTGATGGCGGCGCCTGTGGTGGAGCGGGGCGCAGTGAGCCGGAAGGTGTATCTGCCGGCCGCTGAGTGGTACGACTTCTGGACGGGGGATGCGGTGCAGGGGGGACGCGAGGTGGAAGCGGCAGCTCCGCTGAAACGCATACCCCTGTATGTGCGTGCGGGGTCGATTCTTCCCCTGGGACCGGAAATCGAGTACGCGACACAGGATCCGGATGGACCGGTGGAGTTGCGGATCTATCGGGGCGCGGACGGATCGTTCAATCTATACCAGGATTCCGGAGACAGCTACGACTACGAAAAGGGTGAGCACGCGGCGACTCCCGTTCACTGGGACGATCGGGCGGGCGTGCTGACCATTGGAGCACGCGAGGGATCGTATCCGGGGATGGCGAAGGCTCGGCAATTCCGGGTTGTGCTGGTTGCAAAGGATCATGGTGTTGGAGAGGCAGTGACAGCGCAGGCCGATCGGGAAGTGACGTACGACGGCAGGGAACTCCGGGTCACGCTGGGGCACTGATTCGAGGCGTGCCATGATGCGGCGCCGCGCAGGTTGGTTGCGGAGAACTGCGGAACCGGCCCGGGTGTGCTTTACGGGGCAGCGGAAGCCGGATACTCTCAGGGAAAATTCGTTGTGCTGAGGTTCTGCGATTCCGACTCGCCCCTTCTCGTATTCCGATGCAAAGGTCCTGTTCTGCGACGGCGCCAGCATGGAGCAGCTGGCGCGCCGTCACGGAACGCCGCTCTACGTCTACTCGGCGGAACACATTCGGGAGCGGATCGGGTTATTCAGGGAAGCGTTCGCCACCGTTCGGCATTTGTTGTGCTACGCGGTGAAGGCCAATTCGGCGCTGGCGATTCTGGAGTTGCTCGCCCGTGAGGGCTGCGGTTTCGACGTGGTGAGCGGCGGCGAACTGGAACGGGTGCTGGCCGTCGATCGCAGGGCGTCGCAGCGGGTGGTCTTTTCGGGGATCGGCAAGACGGCGGAGGAGATGGATCTCGCGCTCAAAGCGGGGATCCTGATGTTCAACGTGGAAAGCGAGGAGGAACTGGAGCTGCTGTCGGAGCGGGCGGCGAAGCAGCGGCGACGGGCGCGGATTGCGCTGCGGGTGAATCCCGATGTCTTTGCCGAGACGCATCCGTATATATCAACGGGGATGCGGGAGCATAAATTCGGGATTGAAATCCGACGGGCGCGGGCGGTGTACCGGAAGGCAGGGAGGCATCTGGAGCCGGCCGGGGTGAGTGTGCATATCGGCTCGCAGATTCGCAGTGCGGATCCGTTCGGGTCGGCGGCGGCGCGCGCGGTGCAGCTGGTGGCCGCGTTGCGGCAGGATGGGCACGCCATCCGATACATCGATCTCGGCGGCGGCCTGGGGGTGGAGTATCACGCCGACAAAGTTTTTGACGCGACCGAGAAGGTGCAGCAGTATGCAGCGGCGCTGATTCCCCCGGTGGAGAAGGCCGGAGGGCTGACGCTGCTGCTGGAGCCGGGACGGTTCATTGTGGCCCAGGCGGGCGCGCTGCTGACGCGCGTGCTCTATGTGAAGAAGAATGGCGCGAAAACGTTTGTGATTACAGATGCCGCCATGAACGATCTGATCCGGCCAGCGCTCTACCAGGCATATCACGAGATTGTGCCGGTGCGGCGGAGCGGATCGAAGCGCAGGATGGTCGTGGATGTGGTGGGGCCGGTCTGCGAGACGGGGGATTTTCTGGCGCGGGACCGGGAGTTGCCGGCGCTCCGGCGGGGCGATCTGGCGGCGATTCTGGATACGGGCGCTTACGGGATGTCGCTGGCGTCGAATTACAATTCGCGGCCTCGGCCGGCGGAGATTCTGATCGAGGGACGCAAGGGGCGGGTGATTCGACGGCGAGAAACTGTCGAGGACATGCTGAAAATGGAACGCAGCCGTTAGCCATTCTGGTATTTTGGTTTGTTTGCCGGAACGAACCGGTTGGCGACGGAGGGGACGAAGCATGTTTTCACGCGGGAAATTGCTGGCGGCGGCGGTCTGCGCATCCTGCCTGGTTTTCGGGATGTCCGCCCGAGCGGACGATCTAACAGTCAAAACGGACGCGGGAAAGATTCACGGGAAGAAGAGCGACGATGGGCAGGTGCGGGTCTTTTTGGGGATTCCTTACGCGGCGCCGCCGATCGGCGATCTGCGCTGGAAGCCGCCACAACAGGCGGCCAAATGGCATGGAGTTCGCGAGGCGACGAGTTTCGGCTGGCATTGTATGCAGCCGCAGATTTACAACGACATGCACTTTCGCGATCCCGGCCAGAGTGAGGATTGCCTCAATCTGAATGTCTGGACGCCGGCGAAAAACAAGCACGCGAAGCTGCCCGTAATGGTGTGGATCTATGGCGGTGGCTTTGTTGCGGGGGCGACGTCGGAGCCGCGGCAGGATGGAGAGCATCTGGCCACCAAAGGCGTGGTGGTGGTTTCGATGAATTACCGGCTGGGTGTGTTCGGATTCTTCGCGGGCACGGGTTTGCCGGAGGAGTCGCCGCAACATGCTGCGGGAAATTACGGGTTGATGGATCAGACAGCGGCGCTCCGGTGGGTGCAGAAGAACATCGGCGCTTTCGGTGGCGATCCCAACAACGTAACGATCTTTGGAGAATCGGCGGGATCGTTCTCGGTGAGCGCGCAGATGGCGTCACCTCTGGCACAGGGGCTGTTCAGGCACGCGATCGGCGAGAGCGGCGGTGCGTTTTCAAATCGGGGATTGCAATTCAAGTCGCTGGCGGAACGGGAGAAGTCGGACGCGGATTGGGCACAGGAGGTTTTCGGTACCTCGGATCTGAAGGCGCTGCGTGCAATGAGCGCGCAGGACTTGATGCAAAAGCTGGCGGCGCAGAGAAATCCGATGCACGGAGGCACGGGACCGGACGTGGACGGATATTATCTGCCGGAGAGCGTGCCGCAGATCTTCAGCGAGGGCAAGCAGGCCCACGTGCCGCTGCTGGCGGGCTGGAATCGGGACGAGCCGAGCGGAGTGGTGGCGCGTTATCCGAAGCCTGCAACCGTGCAGAGCTTCACCGATCTGGCGCAGAAGACGTTTGGGGATGACGCGCCGGAGTTCCTGAAGTTGTATCCGGCGACGACGGACGGCGAGGCGATTCGTTCGACGATCGATTTCGCCGGGGACAACTTTATCGCATACGGGACATGGGCATGGCTGGAGGCGCAGGTTGCCACCGGCGATTCGCCTGTCTACCGGTACCATTTCGAGCGGCCGGCGCCCGCGGATAAGTATCATCAGGCGGGTTCGGGCGCATTTCATTCCGACGAAATCGAGTATGTGTTCGGGACGCTCGATTCGCGGACGGGTGCGGTGTGGCAACCGGAGGATCAGAAGCTGAGCGACCTGATGGAGACCTACTGGACCAACTTTGCAAAAACGGGCGATCCGAACGGCGGGGATGCCCCGCAATGGCCGCAGTACAATGCTGCGGACGACTGGCAGGTGATGCATCTGGACGTGGATTCGCATGCCGGACCGGATCCGTATCGGGCAAGGTATTTGTTCCTGCAGAAAGAGTGGGCGAAGAAAGCAACCGAGAGAGAATAGCGGGCAACAGCGAGGTTCAACTCAGTTGCTCAAGAAGGCGCTCGCGATGCGATGCGAGCACTTTCTGCAGGGGTCCGATTGCGGTGACGCGGCCGGATTCGAGGAAGACGACTTCGGCAGGCAGGCGCCAGATCTCGGCCAGGTCGTGCGAGACATAGACGATGCGCACCCGCGTTGAAGCCTGAAGAGCGAGCAGGCGCGCAAGGATATCGTGTGCCGAGGCGTCGTCGAGGCCGGCGAGTGGCTCATCGAGAAGCAGAATCTCAGGAGCCGGTGCCAGGGCACGCGCCAGGGCGACGCGCTTGCGTTCTCCACCGGAGAGGTGCGGTGCCGCGCGATCCGCCAGAGACTCGGCTCCGAAGAGGTGCAGCATTTCGTCGACGCGCGCGGCACGGCGATTGTGGTCGAAATGGCGAATGCCAAAGGCGACATTCTCGCGGGCGGTGAGGTGCGGGAAGAGAGCCGACTGCTGCGTGGCAAAGCCGATCGAGCGCTGACCGGCGGGCACGGAGAAGTCGCGGGTTGTGTCGAGGAGCAGGCGACTGCCGGTGGCGATGCGGCCGGAGGTGGGCGCGACAAGGCCGGCGAGGATGCGCAGCAGCGTGGTTTTGCCGGCGCCGGAGGGACCAAAAATCACGGTCCAGGCTTCCGAAAGGGAGAACTCCGTGTCGAGGGCAAAGCGGCCCTGGCGGTGACGGATCGCGATATCAGGCACCGGTATCCTCCTGCGCGCGATGGGCGTAGAGAAGGAAAAGTGCGAGAACTGCGACGCAAATAAGCAGGAGCGAAGTGCGATTGGCGGCGGCCCAGGAGAAATCCTGGACCTGATCGTAGATCGCGATGGAGAGAGTGCGGGTGGCGCCGGGGATGTCGCCCCCGATCATGAGGACGACTCCGAATTCACCGATGGTGTGGGTAAAGCAAAGTGCGGCCGCGGCGACGAGGGAGTGGGTCGAAAGGGGGAGCAGAACAGCTGTAAGCGTGCGCCAGCGCCCGGCGCCGAGCAGGCGAGCCTGCTCCAGCAGCGCGGTGTCAACTGAGCGGAAACCGGCGGCGAGCGGCTGGACAGCGAAGGGCAGGCTGTAGAGGACGGAGCCAACGACGAGTCCTGAAAACGAAAAGGCGAGCGGATGGCCGAGGAGGTGTGCAGCCACGCGGCCAAATGCCGTGCGCGGCCCAAGGAGGACCAGCAAATAGAACCCGAGGACGGTAGGCGGCAGGAGGATGGGGAGTGTGGTGAGGGCTTCGACCAACGGGCGCAGACGGGTGCGTGCAGAGGCAAGCCAGTACGCGAGCAGGATGCCGAGAGCGAGCAGCACGGCGGTGGTTGCGGCCGCCAGACGCAAGGTAAGCCAGAGAGCCTGAAGGTCCATTCAGTGAACGGGCTCGAGGCCTTCGGCGGCGAGGGTGTGCCGAGATGCGGGTTGGGCGAGAAAGTCAAGGAAGCGGTGAGCGGCAGCGGAGCCCGCGCGCCCGCGGACGACGATGGCTCCCTGGAGGATCGGCGGATAGTCCTCCGCCGGGACGCGGATGAAGCGGCCATCCGCGCGGAGGCGCGGGGTAAGAGCCGAGGTGAGGGAGATGAATCCGATCTGGGCGTTGCCAGAGTCGACGTACTGCGCCGTCTGAGCGATGTTTTCGGCGACGACGAGTTTGGCTCGGAGCTGGTCATAGAGGCCGCTGTGCTCGAGAGCAGCCTGGGCCGCGCGGCCGTAGGGAGCGTGCAGGGGGTTAGCGATCGCAATGGATTTGACAGTTGAATTGCGGAGAGCATCGAGCGAGAGTGTGGCGATGCCGGAGTCGTTGCGGGTCCAGAGAACCAGGGTGCCGCGAGCGTAGGGAACAGGCTGCGATTCCTCGGCGCGCCCGACGGCGATGACGCGTTGGGGGAAAGAAAGGTCGGCGGCGAGGAAGAGGTCGAAGGGGGCGCCGTCAATGATCTGGGTGGCGAGGGTGGCAGAGGATTGGTAGGAGGCTTCGGCGCGGATTCCTGTCTGCTGCTGGAATGCGGTGAGAAGCGGGGGCAGAAGCGGCTCAAGATCGGCAGCGGCCGCGATGTGCATAGTTTGCTGTGCCAACGCCAGGGGCGCAGTAAGGAGAATTGCGATGGCGAACAGGAGAGCCTGTCCGTTGCGCGGGAGAAAGAGGGAATCAGACACGGAGCACCATGACTTCGGTGGATTTGATGAGGGCGGCAACCGTCTCGCCTTTTTTTAGGCGCAACTCGCGGGCCGCGTCCGCGGTGATGATGGAGGTGATGATCTGGCCGCCGATGGAGAGACGAACCTGGGCAAGGAGGCCCTCGATTTTGAGATCGACGATACGTCCGACGAGCTGGTTGCGTCCGCTGACGGTGCGCATCATCTGGCGTTTGGGGGTTTCGGGCCGCTTCGCTTTGTAGAGGAGCGCGTCCAGTTCGGACTCCGGGATGCGGTAGTGACCGCCCGGGGTTTTGACGGCTTTGAGTTTGCCGCGATAAATCCACTGCTTGATCGCGGCATAGGAGATGCCGAGCCGCATGGCGGCTTCGCGCGGAGTGAGGAGAGGCGCCATTGGACGATTTTAGACGAAATTCGACGTTTGTCCGGGTCGAAATCACACAAACGGGGAGCGCAAAAAAACCGGTGTTAGGCTGAGATTACCGGCACACGATGAAGGAAGCGTATCAATTGCGATGCATCGCTTGCGCGCAGATCGTGGAGCCGCGTGCTCTGCCGGGAAATTTTCGCTGCGAATGCGGCGAGTTGTTTGAGGTCGTGTATCCGGAGTGGACCGGTCCGAAAAGGACGCGGCCGAATCCAGGCGCTCTGCGCTGGCTGTGGAAGGAGCGGCGGATGTCGCTGGCGGCGGCGGATCGCAGCGGAGTGTGGCGCTTCCGGGAGATGCTGCCGGTGCTCGAGTCCGAGAACAGCATTGTTTCCCTCGCGGAGGGAAATACACCGCTCTACGATCTGCCGCAGTCGGGGAAGCGGCTGGGAGTGGAGCAACTGCATGCGAAACATCAGGGCATGAACCCGACGGGATCGTTTAAGGATACGGGGATGACGACGGCGCTGTCGGTCGCACGGGAGAATGGCGCGGCGTGGGTGGCGTGTGCGTCGACGGGAAATACATCGGCGTCGGTGGCGGCGTACGCGGCGCGCGCGGGGATGCGGAGCCTGGTGCTGCTGCCGGATGGAGAGATTGCGTGGGGCAAGCTGGCCCAGGCGATGGATTACGGGGCGCTGACACTGCAACTGCGCGCAGATTTCGACGGATGCGTGCGGGTGCTGATGGAAGTGGTGCGCCGAGCGCCGGTGTATCTGCTGAACTCGGTGAATCCCTACCGGCTGGAGGGGCAGAAGACCGCGGCGCTGGAGATTGCGGAGCAGATGGAGTGGCAGGTTCCTGATCATCTGATCGTCCCGGGCGGGAATCTGGCGAACAGTTCGGCGCTGGGCAAGGGATTTCTGGAGATGAAGCAACTGGGCCTGACTGCCAGGATACCGAAAGTCTCCGTCATCCAGGCGGAGGGTGCGAATCCGCTGGTGCGGGCGGTGAACGAATTTGACGGGAAGAAACTGGAGCCAGTCCAGGCGAGGACGCGGGCAACGGCGATTCGGATTGGAAATCCGGCGTCGTGGCGGAAAGCGGTGCGCGTGATCGAGGAGACCGGGGGGTGGGTGGAGCAGGTTTCCGAGGCGGAGATCGCGCTGGCCAAGGCGGAGATAGGGGCGGAAGGCGTGGGTTGTGAGCCGGCATCGGCGGTAACGCTGGCAGGAGCAAAGAAGCTCGTAGTCCAGGGCAGAATCGGACGCGGGGAGTCGGTGGTGCTGCTTCTGACGGGGCACACGCTGAAGGACCCGGACTACACGATCCAGTACCACCGTGGGGAGTGGCCGGCGGAGTTGAATGGAGCGGTCGACGCGGCGATCCGATCGACGCGGCGGGATGCGGCGCGCATCGAGGCGTCGGCGGACCAGGTCTTGCGGGAACTGGAGCGGTTCAGCCAATGAAGCTGCGCCTGCCGGCCACCTCGGCGAATCTGGGACCGGGCTTCGATGCGCTGGCCCTGGCCCTGAAGCTCTATCTGTACGTCGATGCGGAGCCTGCGGTCCGCACGTCGGTGGAAGCGACCGGCCGAAACCCGGAGATCTGCGGGGCGACGGAGAACAACCTCCTGTTGCAGACCTATGCGGCGATCCTGGAGCGGGAGGGACGGCCGTTTATGCCGCTGCGGCTGAAAGTCAGAAACGAGATTCCGTTGGGAATGGGGTGCGGATCTTCCGCGGCGGTGCGGCTGGCGGCGGTAGCGCTGGCCGTGCATTTCGGGGAACTGGACTGGGGCGAGCCACAGATTTTGGCGGAGGCGTCGCGGCTGGAGGGGCATCCGGACAACGCGGCGGCGTGCTGGCTGGGCGGCTTCGTGGCCAGTGCCATGGACGGGGATACCGTGTGGGCGATCTCCATTCCGCCGCCCCGGGGCTGGCGGGCGGTGATTGTCATGCCGGAAGAGCCGCTGGCCACCTCGGCGTCCCGAGGAATCCTCCCTGAGACCTATGCACGAAAGGATGTGGTCGCGAATCTGCAGCGAGCGACGCTGCTCACGGCGGCGTTCGCCACGGGGAAGGCCGAAACGATTGCGGCGGCGATGGGGGATCGACTGCATCAGCCCTATCGGGCTGAGGCCTGCCCGCTGCTGACGAGGCTCCTGCCGCTGGCCGGGCGGGACGGGATCGCCGGCGTGGCCCTGAGTGGAGCGGGTCCGGCGGTTCTGCTATTAACTACCTCGGAACATGGAGCTTCGGAAGCGAGAAATCTGGCGCTCCGGGAACTGGGAAGCGGGGAAGAAATTGAATTTCTGACGAGTGAACTGGAAGGGGAACCGGTCTGTTTCCGGCGCTCTTGACTGTGTCTAAAGGGAGTTGCGTCACGTCCGCGGGGCGCCTCGCGGGGCTGTACCGTTGGTAATGCAAATTGGCTCTCGCTCGTAACTTGTTGACTCGATTACCAAAAATTACCGAAGATTGCTTGCCACAAACCACCCGAGGCCCTATTTTCGCATCTGTGGGCAGTTCTGGGGGAGGGCTGCTCCGGCGTCCGTGATTCCTTTACAGGATCCGGGCGCCTTAATTTTTGCACCGTGAACGGTGCGGGAAGTGCCCATCTGCGACCCTCGATTCGCGGCTGCATCTATAGCTGAGTCGAGTAAAATGAAGGGTGCGCATGACGCGCAAGAGGGGACAATCGAGAGATGGCAGCAGTCGGGATCGCTGAGGTAAGTGATGCGACATTCGACCAGGAGGTGCTTCAGTCGGAGCAGCCGGTGCTGGTCGATTTTTGGGCAACGTGGTGCGGGCCATGCCGGGCTCTGGCGCCGATCGTGGACGAGGTGGCGACTGAGTACAGCGGGCGTCTGAAGGTGGCAAAGATGGATGTGGATCACAACCAGGCGACGCCGATGCGATACGGAATCCGGGGAATTCCTGCGCTGCTGATTTTTAAGGGCGGCAAGGTTGCGGATCAGATCGTCGGCTACGTGCCGAAGGAGACCATCGCGCGGAGCATCACACGGGTGCTGGGATAGAGATTCGCAGCAGCGGATTCGACGACGAGGGGGCCGGTCTTCGGCCCCCTCAGTATTTGCGCAGGACGCCGAGGACCCGGCCCTGAATCGCCACCTGGGCGGCGGGGACGAGGATGGGATCCATCTCGGCATTGGCGGGTTGCAGGCGGATGACGGAACCTTCTCGGTAGTAGCGCTTTAAGGTTGTTTCTGCGCCGCGAACCAGCGCGACAACGATTTCACCGGAGCGGGCAGTGCTGGTGCGCTCGACGAGAACGAAGTCGCCGTCGAGAATGTGCTCGTCGCGCATGGATTCGCCGCGGACCTGGAGGGCAAAAACGTCGCGGTTGCCGACAATGTCAGCCAGAGAAATGCTCTCCGGCATTTCGACGGCTTCGACCGGGTACCCGGCGGCGATGCGTCCGGCCAGAGGCAGGCGGTCGACTCCGCGCCCTTTGGAGCGCGGAGGGAGCACGTCGAGAGAACGGCTGCGGTTGTGGGCGCGCGCGAGCAGCCCCTTGTTCTGCAGGTTGGTGACGTGTTTGTGGACGGTAGCGAGCGAGCGCAGGTCCAGCCCGCGCGCGATCTCCTCGAAAGACGGAGAGTAGCCGTTTCTCTGCACGAAGGCGGAGATAAATTCCAGGACTTCCTTCTGCCGTCGGGTGATTGCCATAGCGGCCATTATAGCGAACAAAAAGCGAATAAGTGAAGAAAAATGCGGGAGACTGTGTTTTTTTACTGTTTCCCTTTTGGCACCTGCGGAGGGTGCAGTCCTGCCGTGGGAATGGAACCTGGATTTTTCTCAGATTTCTCTTCAGGCCGGTGCTGGGTCGCGAGATGGTGGGTGAGGGAGAAGCGATGATGCGGTTGCTGATTGCGGAAGACGACCCGGCGTTGAGGATGTTTCTGGCCCGGGGCCTGGAGCAGGAAGGGCACGAGGTGACAGCGACGATTGACGGCGAGATGGCGATCGACGCGCTCAAAAAGGATTTGCCGGAGATGGCGGTGCTCGATCTCAATCTCCCGCGGAGAGACGGAACCGAGGTGCTGGAGTTTCTGCGGTCGCTGACCGAGGATGTGCCCATTCTCATTCTGACGGCGCGGCGCGAGCCTGAAGTAAGGCTGCGCTGCCTCGAAATGGGAGCGGACGACTTCATGCAGAAGCCGTTTTCGTTTGCCGAACTGCGGGCGCGGTGCCGCGCACTGCAGCGGCGGAGATCGCCGGGGCTGATTCTCCGTCAGGGCGACGTGGAGATGAAGCGGGTGGAGCGTGCTGTGACGCACAGGGGGAAGCCGATAGCGCTCACGACGCGGGAGTTTGCCCTGCTCGAATACCTGATGCTGCATCGCGGACAGGCGGTGTCGCGCTCGACGCTCCTGCGGGAAGTGTGGAACATGAGCGAGCCCGCCGGAACCAATGTGGTGGACGTTTATGTGAATTATCTGCGGCGCAAACTCGAAGACGGCCAGGGCGGAGCAGCGGAAACCGCGCCTGGGTCTGCCGGCAAAGCCTCCATCCCGCTGATCCGGACGGTACGGGGGGTGGGATACATGATGGGGCAGCCTGCCTGAGGTCCGGCGGAAAGAACAGACGACAGGAGGAACGATGGGGACAGCAGCAGGAATTTCAACAGCGGCGCGGACCGCGGTCCTGGTTAGTGCGGACGCGGCGTTCCGCGAGCGGCTGCGCAACGCGCTGACAGAACTGCGGTGGAAGGTGCGGGAGACGGCGGGCGGAGCTGAAACACTGGCGTGTCTGGATGCTTCGCCAGCCGAGGCGGTGGTGCTGGATTCCTGGCTGCCCGACCTCGAGATTCAGGAGTTTGTAGCCGGGTTTCGCAAGGCGCACCCGGAAGTGGATCTGGTCATGGCGGATGCTTCGGAGGCAGGGGGACTGGCGCTGCGGGGGCCAAGGCGGAATGAGATTCTGCTGGCGCTGCGGCGCGCCCAGGCGACCGATGACGCCATCTGGAAGACGGCGCCGGGGAGCGCCGCGATGGGGAGATTCGCCACTGGCTCGGCTGCACCGGAGCGACAGGAGCCGTTCGCCCCATGGGCGGCGTTGCGTCAGGACGAGGGAGCCATCCCGGGCGACCGGGATCGTTCGCGGGAGACGAATTTACCGGAGTTTGTCGGCTCGGATCCGGCCCTGGTGGAAGTAAGCCGGAGAATCCGGCTGGTCGCCCCGCGCACGACGACGGTTCTGATTGAAGGGCCGACAGGAAGCGGGAAGGAGATGGTGGCGCGTGCGGTGCATCGGCTGAGTCCGCGGGCGACACGGCGGATGGTTGCCCTGAATTGCGCGGCGATTCCGGAGGGTCTGCTGGAGGCCGAATTATTTGGGCACACCCGGGGCGCCTTCACCGGAGCCGTGGAGAATCGTGCGGGACGGATCGAAGCGGCCCACGGCGGGACGCTGTTCCTGGACGAGATTGGGGAGACGCCCCTGGGACTGCAGGCCAAGCTGCTGCGTTTTCTGGAGACGGGCGAGCTGCAGCGGGTGGGGAACAACGAATCAATCAGGGTGGATGTGCGGCTGGTGGCGGCGACGCATCAGCCTCTGGCCCGGCTGGCGGCGGCGGGGGAATTCCGCGCGGACCTGTATTACCGTCTCGCCGTGTTTCTGATCCGCACGCCGGCTCTGGCCGGCCGGGCCGGGGATATCGAGGCGCTGACGGGGCATTTCCTCGATCGAATGGGAAGAACGAGCCCGGCGAAGCAGATCACGGCGACGGCCCTGGCGCGGCTGACGGCGCACGGTTGGCCGGGGAACGTGCGCGAACTGGAACATGTGCTGGAGAGGGCATGGATTTTGGCCGAAGATCGGCCGCGGATCGATGTGGAAGAGATCGAAATCGACGATGCCGGATAAGAGAGCTCTCATGTTCGGCGCTGGGGGAAGGGTGAACGGTTGCAAAGTGGGACAGGGATGGCGCGGAGGCGTCGGATGCAGGTGACCACACCAATCAGCGAGGCGCTGAACCGGTACCTGGATCTCTCGTCGCTGGAACTGAAGCTGACGGCCCAGAACATGGCGAATGTTGATACGCCGGGCTATCGGACGACGGGCTTCGATTTTGCGGCGGAGATGGCGCAGTCGCTCGACAGGCTGGAGGCGACGCCGTCGAGGCCGGGTGATGGATCTGTCGATGCTCCTGCGCATGTTGGGCTGGTCGATGGACTGGTGGAGCGGCCAGACGGGAACAACGTCTCGATGGACCGTGAAGGAATGAAAATGGCCGAGGCACAGCTGCAGTTTCGCACCGGCGTGGAACTGCTGAAGCACGAATTCTCGCGGGTCGAGGATGCCATTCGCGAGGACCAGAAATAACCGGCCAATGGGCTGGTGCGCGCGCCGGCGGATGGCGACAGAGAGGCGAGGCCGGCCGGCGGAGGGGATGCCCGAGGACGCGATGATGCGTGCCGGCGACGAGAGGACAGGCGGAGATGAATCTGTTTGGAGTCATGGAAGTCAGCGGATCGGCGCTTGAGGCCGAGCGCATCCGCGCCGAAGTCGTGGCGGCGAACATGGCAAACGCCGAGACAACGCGGACCGCGGACGGGGGCCCCTACCGGAGACAGGAGGTGGTGTTCACTTCCGAAGCCCCGCAGGAGAGTTTCGGCGGGCAGTTGCTGTCGGCGTCGGGATCGCCGGAAACATCCTCCGACGCCCCGATCGGCGGTGTGCGCGTGTCGGCCGTGGTGGCCGACCAGGGGCAACCCCTGCGGCGGTATGACCCGGGGCATCCGGATGCCGACAAAGATGGCTACGTTTCGTATCCGGACATCAGTCCGCTGACCGAGATGGTGGATCTGATGGGGGCGACCCGGGCTTACGGTCTGAACAGTTCGGCGGTGCAGGCGGAGAAGGGGATGCTCTCGGCCTCGCTCGACATTCTCAAATAGGAGGCTCAGCGATGCAGCCAACAGCGATTGCAGCGTCCATGGCGCCAGCAACAGGGGTGCTCCGGCCCGCGACCGGAGCGGCGGCCGGGCAGGCGGCTCCCTTCAGCGATCTTCTGAAGAGCGCGGTCAGCGGGATCGACGGGCTCGAACAGCAGGCTTCCACCGCCATCGAAGGGTTGCTGCGCGGAACGGGTGTGGATGTGCACGATGCGATGATTGCGGCGCAGAAAGCGGATATGAGCTTCGAACTGGCGCTGGCCGTGCGCAACAAGGCTGTGGCCGCGTATCAGCAGGTGATGGGGATGCAGTTTTGAGTCGAGGGTGCAGGTGAAACGGGATGGCGGACAAAGCTGAGAAACCCCAGACGGCGCTGACCGTGCAGCGGCGTGCCGGAGCTCTTGCGGCCGAGGCGGCGACGCGTTTCCGCGGTCTCGAACCAGGGAAGCGAAATCGCCTGCTGGCTGTCTCGGCGATCCTGGCGGGCTGCCTTGCAGGGCTGCTGTGGTACGCCTCGCGCCCCGACTGGCGCACGTTGTACGCCGGACTCGATGCGGACGACGGGCGGCAGATCGCCCAGCAGTTGACCTCGGCAGGGATTCCTTTCGACGTCTCCCCCGATGGGTCGACCTTGCGAGTGCCCTTGCAGAATCTGGACAAGGCGCGGTTGGTAACGACGGCGAAAGGGGGGCCGAAGAGCGGGCGCATGGGGTTTGAACTTTTCGACCATCCGAACTGGATGGGGTCGGAGTTCGACGAGAAGGTGAATTACCAGCGCGCGCTGGAAGGGGAACTGGAGCACACCATCGCGACACTGGCCTCCGTGCAGTCGGCGCGCGTGCACCTGGTGCTGGCGCACGATTCCCTGTTTTCCACCGATCAGCGCGAGGCGAAGGCATCGGTGGTCCTGCGGCTGCGGCATCGGACGCTCTCCGACGACGAAGCGGAGGCGATCTCGAACCTGGTGGCGAGCGCGGTGGACGGGTTGCGTCCCGGGAACGTTGTGCTGGTCGATGCCGAAGGCGGCGGAGTGCTGGGGCGGCACGGCGGCGATGCGGCGCAGGCGTCGCGGGAGCGCGAGATGGCGGAGAAGGTGGTGGAGACGCTGGAGCCGGCGGTCGGAGCGGGGAATGTTCGTGCGTCGGTCAATATCGAATACGACCCGAATTCTGCCGACGAACTGGACGAAACCTATGATCCGGCCCAGGCGGCGACGCTCAGCATACAGCGCAACGAACAAACCTCGGAACAGCCGACAGCATCGGGAATTCCGGGTACCGCGAGCAATGCGCCGAATGTGCAACCGCCTCTCTATCCAACGCGGGGGGGCACGCAGCAAACTCTGAAGCAGGAGAGCGCCAGCTATGGGGTTTCGAAGCGGACACGGCACACGGTCGAAGTGGCCGGCCGCGTGAAGCGCCTGACAGCGGCTGTACTGATCAACTATCGGCGGACGGGAGACGGAAAGCAGACGCGCTGGCAGCCGCGCACGGCCGATGAGATGAAAGGGCTGACCGATCTGGCCGGGTCTGCGATCGGCTTCGACGGTGCGCGCGGCGATCAGGTGACGGTGGAGGAGCTGGCCTTTGAGGATGACGTGGCCGCGCCACCACCCTCGCGGATGCAGAAGGTGGTGGAGACGGCGGCGGGTTCGGAACTGCTGCTGCGCTATGCAACGATCCTTGCAGCGCTGCTGATCTTTGTGGTTTTCGTTGTCCGGCCGGTGGTGCGATCGCTGGCTGCTGGAGGCGCCAGCGCCCGAGCGGCCGGCACGGCGGCCCCCCCTCGCGCATTGACAGGGGCTGAAATCCCGCAGCTTACGGCCGAACAGCTGCAGGCGGAAGAGCGCAGAACACGAGCACAGGACGTTTTCGACAAGGTATCGGAGAACGTGAAGCGCGATCCGGTGCAGAGCTCCCGGCTGCTGGAGAGCTGGATCCGCAGGGAGTAACGGGATGTCTTCGACGGCCACACATCCGACCACCGGCACAGGCCACCCTCTGAGTGGTCTGCGCAAGGCAGCGATCTTCCTAGTAGCGGTTGGCGACGAGGTAGGAAAGAAGATTCTGCAGAATCTCGCGGAACCGGACGTGCAGCGGCTGACCGAGGAGATCGCCGATCTGCGCGGCATTCCGCCCGAAATCTCTCTGGAAATCGTCGAAGAGTTCCACGAGATGCAGGAGACGCAGCAATATGTCGTACACGGCGGGCTGGATTATGCGACGCGATTGCTGGTGGACGCTTTCGGCAAACAGCGCGCCGAGGACCTGCTGGCGCTGGTGCGGCAGGCTCAGGAGGCGAGTCAAAGCGACCTGAGTGTGCTGCAGCGAGTCGATCCGCAGCAACTGGGGAAATTCCTGGAGAGCGAACACCCGCAGACGGTGGCGGTGGTGCTGGCTCATCTGGATGCAAGGATGGGATCGACAGTGATCGACAGCCTCAGCGAGGAACGCCGGGTCGAGTCGATTCGGAGGCTGGCCGCAATGCGGCAGTTTTCCCCGGAGATGGCACAGCGGGTTGCGATGATTCTGCATCGCCGCCTGGAGAACATGGGCAACACCGGACGCAGGTCGTATTCGGGCTTCAAAGCGGTGGCCGACCTGCTGAACCGGATGGAGTCAGAAGAAGCGAAAAAGATCCTGGAGGAGATCGAGGCCGCCGACGTGGCGATGGCGCTCAACATCCGAAACCTGATGTTCACCTTCGACGATCTGGTCACGATTCCGCCGGCAAGTATTCGCGAGATCGTGGCGGCGGCGGACAAGCGACAGCTGGCGCTGGCGCTCCGTGGCGCCCAGGAGGACCTGCGCGCGCATGTTTTTGCCGCAATGTCGTCGCGGGCAGCCGACATGCTGAAGGAGGACATGGATGTGATGGGTCCGGTGCGGGCGCGGGAAGTCGCCGGAGCCCAGCACGAGATTCTGGCCCTGGCGCGAACTCTGGAGGCGGAGGGCAAGGTGATCCTGAAGCTCGAACAGGGCGATGATTTTGTGGCGTGAAGAGCGGTGGGAGCATGCGGATGCAGCGCAGAGATGAAGTCCGGCTGATGGAATATCCGAAACTGGGCGATCCCGGGGCGGCAGTCAGTGTCATCCCTCCTGTGATTGCGGAGAATCGAGTCCGGGAACTGGAGGACAAACTTGTGCGGGCGGAGGGGGAATTCGACCGCAGGCTGCAGAATGCGAAGCAGGAAGCCGTGGAGATGGAAAGACGGCAGGCGGGGAACCGCCTGTCCGTGTGGCGCGAGGAGTGCGCGACGCAGGTGACCGCGGCGATTGAAGCATTTCGCGGGCACCGCGACGCATATCTGGCGCGGGTCGAACATGAGGTGGTGCGGCTGGCCCTGGCGGTGGCGGAACGGATTCTGCACCGGGAAGCGCAGGTGGATCCGCTGCTGCTCTCGGGAGCGGTGCGCGTGGCGCTGGGGCAACTGGCCGGGTCAACCGAGGTTCGCCTGCGCGTGCCGGCCGAGCAGAAAGAGATGTGGGAGCAAATGGTGCGCCTGATGCCGGGACTGCCGCTGCGGCCCGAGGTGCTCGGAGACGAGCAACTGGAGCCCGGTGAAGCCATTCTGGAAGCGAGCGTGGGAACGGTGGACCTGAGTGTGCAGGCGCAGATGGAGGAGGTCAGGCGCAGTTTCTTCGACGGCGCCGAAGCGCAGGGAAAGGGTACGGGCGAGGCGCCGACAGCGGATGCGGCAGGAGCGCACGACTGAATTGGACCTGCTGGGGACCTACTTCGCGCGGCTGCGCCAGCGTGTACCGTGTCGCTGGCAGGGACGGGTGATTGAAGCCACAGGCCAGACCATCGAATCGGAAGGTCCGCCCTGTTCGGTGGGGGAGTGCTGTGAAATCCGCGATGCGGCCGGACGGGTGCATGCGGCGGAGGTCATCGGTTTTTGCGGTACCGGCGTGTTGTCAATGACATTGGGTGCCTCGAACGGCATTCGGTACGGAGATGCGGTCGTGACGCTGGGGACCACACCGCGCGTCGAGGTGGGAGAAGGACTGATCGGCCGGGTGATGAACGCAACCGGGCAGGCGCTCGATGGCGGACGCAGGCCGGTTCTGCAGGAGGCCGTGGCTCTGGAGCGGATGGCCCCCGCCCCTTTGGAGAGAGAGCCGATTCGCACGGCGCTGGGCACGGGGATCCGCGCCATTGACGGACTGCTGAGCGTGGGGCGGGGGCAGCGCATCGGCATCTTCGGCGGCTCGGGAGTCGGCAAGAGCACGCTGATTGGGATGATGACGCGCAACAGCGACGCGGATGTGATCGTGGTGGGGCTGGTGGGCGAACGCGGACGCGAGGTGGGCGAATTTCTCGAGGAAGGCCTGGGGCCGGAGGGCAGAAAGCGCGCGGTGGTCCTGGTGTCGACGTCGGACCAGTCGGCGCTGCTGCGGATGAGGGCGGCACTCGCGGCGACAAGCGTGGCCGAGTACTTTGCGGGGACGGGCCAGCATGTGCTGCTGGTGCTGGATTCGCTGACCCGGTTTGCGATGGCGGCGCGCGAGGTCGGCTTGGCGGCCGGTGAGCCGCCCACGACGCGTGGCTACACTCCGTCGGTCTTCAGCCGCCTGGCGCGCCTGGTGGAACGCACCGGATGCTTTCGCGCAGGCAGCATTACCGCGTTCTACACCGTGCTGATGGAGGGCGACGATCTGCAGGACCCGCTGGTGGACGCGGTGCGCTCCTATCTGGATGGCCACGTGGTGCTGGCACGGGCGAGGGCGGCGGAAGGATGGTATCCGCCGATCGACGTGATCGAGTCCATCAGCCGTCTGATGCCGCTGGTGGTCAGCGACGAGCACGGGAGGGCTGCGGCGACAATCCGGCGGGTGCTGGCGAGTTGGGCGCGCTCGGAGGATCTGGTGCGGATCGGGGCGTACAAAGCGGGGACGGATCCCGACATTGACCGCGCTCTCCGCTTCCGGCCTGCAATTCGCGAGTACCTGGTACAGAACGCACGAGAGCGGGAGACCTTCGGCAGTGCCAGGCAGGGACTGTTGCGGCTTGCGGCTGCGATCGAGAGCGCGGGGGGAGAAGGCAGGCTATGAAGAAACCGCTTGCCCGGCTGCTGCGCGTGCGGGAACTCGTCGAGGACCTCTCGCGGCGGGAATTCGAAAGCAGGAGCGCGGAGAAGCGGGCGCTGGAGGCGGCAGCGAGCCGGCAGCGCGCGTTGGG
Source organism: Acidobacteriaceae bacterium (assembly GCA_035508305.1). Classification (GTDB taxonomy): domain Bacteria; phylum Acidobacteriota; class Terriglobia; order Terriglobales; family Acidobacteriaceae; genus Palsa-343. The sequence goes on along the minus strand of DATJNE010000063.1, from coordinate 13,743 downwards.
GTCTGCTTTGCGAAACGAGGCGGTTGACGATCTGGCCCAGCCATGGAACGCCGGCCACAAAACCTGGAGGATAAAGATGGCCGATGCCGAAGTTGCGGGTTGGAAGCGGGGGAAACTCGATGCCCTGGCCGAGGCCGCACAACCGGAAATCGATCGAGCTCATGGGGAGCTGATGGCGCGGCGGGTCGAACGGCGTCAGGTGGAAATACTGCACGCAGCGGCCGTGCAGGCGGAAGAGAGAGAACGGGTGCGGCAGGATCAGAATCGCACCGACGACTGGTTTCAGAGCCGAACTCGCCACCGCAGAAGCTGAGACGTCTCTCAGATTCCTCTTGCCGGAGAGGAGAGATGGTTGCAGCTGTTTCCAGCAAGAGGGAAGATCGGGTGCATTTAGCTGCGGCTCTGATGCTAACGGCGCAGACGGCCCGGGCGGGCGCGGTCGCGATGGGCAATCGCCCGGCGGCCGATCCGCCCAGCCGACTGTTTGGCGCGCTGATGCGACGACAGGTACAGCATGTCGCGGAGATTTCGCCGGCCGAGACGACGGAATCGAAGCCACAAGGCGACCGTGTGCGCAACCCCGAAATTCCCGAAGTTGACGAAAACTTCGAGTCGCAGAAAATGAGCCGCGCGACCTACCGCACAGCAGTCGAGCACGGACCGGCGGCCTGGACTGGTGAGAGTACGGACAAAGCAGACCGGAACGCAGAACAGCGGCCAGCGCTCGTGCCCGGCGAAGCGCCAGCTCCGCCATTGGCCCCTGGCCCGGAACGGAGAGCTTCCGGCGCCGGCGCAGCGCCGAATCGCCCGGCGGAGGAGACTGCCCTGGCGACCGATGAAACCCAGGGAAAACCCTCCGGACCCCGATCGATTGCAATCACGGACCCGTCCGGGGGGACACAGGAGGCATCCGGGAACACCGCGGCGAGGACGAAGACGAGTCGGAGTCAAGCGAAGGAAGCCCCTCCATCCGCGGACCTGGCAGAACCGCCATCCTCGCAGAGAGGTTCCGCGGGGCCTCGATACGGAAGCGATGCGCTGGGAGTTTCCCGGGAACAGAGTGCCGCGGGTGCGATTTCCCCGGGCGGAACGGTTGCCGGCCAGGCGGTGAAACCCTGCTTCGAGAACAGAACCGCTTTGCCGGCGGCGAAATCCTGCTTCAATAATGGATCCGCTCTGCCGGTTGATCCCAGGTCAACAGGCATGAAACAGGCGACGGGAAAAGACCTGGCGGGTTCTGCAACAGCTCCCCCAGCACGGGCCATGAGGGTTCCCGGGGGCAAGGCCGTCGCCGGATCCGCAGGAGCGGGTTCGCCGAAGACTTCCGAGACGCCAGCGAACACGGCGGTCGATCAGCCTTTCGCGGCCTCAGCTTCTGTCGTGACCGGGGGCTCATCCTCTTCGCGAATCGACACGGCGGAGGGGGGCAAGACTCCCGTGACGGGAATGCACCGGACGGGCGGCGCCGCCACGGCGGCCCTGATTGGGCCGACACCTTCGGGAAGAGCGGCCGGTAAAGAGAGCCGGGCAGACATCCCGGGGCGGGTGGGTCCGCCGACAACCGGAGTGCAGGGCGAGATGCCTGCCGCCGGTGCAGAGACGGTGGGCAGGAGGGTGCGCCTGGCGGGAACGCAGGAGTCCACCGGCGCTGCGGGGCCAGTCGCGCCGAAGATTTTGACGGGTGAGCCGGCCGGGATCGGGTTGCAGGGTGTGCCTCATCCAGACCATGCCATGGGTGGGGCGGCGCCGCCGGCATCCCTGTCGCCCTCACCCGCTCCGGCGGTTCGGGCGGGAGCGGCATTTGAGCGGATGGATACAGCAGGAGCCCCACACGTGATCGAAACCAGGCCGCAAAGACTTGCCGTGGGTGTCAACAACGCCGGGCTCGGCTGGGTCGAGATCCGCGCGACTGCGGGAGCGGGAGGACAGGTGTCGGCGACGCTGGCTTCGGGATCGGCGGAGTCCCACAGCGCGATTGCGGCGCAGTTGCCGGCAGTACGGGAGTTCCTGGCCGGAGAGCATGTACACGTCGGCACGCTGACATCGGAGAGATTTCCGGCGTCGTCGAGTGGGCAGAACGGCGCATCCGGAGAATCGCGACAGGAGGGCGGCAAACGGCAGTCAGATGCAGGGGAAGTGGACCGGCCCCAGCGCGCGCTGCCGAGCGAAATCGACGCGGAGCCGTTGTCCTACATCAGCGTGCGGGTCTGACGCAGAGGTCCGAGGAAAGGAGCATTATGCAGATCTTCTCCAACGCACTCGCCGCCACGCCAGTGTCACTGCAACCGCAGGATACCGGTTCCACGACGGGTACGAATGCATCTTCGTCGGCTGCGGAGGCGAATACAGCCACTGTGACGGCGAACGATTTCCTGCAGTTGCTGGTGACAGAGCTGCAGAACCAGGATCCAACGGCCAACACGGACCCGAACGAGTACATCGATCAGCTCGTGCAGGTGAACAGTCTGGAGCAACTGATCTCGATCAACCAGGATCTGGCGCCGCTCTCGTCGACGAGCAGCGGCAACGGAGCCAGCAGCGCATGGACACCAGTCGGCTCTGAGAACGGGCGGCCCGGTGTGCCGGCGGGACCAGGCAGTGCAACAGGGACAACTTCGGCCGGCAATCTGAGCGCCCCGCCGAGTGGAGATTCTGCCTCGCGGATCGCCATTGCGATGGAGACGGCGGCGCAAACCCTTGCGCCAGTCGCCTCCGCCAGTCCGCTCGACTCAATGCTGAATTTACCGGCGGCCCAGACGCGTCGGGCGACAACGATCACTTCAAACACGGCGCGTTGAGGCGCGTTCGAACTTCAGGGGGAACCATGTCATCCTTTTCGATTCCACTCACAGGGCTGGAAGCGTCATCGAAGGCTCTCAATACAATCGCCAACAACCTGTCCAACATGAACACAACCGCTTTCAAGAGCCAGGATGTGACGTTCAGCGACCTTTTTTATCAGCAGATCGGCAGCAACGGCGCGGGCGATCCGCTGCAGGTGGGCGCCGGGACGCAGGTAGACGCGACGGAAACGGACTTTTCACAGGGAAGTATCAACGAGACGGGCAACGCAACCGATGTGGCGCTGAACGGGAACGGCTTCTTTGTGGTCGAAAACGGAAATGAGCTGGAATACACGCGCGATGGAAACTTCAGCCTCACCTCGGAAGGTGCACTGACGACGCAGTCCGGACAGCAGGTGATGGGCTACCCGGTGGCGAATGGCGCGGTGAACACAAACGCGCCGCTGGCGCCCATCCAGATTCCCATTGGCGCGGTCGAGCAGCCGCAGGCGACAACGAGCATGGCGATGACGGCAAACCTGGACGCCACCGCTGCGGCGGGCACGGTGGTACCAGCGCAGGTCACGATATACGATTCCCTGGGCGTGTCGCACGTGGCCACGGTCGACTTTACCAGCCAGGGCGGCGGTGTGTGGAACTACAACATCACGCTGCCGGACACGCTGACACCGGCCACTTCGACAGCAACGGCGGGCACGCCGCCGGTCATGACGACGGCCGATGCCTACACCTTTTCACAAGCCGGAGCGGCGATCGGCACCGTGGATCCGTCGACCAATCTGACGATTTCCGGGGCGACGGCGAGCGGGGGAACGGCAACGATCAGCGCGCCAACCGTAACTGCAGGAGAGTCGCTGACCACTTATGCCGGTGCCCTGACCACGGCGCTGGGCAATGCGGGCATCACCGGTGTTACCGTGACGGCGACGGGCAACACACTCAGCATCGCGGGCACGGGTTTCTCCACGTCGGGCAACGTGGTGCAGGATCCTGTCTCGACCAACACCACGGGGTCGTTAACCTTCGACGGTAACGGCAACCTGACTTCTCCGGCCGGAAATCTGAGCGGGATTACATTCTCCGGGCTGGCCGATGGAGCTACCGGCCTGAACATGTCCTGGAATCTGTACGGATCGAACAATCAGCCAACGATCACCCAGGTCGCGTCAGCATCGGCGGTTTCCGCCACCACGCAGAACGGCTACGCGAGCGGCGAGTACAGCGGTTTCACGATTGATTCGAGCGGGGTGGTTTCGGCGAAATTCAGTAACGGGCAGACCGCGCCGGTCGGGCAGCTGGCGCTGGCCAGCATTACGAATCTGCAGGGTCTGACGATCAGCGCCGGCAACAATTATCAGACGACGCTGGCGTCGGGGGCGGCCAGCATCGGCGTTTCGGGATCGGCTGGTTTGGGGTCCATTCAGGATGAAGCGCTGGAGCAGTCGAATGTGGACATTTCAACGCAGTTCTCCGATCTGATTGTCGCGCAGCAGGCATTTGAGGCGAGTTCGAAGGCGATTACGACTTTCGACACCGTCTCCCAGGAAACGATCAACATGATTCACTGAGGCAATGGAGTACCCGACCCTCGCAGGACATCCTGATAGAACTTCTCGTAGAGCGGGACGATCTTCGAGGCGCAGTAGCGGGACTGCGCGGTGCGTCGAGCCGCATCTGCCATCGCCAGATAACGGCCGGAGTCGCGAAGAAGCTCCACAGCGGCTCCGGCCATTCCTTCGACATCGCCGACAGGGCAGAGACGGCCGTTGACGCCATCCTCGATGAGTTCGGGGACGCCGCCGACACGCGTGGCAATGGTGGGCACGCGGCAGGCCATCGCCTCCAGCGCGACCAGACCGAAGGACTCCAGTTCGCTGGGCATGAGCAGCAGATCGGCGAGCGGCAGGATTTCCGAGACGCTGCTTTGTTTACCGAGAAAATGGACACGATCCTGGATGCCTTTGCGATGAGCGATCCATTCGGCAGCGGAACGGTCAGGTCCGTCGCCGATCATGAGCAGACGCGCCGGTAATTCCCGGGCGATCCGGGCGAAGATACGGATCACGTCGCCGGTGCGTTTCACTGGCCGGAAATTCGACAGGTGTACGAGGATCTTCTCGTCCGGCTCGGCGTAGCGGGCACGACCTGCGGCGCGGACAGCCTCATCGACCGGCATGTAGACATCGCAATTCACGAAGTTTGGGATGACGTGAATGGAACGCTCGGGATGAAATTCCTGAATGGTTTTGTCGCGGAGGTAACTGGAAATGGCGGTGACGCCGTCGCTCTCGTCGATGCCAAACCGGGTGATGGGCAGATAGGAATGGTCGAGACCGACCAGAGTGATGTCAGTGCCGTGCAGCGTGGTAATGAAAGGCAGGCGGCGATTCTGACGCAGGAGCATCTGGCGCGCCAGATATGCGGAGATGGAGTGAGGGATAGCGTAATGGACGTGAAGCAGGTCCAGTTCGTAGTACGCCGCGACCTCCGCCATGCGGGTCGCAAGGGCCAGGTCGTAGGGAGGGTATTCGAAGAGAGGGTAGTTGGAGACCGGGACCTCGTGGAAGGCGATGTCCTGCTCGCGCCCGCGCAGGCGGAAAGGTTGCGAATAGGCGATGAAATGGACCTGGTGGCCGGCCGCCGCCAGTTCGATACCCAGTTCGGTGGCAACAACCCCGCTGCCGCCATAGGTGGGATAGCAGGTAATTCCAATCTTCATAAGGAGCCAGATACAGGGTACACGGTACGCGATTCAGCGAAGGGATGCGGGAGGAGCGCGAAAAAGCGAGGGCGGCCGGCCTGCCCCCTTTCCGGACGCGCGGGGAATGGCCGGTTGTTCTAAAGTGCAGAAGTACGGCTGGGCTCGGCCCGAATGCCGTTGAATCCCGACCTGGGAGCAGAGGCCTTTGCGCGCGGCGATCGATACGGGCGGCACCTTTACCGACTGTGTGTTCCTTGAACGCGGAGAACTCCGCGTCCTGAAAGTATTTTCAACTCCGGCCGATCCGGCGCGCGCCGTTCTCGATGCGCTGGGACAAGTGCGACCGGGCGATGCAGTGGATGTCCGGCACGGGACGACGATTGGAACCAATGCGATGCTCGAGCGGCGCGGCGCGCGGGTTGCGTTCATCGCAACAGAAGGGTGCGAGGATATCATCGCGATCGGGCGGCAGACGCGCGCGGCGCTCTACGACTGGTTCGCGCCGGTGCCAGTATGTCTTGTGCCCAGGGAACTGCGGTTTGGTGTTGGCGAGCGGGTGAGCGCGGAAGGGACCGTGCTGCGCTCCCCGAGCGAGAACGATCTGGCCGTGTTGGCGAGGGCGGTTGGGGAGAGCGGCGCGACGGCGGCAGCAATTTCACTGTTGTTCTCGTTTGCAAATCCTGAGACAGAGAGACGAATCGAGGCGGCCCTCCGGGAACTGGGGATCCCGATTTCGGCTTCGCACAGGATTCTTCCGGAGTTCCGGGAGTACGAGCGCGCGTCGACGACGGTGGTGAATGCTTATCTTGCGCCGGGAATGCAGGACTACCTGCTGCAGCTGGAACGGCAGGTGGCAGCACAGCACCAGGGCAGCCGGGTCGATGTGATGCAGTCTTCGGGCGGTATCGTCTCAGCCCGCGTCGCCGTAGAGGAGCCGGTGCGCACGGTTCTTTCCGGTCCGGCGGGGGGCGTCCTCGGCGCGTGCCGTGTGGCAGAGTGGGCAGGCTTCGACCGGGTCATCGGGCTCGACATGGGCGGGACCTCGACGGATGTCTTCCTGTCGGATGCGACGCGTGGCGGGGTGTCGCGATCGCGCGAATCGGTGGTGGCCGGCATGCCGGTCAGCGTGCCGATGCTCGAGATCCACACGGTGGGCGCCGGGGGCGGATCGATTGCGCGATTCGACGAGGGCGGGATGCTGCGCGTGGGGCCTGAATCGGCAGGCGCGGATCCAGGTCCGGTCTGTTTCGGGCGCGGAACAAATGCGACGGTCACGGATGCGAATCTGCTGCTGGGACGGCTGGATGCAGCAAGTTTCTTGGGAGGCAGCGTGCCGCTCGATCGCGACCGAACGGAGACAATAATGGGCGAACAGAAGGGTGTGCTGCCTTCAGTGGAACATTTCTGCGCCGGCATCCTGCGTGTCGTCGAAACGGAGATGGACAAGGCGATTCGTGTCATTTCCGTCGAACAGGGGTACGATCCACGGAACTTCGCGCTGGTCGGATTTGGCGGCGGGGGTCCGGTGCACGCGTGTGCGCTGGCGCGCGCTCTGCGGATCCCGACCGTCCTGATTCCTGCGATGCCCGGGGCTCTGTCGGCGCTGGGCATCCTGCTGGCCGATGTTGTGCGGGATCACGCGCGAACGGTCATGTTGCCGGGAGAAGCGATCGGGGAGCTAAGCTCGATGTTTGCGGAACTGGAAACACGAGCACGGAACGAATTTGCCGCAGAGGGACTCGCCGGGACCGCGGAATACTCGCTGGACTTGCGCTACGCAGGGCAAGGCTATGAACTCAATGTACCGTGGCAGGAGACGGTGGCAGCGAAGTCGATTGGTACGTTTCATCGATTGCACCAGCAGCGGTACGGCTTCTGCGATGAGCAGAAACCCACGCAGATCGTGAATCTGCGTTTGCGCATGACGGCGGCGGGCGAGCGGTATGCGCCCAGCCGACGTGAGCTGACGCCGGGCAACGGAAACGCAGCGTGCTATGCGGAGCGGCCTATTTACTTCGACGGAAAGTTCCTGCCGTCGCGTTTCTATCAGAGAGACCAACTCGTTCCCGGCGATGCGATGCGAGGACCTGCAATGATCACGGAATATACCTCCGCGACCGTACTGCCGCCGTACTGCCAGGCGTCGGTTGATGGGTTTACGAATCTGGTCATCAGAATCGGAGCAGAGACATGAGTGGCCACAGGTCCGGGCCGACGGTGGACCCGGTGGAACTGGCGATCTTCCGCAGCGCGGTGCATTCTGTGGCCGAGGAGATGGGCGCGGCACTGCGGCGGACGGCACTGTCGCCCAACATCAAGGAGCGGCGCGACTACTCCTGCGCAATCTTCGACAGTGAAGCACGAGTAATCGCCATGGGCGCTCACATGCCGGTGCATCTGGGATCGATGCCGATGTCGGTCGAGGCGGCGGTGGCGGCGACGAGGTTTGTCCCCGGTGACATCGTGGTGCTGAACGATCCATACGCAGGCGGGACCCATCTGCCGGATATCACGATGGTGTTGCCCGTGTTTCTGCCCGGGGCGGAGAAGCCGGAGTTCTTCGTTTCCTCTCGTGCGCATCATGCGGATGTGGGGGGTGCATTTCCGGGATCGATGGGCCCCGCGCGCGAGATCTATCAGGAAGGAATACGGATTCCGCCGGTACGGATCGTGCGCGGCGGCGCAGTCGAAAAGGAAATGCTGGATCTGATCCTGCTGAATGTGCGAACTCGGCAGGAACGCGAGGGCGATCTGGCGGCGCAGATCGGCGCCTGCCGGGTGGGTGAGCGGCGCATGGTGGAACTTGTGGAGAAGTACGGAGCGGATCAGCTGCGGGTGTTGACCGACGAACTGCTGGGTTACTCCGAGCGGCTGGTGCGTGCCGAACTGCGGCGGATGCCCGCTGGCGTCTTCGCGGCCGAGGACTGGCTGGACGACGACGGAGTTGACACAAGGCCGATTCGCATTGCTGTGAAGATTTCGATCGATCCCGAGGCGGCGGCGATGGTCGCGGACTTCAGCGGATCGTCGGCCCAGGTGGCAGGCGCTGTGAATGCAGTGCTGGCGATCACGCTTTCGGCCTGCTTTTATGTGCTGCGCTGCCAGCTTGGGCCCGACGCGCCTGCGACGGCGGGCATCCTGCGGCCTCTGACGCTGGTAACTGGGAAGGGCAGCATTGTGGATGCGCGGCCACCAGCGCCGGTAGCGGGCGGAAACGTCGAGACCTCGCAGCGCATTGTGGACGTGCTGATGCGCGCCCTGGCGCAGGCGGCGCCGGATCGGGTTCCGGCAGCAAGCGCGGGGACCATGAGCAACCTAACCATCGGCGGGATCGACCCGCGGACGGGGCTGCCCTTCACATACTACGAAACGGCGGCAGGAGGCATGGGCGCGCGGCCGGGGATCGACGGGATTTCAGGCGTTCAGACGCATATGACAAACTCGCTCAACACCCCGATTGAAGCCCTCGAATATGCATACCCATTTCGAGTGCGGCGGTACTCCTACCGGCAAGGTTCCGGGGGTGCCGGGAAGTTTCGCGGAGGCGACGGGCTGGTGCGCGAAATCGAGCTGCTGGCCCCGGCACAGGTAACCTTGCTGGCTGAACGGAGGAAGTACCGGCCGTGGGGGCTGCAGGGTGGCGCGGAAGGATCACCGGGGCGAGCGACGGTGACAAAGGCACAAACTGGCGAGGAAACGGAGTTGCCTGGGAAGTGCAGCGTGTATCTCGGGGCGGGCGATGTTTTGCGTATCGAGACTCCGGGTGGCGGTGGATGGGGCCGTAAGTAATCCTGGGGCTCGGCACAACGATTTGTCGCACGATTCACTCCAAACCTGAGGATGTTCAAATCAGTGCCGAGGTGCAGGAATGCGCTATTTGTGGATTTTGGCTATGGCGGTTGCCGCAGTTCTGGCGATGGGAACGACCCCTAAAAGCAACGCGCAGATATCGATTCAAGTCGGACCCGCTCCGGTATGTCCCTACGGATACTTCTCCTATCCGCCCTACGCGTGCGCACCGTATGGCTATTATGGGCCGGAGTGGTTTCCCGGCGGCATTTTCCTTGGTGCGGGGCCCTGGTTCCACGGTCCGGCTTATTTTCACGGGCACATCGACAACCATTTCGATCCGCATCATGGGTATCACGGCCCCATGCCGCATCGCGGCGATCACGACCGCTGGGACCACGGTCACTGGGCTGGTCACCCGCATGGCGAGTTCCATGGAAACGAAATGCAGGACGGGCATGGCCACGCCGTGCATGCGGGGCACCCTCACTGAGAAGTTGACCGAAACCGGAAAGGGACCCTGGCTCTCCGGTGACAGCTGGGCACCGAACATGCTCCTGGCCAGTGACTGGCGGACTGCGTGCTCTGCGCCGCCGGACGCCAGCGTCGATCTGTCACCAGAGAAGTTTCGCGGCGAACTGGATCTGGCGCGAGGTGGTAGACGTGCTGGTGATGATGCCTGCAGTCGGCGAGACACCCGAGGGCGTGAAGACGACAAGGTTCGGCGTGTTGAAATTCGAGTGATTGAGAATGTTGAAGAACTCAGCACGGAACTGCAGGCGGAGACGCTCGCGGAGCGCGGTGTCCTTAAACATGGAGTAATCCCACTCTGTGACTCCAGGGCCGGTGAGAGAGTTCCGGCCCAGGTTGCCATAAAAGCCGCTGCCGTTCGGTGGCGCGATGAAAGCCGCAGGGTTGTACCACTCGCTCACCTTGCCCACAATGGGATTGCCGTGGAAGTCGGGATTGAGGAAGGGCCGGACGGGGTTTTTCGTGTCGCCATTGTTAGAAGGGTTGTAGCTGAGTTGCGGCGTGAATGGAAATCCGGACTGAAGAGTCACGACGGAGTTCGCCGTCCATCCGCCGATCGCGGCGTTGGCGACGCGCCCGGCATTGGGGAAGAATCGCTGATGCCGGCCGAGGGGGAGTTGCCACAGTTCGCTGATGACGCCGACATTGCGGACATCGTAGGTGGCAGGGCCCCATTCGTTACGCAGGTCGAACGGATTCGAGACCAGGCCGGGCGCATTTCCCGCGGCGGTGGCATTCAGGGAGTCACCGTCGTCGAGGGCTTTGGACCAGGTGTATGTTCCACGGATGGCGAGATTGTGGCTGAGCCGGTGATTGATGTCGGCCTGGAGGGCGTGATAAGAACTGTCGCCCCGCGAGAACCATGCCCACGCGGCTCCCAGTGCGGGGTTCGCCAGCGGTGTCCCGGAAGGGATGTAGTACGAACCAGCCGGGACGGTGGCTCCGGCGAGCGGAGCGGCGAAGCTCGTGGGGTAGGTGGCCGGACACGGAGCGGATGGGCAGACGGTGGGCGTCGGCTCATTGTCGTCAAGCGAGATGATTTCGTGATAGCCGTGCGAGCCGACATAGCCGAGGGTGAGAGCTGTGTTGGCGGAAAGTTGCTGTTCGAGCCGGAGAGACCAGGAGATCAGAGTGGGAGTGTCCATGTCGGGCTGAACTCCGGCGGGTGCGATTTTCGCGTTGGCGGGGACGGGAGACGTAGCCAGGGGAAAATGAGAGACCGGCAGATTGGCGATGGAGTACGAGGGATTGAAGGGCGCATTCTGATCCATGCGGTAGCCGAGCGCGTCCTGCAGGTCGTTGTACATGCCGAACCCAGCGTGAATCACCGTCCGTGGAGAGAAAGGGCTCCACGCGAGGCCAATGCGGGGCTGGGGCAGGAATGCTGCGTTGTTTTCTGTGAAGGCGGATCCGCCGACATGCGGCGCCGTCTGGATGACATTGTTGACAAAGACGAAGTTGGCGGCGCGGTCGTGCGCTTCGTTCCAGCCCGTAGTAAATTCATCGCGAAATCCGAGAGAAACCGTGAGCTTCGGCGTGGCGCGGCAGACGTCTTGAAGGTACCAGGCGCCGAGCAGGGAGCGCCAGTTCATCTCGGTCGGCGCAGGATCGAAAAGAAAGCTGCCGACGGTTCCCTGCAGGAACTGCTGGAGTCCGGTGAAGGTGGCCTGGCCGAACTGTGTGAGAGCGAGGTCTTCATTGGCCTGGAGTTGCTGGAACCACACGCCGGCACTGAAGTCATGACGGCCGCGAGTCAGGGTTACGTGATCTTCATAGGTATAGAGGTTGCGCGCGATATGGAGATTGCTGCCGACGTTGCTGCCGGCAAGCGAAACCTGCGCTGACGGATTCGCGGCAGCGCTGCCTCCGACGACAACCGCGCCCACGGGGTGGCTGCCGACGAAGCCAGGGACGGAGGCTGCAGGCGTATCGGGTGTGGGCTCTCCTGTGTAGTAGTAAGCGGCGCGCGAGTAGCCGACCCGAGCTACGTTCAAAAGCGACGGCGAGAAAACGTGGGTTTCTTCGAAGCTCGCCACCTGGTCCCGCATGGTCTCGAGATCGGTGCTGTAAAGATCGGCGGCCGTGGGGGTAACGTCGCCTGAGTCGTCGATGGTATAGACGCCGGTCAGCGTGTCGCTCGGAGCGAAGTCGCGGTCGACCCGGAGAGTGCCGAAATCGTCGCGGATGGTCTGCAGCGGGCTGTTGAAGACTTCGGCGATGCCGCCGAAGTCGGGCGAATCCGAGGCCGGTGTGGGCCACAAGTTCAGCAGCGGCGCGACGCCGGGGGCGACGCCGACGTCGACGAGGCCCGAGGCCGGACATGGGTTCGGAGCGGGCGTCACGAGTTTGCAGGGGAGATAGCCATTACGGGCGTTTGCATCCGGCACGAGCGCGACGCCGGCCTGATGAAGATGCTGGCGGAAGCCTTCGTAGTTGTCGAAGGCAAAGGTCTTGTCGCGCTGGATGGGACCGCCCAAAGCGCCGCCGAACTGGTTGCGCTGGAAGGGCGGGATGGATCCGTGATTGAAATAGTTGCGGGCGTCGAGAGCACTGTTGCGGAGGAATTCAAAGGCGGAGCCATGGAGCTGGTTGGTGCCGCTTTGCGTGACGATGAGGACCTGTGCGCCGGGGCGCTTGCCGTATTCGGCATCGTAGGAGTCGCGGAGGACATTGAACTCGCGGACGGCATCGACGCCGAGCAATTCCTGGCTGGTGCCGCCGGGTTGCATGTTGTTTTCGGCCGCACCGGTAAATTCGACGCCATTGAGCAGGAAGAGATTTTGCTGCGGGCGGTTGCCGGAGACAGAGAAGTTGTTGCCGACCGTCGAATTGGAGACGCCAACCCCTCCGGTTTTTTCGGCGGTGAAGTTGACGACGCCAGGATTGAGGGTGAGGAGTTCATCGTAGCTGCGCCCATTAAGGGGCAGATCTTTCACCTGGCGCTCACCGACGAGTCCGGAAATATCCGTGGTGGTGAGGCTGACGATGGGGGCGTCGGCGTTGACGGTGATCCGCTGCTGCAGATTACCGATCTGGAGCCGAAGATCGGCAGTGGCGTCTTCACCGACGACCAGGTGGATGCCGTTGCGAACTTCATCGGCGAAGCCGTCGTGGTGGGCAACGATCTGGTAGTCGCCGACCGGAAGGGAGAGAACCTGATACTCGCCATTCGTGCTGGTGCTCGTTGTGCGGACAGCGCCGGTGTTCACGTCGTGGACAGTGACGGAAGCCCCGGCAATGGCGGCTCCCGAGGGGTCGGAGACGGTACCGGAAATGCCTGAGTTAGTTTGCGCGCGGAGAACCGGGGAAGCGGAAATCAGGGCAGAGGAGAGCGACAGAACAATGAACGAGAAACGCGTCGGAATCGGACGCAAACGGAGGTTGCGTCGCGCAGGCACAATCACGGTTAGAGCCTCCAGGGGATCTTTGCGGGTCGCCGGGAAATAAGATCGTGCGCAACGTCGGCCCGGCGAGATGAAACTATGATTTTACACGTAGAGAATCGAGAAAAGATGACGATTCAGGCTGCTCTGGCCAAGGGGCGAGCCGCGCCGAGAGGCGCAGAGGCGCCGCCTCAGCTCCGGAGGCCGGAGCGCTGCGGTTACTGTCTAGGCAACAGACTCGATCGCCGGCGTGATCGCGCGATCGAGTTGATCGAGGTTGGGAGCGCCCGGGGCAATCGTAATGCCCTGGAAGAGATGCCACTCTTCGGACAGCTGCAGCGATTCGCCAGGCCATACCGTGCGGCGCGGGCCCATCAGTTCGACTTCCTGGAAAGCGCCCTCGACATAGACTTCGGTGTTGACGCCGTAGTCGGGATAGTCGGCGCGATTGTGGTGGGTGAAGCGCTTGACGAAGAGTTCCTCACCGAGGAGATGGGCACACCATCCTTCTTTGTTGCGCAGACCGATCTTCTGC
>DATJNE010000062.1:0-12578 GCA_035508305.1 Acidobacteriaceae bacterium | reverse complement strand
GCGCAGCTCTACCACGTCAAAGGATGGGACCCGGTCGTCCTCGCCGCCTCCATCGTCACTCTCTCCTTCTGCGCCCTCGTCGCCAGCATCATCCCCGCCCGGCGTGCCGCTTCCATTGACCCTGTGAAGGCCCTGCGCACCGAGTGAAAACGCCCTCCTTTGCCGGTTACGGCAACCGGGAGCTCCCCAACGCTGCCTCTCCTGCCGCAACACGGCCCTGCGGTCGGAATCGGTTCTCGCCAAACCGCAGGCGCCGGCCGGTCCATCGGCGCGCCGCGGCAATCCCAACAGCAGGGTTGCATTCCCACGCATTCCCGGACGAGAATCGGATGCACCGAAGCGGTCAATCCTCGTCGACAACGGCGCCCTCAAAGGGGGAGTTGCATGAGAAACCTGACCCAGGTGGTGACGACGTGTCTCATGGGGGGCGGACTGCTCACCGCCCTCCCTCCTGCTCTTTCTCAGGACGCACCGCAGCACCGCATCGCGATCCGGGCCGCGCGCCTGATCAGCGGCAAAGGCGACTCGGTTCTCAACAACGCCGTGGTCGAAGTGCAGGACGACAGGATCACCGCCGTCGGCTCCGGCCTCGCCGTTCCTCCGAATGTCGAAGTCATCGATCTCGGCGACGCAACGCTGCTCCCGGGTCTCATCGATGCCCACACCCATCTGCTGACCGAGATCGACGGTTCGGAACTGCTGGAGGGAGGGTACGAGTGGCTCCATCTGGTGGCGACCGAGAGCACAGCCGAGCGCGCCCTGCTGGGCGCCAAATCCGCGCGGGAAGATCTGGAAGCCGGCATCACCACCGTGCGCGACGTGGGCAATTCGGGGTTCGAAGGCGACGTCGCGTTGCGCAACGCCATCCGTCGCGGCTGGGTCCCTGGCCCGCGCATGGTGGTGGCCACGCGCGCCCTGGCCCCACCCGGCGGACAATTCGGGCGCCTCACACCGGAGGCGCGCAGCCTGATCGATCGGGAATATGTAACGCTGAATGGCCCGGAGAGCGCCCGCCAGGCCGTCCGGGACGCTCTGTATGCCGGCGCCAACGTGATCAAAGTCATCGTCAACGGCGCCCCCGCCAGCGTCACGCCCGAGGAAATGAAGGCGATCGTCGAGGAAGCCCATCGCGACGACGTGAAGGTCGCGGCGCACGCCATCGGTGACCAGGAAACGCGCATTGCAGCCGAGGCCGGCGTCGACTCCATCGAGCACGCCTATGTTGTTCCCGACGACGTGCTGAAAATGATGGCGCAGAAACACATCTTCCTCGTTCCCACTGACTACACGGCGAGTCAGGCGGAGGACATGCTCTTTGCCGGCCGCGCGCCTTCCGCCGACGAGCGAAGCCGCTGGGAGAAGGAGCTCAAAGACTTTTTCGAGAGCGATCGGCGCCGGCTGCAGCGGGCGATCGAACTGGGCGTCCCCATCGCCAGCGGCTCCGACATGTATGTTGCGATTCCCGGCAAGACCCGCGGCCAGGCCAGTCTCGAAGTGCTCCAGGCGCTCTCTGAGGAAGGCATGGCGCCCATGGCCATCATCCACGCGGCCACCAGCAGCGCGGCCGAATTGCTCGGACTGCAGGACCGGATCGGGACCCTCGAGCCGGGTAAGCTGGCCGATATCGTCGCGGTTCCCGGAAATCCTCTCGAGAACATCGCGGCCCTGCAGCACGTAGCCTTCGTCATGAAGGGCGGAGTCGTGTTCCGGCCGAAAAAATAACAGCGCAACTCAAATAATCCAAGTCTCCCCTGGAAATTCACTTGCCCTCCCGCACCTTTCCAGCGCAAGATAGGGAGCAATTCCGATCCCACTGGACCTTCGATCCCGTTCCCCAACCGCCCTTTGTCGAATCCAGCGCTCCAGGCCCCCTCGAAACCGGATCAAGGAGTTGAAATCGCATGCGCCTCTTCGCCTCCAGCCTCGTCTTCGGGCTCGCGCTTCCCATCGCCGCTGCCCAGACTGCCCCGATTCCCCGGTCGCCGCTCTCCACCGCCGAGGCCGCCCAGCACGTCGGCGAGAACCGCACCGTCTGCGGCGAAATCGCCAACATCTACACCGCCGCCTCCAGCCACGGCACCCCCACCTTCGTCGACATCGACCAGCCTTATCCCCATTCCCTCTTCGATCTCGTCATCTGGGGCGAAAATAAACCCGACATCGGCCCCTTCCCGAAGTCCGGAAAGATTTGTGCCAGCGGCAAGATCATCCTCTACCATGGCCGGGCCGAGATCTTCCTCCAGGACTGGCATAGCTGGTACATCCCCAACAGCAACGAGCAGCGCGCCTCCATGCCCTAAGCGATCGCTCTCAGGCCGCGCGCCCAGGTCGCGTCACAGATCTGGGCTCTCCGTGCCTGAGATCCGAGCTCTGAGCTCCGCTCCCTGTCCTCGTCTCCACGACCGCAAACTCACCGCGTAGACGCCGATACAAAATAAGTTCGCCGGAATAAACCCGAACTGCTGCGTCCGCATGCCGATCGCGCAGATCACCACGCTGTTCACCCCAGCTACCACCAGCCCTCCCCACATCTTCCTTCCTACCAGCACCGTCGACAGAACCGTCAGAGCGCACGACAGCGGATCCAGCCGAAACATACCCGCAACCCGCCTCCACCCTCAGTCTCCGTCCCGTTCGTCACAAAGTCCGTGATCCATCGCACATCCGGGACCTCTTTCTCCGCTTTGCGCGTATCGACGGTCACCGGCACACGTGTGTCCTAACTCGCATGACGATTGTCATTTTCCTTTCCTGACAATCGGCACTGCCCTCTCTCCACCTTCCAGCGCAGGATGAATCCAGCATGAAGATACCCTCCCCATCGCGGTCGCGCCTCGCATCCCTCGCTCTCGCGGCTCTGCTTCTCGTCCCCGCGGCGCTTCGTGCGCAGCACTGCTCCGATGGCCTTCGTGTCGAAGGCGTTGTCCTCGATCCCACGGGTGCAGCCCTCCCCAACGCTACCATCGCCGCAAAGAACGCCACCGTCACCACCGATGCCACCGGCCGCTACACTTTCCCCTGCCTCGCCGCCGGATCGTCGCATCTCACCGCCTCCGCTCCCGGATTCTCGCCACGCAATCTTCCTCTCCGTGGCCGCGCCGGCGAAACCCTCCACCTCGACTTCCACCTCGCTCTCGCCACCGTCGAAACCAACGTCGCCGTCGATGACAACGACAACGGCGTCAGTCTCGACTCCGATCACGGCATCGGCACCCACACCCTCACCCAGAAAGACATCGCCCAGCTTGCCGACGATCCCGACGACTTCCAGCGTGAGCTCCAGATCCTCGCCGCCGCCAATGGCGGTGCCCCCGGCGCTGCCCGCATCACCGTCGACGGCTTCCAGAACTCCAGCGCGCTCCCTCCCAAATCCTCCATCGCGCGCATCGTCACCGCGCCCGACCTTTTTTCCGCCGAGTACGATACGCCTCCTTACGCCGGCGGACGCGTCGAGATCTACACGAAACCCGGTGCTTCGCGTTATCACGGCGCGCTCTTTCTTACTGACAGCGAAGGTGCCTTCAACGCCACGGATCCCTTCTCCACCATCGCCACCCCCGCCAGCCGCCGCCGCTACGGCTTTGAGCTCAGCGGACCCATTACCAAAACCCGCAGCGACTTCTTCCTCGCTCTCGAAAAACGCGACATCAACGAATTCAACGTCGTTAACGCCCTCACTCTCAATTCGAACGACGCCACCGACGACACCCCCGTTTCCTTCCATCAGACTGTCTCCGCCCCCCAGCGCCTCTGGATCGCTTCCGCCCGCGCCGACTGGCAGGCCACCAAATCCGACGTCTTCACCGCCTCCTTCGCCGCCAACACCAATAACCTCACCAACCAGGGCATCGGCGGCCTCGTCCTCCCCAGCGCCGGCTACGACTCCACCGTCAGCGAGTACGACCTCCGCGCCACCAACACCCAGACCATCAGCATCAACCTCCTCCACGAAACCCGCGCCGCTTTCACCTGGAAGGACACCGTCCAGTCTCCGCTCTCCACCGCCCCCAGCCTCACCGTCGCCGGCTTCTTCCTCGGCGGCGGCAGCGCCGCCCAGCAGCTCAACGACCGCGAGCGCAACCTCGAAGTCGACGAAGACTATCTCTGGACCCACCGCAAACAAACCTGGAAATTCGGCGCGCAGTCCCTCGGCATCTTCGTCCACGAAACCGATCCCAACACCTTCAACGGCTCCTTCACCTTCGGCGGCGGCGAAGCGCCCGTCCTCGACGCCAATAACAACCCCACCGGCGCCACCACCACCATCTCCGGCCTCGAACAGTACCGCCGCGCCCTTCTCAACCTCCCCGGCGGCACGCCCACCACTTACGCCATCACCACCGGAACCGCCCTCGTCCCCTTCACGCAGTGGCAGCTCGCCCTCTACGCCGAAGACACCGTGAAGCTCTCCCCGCGCCTCTCCCTCTCCGGCGGCCTGCGCTACGCACTTCAGACCACGCCCACCAGCGACGCCAACATCGCCCCCCGCACCGGCCTCGCCTGGGCCGTCGATCGCCGCTCCAAAACCGTCGTCCACCTCCACGCCGGCCTCTTCTCCACCGTCGTCCCTGAAGCCGTCGCCACCGAAGCCTACCGCCTCAACGGCATCCGTCAGACCGAGCAGCTCATTTACTCCCCCTCCTACGCCGCTCCCCTCACTCCCACCGCCTCCTCCCTCGACATCACAACCCTCCGCGCTCCCCTCCGCGATCTCGCCCAGGTCCCGTCCTTCCAGTCCGGCCTCGGCGTCGAGCACGACTTCCCCCACCACTGGCACGCTCAGGCCAACTTCTATTCCGGCGAATCCTGGAACAACCTCCGCTCCCGCAATATCAACGCGCCCATGCTCAGCGCCTCCACGCCGCCCACCCTCGCCGGTGCCCTCGCCGCTCCTCGCCCCCTCTTGCCCAACGAGAACCTCTTCGACTTCGAATCCACCGGCCATCTGAGCGGCCGCGTCTTCTTCCTCGGACTCGATCAGCACAGCTACAAGCGCTTCGCGTTCTTTCTCGGCTATCTCAATTTCCACTTCAACAGCGATGTCCCCGCCAACGCCGGATTCGCCCAGTCCGCCTACTCCAACCAGGGCGAAGTCGGCCCGCCCGACTGGGAAGCCCGTCAGCGCCTCTTCTTCTTCGGCAACTACAACCTCCCCGAAAAGCTCACCCTCTCCGCGCAGATGGACGCGCAGTCCGGCGCCCCCTGGAACATCACCACCGGCACCGACAACAACGGCGACGGCGTCTTCAACGACCGCCCCAGCTACGCCTCCGCCTCCGCCCCCGGCGTATACACCACCCCCTTCGGTCTGCTCTCCACCAATGCCGCCAACGGTGACGTGCCCCGCAACCTCGGCACCATGCCCACCCTCGTCCACCTCGACAGCAACCTCAGCCGCGCCTTCAAACTCGGCAAGTCCGACGCCGGTCGCACCCTCACCCTCAATTTCCGTGCCGCCAATCTCCTCAACCACACCAACGTCGCCGCGGTCTCCACCATCGTCTCTTCGCCTGACTTCTCCCAGCCCGTCGCTGCGGAGAGCGCCCGCCGCCTTGAGCTCGGCGCCCGCTTCGCTTTCTGAATCTCCAACGCAAAGGACCGCCATCATGTTCCCCAGCTTCGTCCCGTCCTTCCGGATTCGCTCCCTCGCTCCCGTCGCGCTTCTCGCCCTGCCCCTCGCTCTCGGCGCGCTTCTCGCCCTGCCCCTCGCCCTCGGCGCGCAGACCCCGCCCACCCTGCCTCTCGCCGGCCTCTACTACCGCTACTGGCCCGAGCAGATCGTCCAGTGGGTCGGCCCCGAGCTGCCCTACTCCATGATCGTTCTCGAAGTCGACAACCGCACCAAACCCGGTATTCTCGACGCTCAGCTCATCCCCCGCGCTGCCGGTAAGCCCGTCCACTACACCAACTCCGACGAGGAGCTCGCCATCGACAAGCGCGGCGGCCTCGACGCCTACAAAGTCGCCATGCAGTTCGACGGCCCCACTGATCCCTCCCCCGGCGCGCAGTACATGCTCCGCTTCAACACCGAAAAAGATGTTCCCGTCGTCTGGCAATTCGTCCTCGGCACCGATGTCTCCGAGCAGGGAAGCGGCGTCTCCCCCGTTCCCGCGCCTATCCCTGTCCTGATGTACCGTGAGCAGGGCGGACTCGCCGGCGAAGGCACCGCGCTCCAGGTCGGCGGCGTCACCTCCACCGCCGATGTCTGGAAGGAAATCGCTCAGCCTCCCTACTTCGTCCCCTATCGCGGCGCGCTCTCCACCGGCGTCCACGTCCTCGCCTTCTCCCCCGGCGACACCGCATGGAAATCCTCCGCCGGCGCCCTCACCAGCGCCACCGGCAGCACCCTCGCTCTCACCACCGTCGGCGATGACACCACCTTCACCGACTCCGCCCTCGGCGTCGCCGAATCCGTCGCCGATACCTCCGGATCCATCAGCCGCGTCGTCTTCACTCCCTCCGGCGTGAAGGGCAATCACTCCCTCAGCCTCGAGTTCTCGCCGGCGCTCTCCCCCGGCAGCGAGAGCCACTTCGAAGTCATCGTTGGCAAAAAGACGAAGATCTCCTCCGGCTCCGTCCAGGAATCCGCCGGCCCCGCCGTCACCGATACCTGGTCTTTCACCGCTCCCGACGACCTGAAGAAACTCTCCGCCAAAGCCACCGCCTCGCTCCAGCCATGAAAGCCGGCGGAGCGCCCAGCCAACCCAGGTCATTCTGAACGGAGCGCGGCCTAGGCCAGCGGCGCACGGATCCCAATCCGCGCGGAGTCGAAGTGAGGATGTCATTCTGAGCGGAGCGCCGGGTACAAATCTCTCCGGTGGTGAACAGAGCTGGTCGGCGCGGAGTCGAAGGACCCCCAGAGCCGCATTGCGTCGGATCGGCGCCCGCTCTACGCGCGAGGGGAGTCGGTTGTTCGCCGCCGCGAACGGCCGATCAGGATCTCAATCGGTGCCGCGACCACAACCAGCCCCGAATCAGCCACTTGCCACACACACCGAGACGGCAGGGTGAGGGCGCCCATCCGTGCTACCCGCTTCCGGTCCCCTTGCCCGATCTCGTTATCCCTGAACAGAAACGCCGGCAAACGACAGCAGCGCTACGCCCCGCACCGGCTGCCCAAACCACTGCGCCGGCTCGAACTTGCTCGAGAGCAGCAGCGTTTCCAGATCCGCCCGCGTCGTCGGATCGCTCGGTCCCGACACGATGTCGTAGTCGTACACCCGCCCCTGCTGGTCGACATATACCTCGACCGTCACCGGAGCGCCCTTGCCCGACACCGTCCCCGCGTTCCCTTCCACCGTCGAGTACAGGAACCGCGGCCCGGTGGCCATTCCCAGAGGCTCGTCCCGCGCCGCTGCCGGCTGCGCGCCGAACGCGCCGATCAGGAACGTCATCGTCCCCACCAGCACCAGCGAGCTCGCCAGCCCCGCCGAGGCCTGCAGCAGGAATGGTGCGACCGTATTCTGCCAGCGCACCTTCCAGCTCGCCATCGCGTTCCCCGGCGTCTTCGCCAGCTCCTGCGACAGCGCCACCCGGATGCGCAGCGCCAGTTCGGCTGGAGGCCGTGCCGGTCCGATTTCGGCCAGCGACTGCTGCATGCTCCGCCACTGCTCGAACTCCGTCGTGCACCGGCTGCAAATACTCAGATGACCCGCCACCGACTGCATCGCTACTCCGGTCAGGCTGCCGTCCAGATAGTCGGAGAACTGGGAACGGATATTTCTGCACGAACTCATATGGCCTCCTCGACGGAGCAGGCGCGCGCAACCGGCGCCGAACGCGACGGCTTTCTCTTCGCCGCCTCGACAAACGGCGCCAGCAGGTTCTTCAGGTGAGCCCGGCCGCGCATCAGCCGCGACTTCACCGTTCCCAGGTTCGCATTCAGGATTTCCGCAATCTCTTCGTACGCAAAGCCTTCGATGTCCCGCAGCACCACCACCGTCCGGTACGGTTCCGGCACCTCGCGCAGGGCCGCTTCCACCCGCGCCGCGATCTCCGCATGCGCCGCTGCATCGAACGGCGACTCCTGCGGATCGACCAGGGCCTCGCCGGCTGCCGGATACTGCTCGTCGTTGTCCGCCTCGATCGTGACCTGCCGCCGCTGATGGCGCGACCACCAGCGCCGCTGGTTCAGCGCCTCATGCAGTGCGATCCGGTAAATCCACGTCCGCAGGCTGGCTTCCCCATGGAAATGCCCGATCCCGCGAAAAACCTTCACGAAGACTTCCTGGGTGATGTCCGCGGCGTCGCCCGGATTGGGCAGAACGCGATAAATCAGACTGTAGAGAGGCTGCTGGTATCGGGCGATCAGCCAGGCAAACGCATCCTCGGACCCCGCCTTCAGCTGCTCGATCACCGCAGCTTCTTCGGGTCGAACTCCGATCACGCCTGCCAGATTTCCCACGGCCGTGCCCGCCTGCATCGAAAAACTCCCTTCAGCCTAGCAGGAATTCGATGGCTCCCGGAAGACGTTCCCGGAGCCCGGCACGCCTTTTCCCGCTGTACCGGGCCTCATCCGGGTTCAGTCCCTCGTTCTCTCTGTTCCGTTAGACACGGAAGTTCGCCGCAGGGTTCCCGAAATCCGGCAGCCCTGGCACGAAAGGGTTACTCCGGCGTCGAAGACGGCTTGGTTGGGGGCTTTTTCGTCGTGTGGTGATGCTTCGTCGTTTCCCCGGTCGGCCCGTCGTCCACCACGGTCGTCGTCACCGGCGCCCGCTGCACCGTTGCCGCCCGCGCCAGTGCCGTCCGGACCCGCACCAGCTCCGACTGCTGCGTCTGCGATGCGTTCAGAATCGAATCGCCGATCGACGAGCGCGCGCTTTCCAGCGTGCTCAGCGCCGCCTGCAGGGAATTGGCCTCGGTATCCGATGCCGCCAGATTGGCCGTCAGCACCACCCGCAGCATCGTGTCGTACAGGGCATCCACATTGCGGTATACGGCGAAGGCCGCCGGCACCGATCCCGGAGCCGCGTCCGCCTGCTGCATCAGACCGGCCAGCGTCCCGCTCAGATCGCGCTGGATCGATGCAACGTCCTGATTAGCCGCCGACTTTACCTCGTTCGGCGCCTTCCAGCGACGGATGTCGATGCTGTCCAGCGACTGGCTCACCTGGGCCAGCGCCGGCCGCAGCGTCCCGGTCACGCCCAGCGGCGGATCGGCCGTGGGTGCAGCGTTTTGCGCAGACGCCGACCAGGAAAGCGTCGCCGTCAGCAGCGCCAGGGAAACTCGGGGAAAAAACATATGACCACGACGATGCTTCCGGACGGGACTCGGTTGCCAGCGGGACACACATCTGCGATCGGCCACATACCAAAGTGTCCCCGCCGTCCCTTCCGTTTCATTGACGAATCGTGCCTGCTCCACGAAAATAGGATAGTCCTTCCCGTGGGCCTGTGGCGCAGCTGGGAGCGCGCTTCCATGGCATGGAAGAGGTCGTCGGTTCGATCCCGACCAGGTCCACCAAAAATCCCTTCCCTCATCGCCCGAATCCCTCCCAACCCTGGTCCAGCGGCGCCATCGAGACGCGCCAGTTGGAGGCGGCCTGCGCGCGGTCCTTCTCCGTCATCTCCACCCGGACCAGCTTCTCGCCCTCGGCAAACGGAGCGGCCGAGACTTCCGGCCCGGCCGCCGGCGCGGTTCCAAAAGCCCCGGCGTCCCCGGAGCAGGAGCGGCCGTCTGCTGCGCATCGAGGTTCTCTGCCAGATGGCCGGCGACTGCGGCGGAGACAAGTCCGGCGGAGGAGTGAATCAGAAACTGGCGGCGGGATCGATCCATGCATTCACCAGGCGTGTGGATTCCTCTGGAATATAGCGCAGCCTCGCTCGCCCCTGCTCCGGCAACGGCGCACCGCGAGGCGCAAGCAGTTACAGAAGACAGCCCCGGCGCGGAACCGCTAACCCGCGCTCTCCGCCAGAACAGGGGACTCTTTGGGCCGATAGCCCCGCATCCCGAAGTACAGCACGAAGCAGTAGCAGACCAGCGGCACGAAAAACGCCACCTGAATATTCGTCGCGTCAGAGAGCCGGCCCATCAGCGGCGGAAAAATCGCTCCCCCGATGATGGACATCACCAGCAGCGATGACCCTTTACGCGTCGCCGAGCCAAGGTTGCGAATGCTGAGCGCAAAGATGGTCGGGAACATGATGGAGTGGAAGAACCCCAGCAGCACGATGCCAACCAGTGCCGCCGGACCTCGGCTGGTCAGGACCAGGGCAACCGACACCAGCGAGCCGGCGGCAAACGTCGCCAGCATCGACGCCGGCGCGAAGCGCTTCATCAGCGCCGATCCGCCGAAGCGGCCGATCATGAACGCGAGCAGATGCAGCTTGAGATAGTTGGCCGCCTCGACGTCGGTCGTTCCCGGATGGGTGTACTCGACGAAGCGGATTACGAAGCTGGCGACTCCCACCTGCGCGCCGACATAGAAAAACTGCGCCGCAACGCCTCTGAGCAGATGGGGAAAATGGAGAATATGGCGCGCCGCGGCTGTGTCGACGTCGGCGGCTTCTCCGCTGATCTTCGGCAAATGCGACAAGCCGATCAGGACGGCCATGCAGAGGAAAATGACCACGATGATGAGATAGGGAAGCCGCACGATGTCCGCTTCCGCGGCCGCTGGATTCGCGCTGCCGGCAAACTTGTGAGCCCGGGCAAGAATCAGCGCCGACCCAAAGACCGGCGTCGCCACCGCTCCCAGCGCATTGAAGGACTGCGCCAGATTGAGGCGGCGTTCCGACGTCTGCGGCGGCCCCAGAAAAGTGACATACGGATTGGCGCACACCTCGAGGAAGGACTGGCCGCACGCCATGATGAACAGGCAGCCCAGAAACGCCGTGTAGAGATGAATGTATGCGGCGGGAATGAAGAGACATGCGCCGGTGGCGCAGATGATGAGGCCGAAGACGATCCCGCGCTGATAACCCACCCGCTCCACGATCCAGCCCGCCGGCCATGCCGCCAGGAAATAACCGCCGAAGAAAGCCAGTTGCACGAACGAGGACTGAAAATCCGTCAGATGAAAAGCGCCGCGCAGGTGCGGGATGAGAATGTCGTTCAGGTTGACGCCGACGGCCCAGAGAAAGAAAAGACTGGTGACCAGAATCAGCGGCCACAGGTAGCGTCGCTCGGTGAGGTTCGTCGGGCCGGAGGAAGGACCGGCGGGTGTCGCGACCGGACGGGGTGATTCCATCACTCGGCCGCCATGACCGGATTGATGAGCTGGCCCAGGCCTTCAACCTCGGCGACCATCGTCTCGCCGGGCTGCAGCCAGCGCCGCGGGTTGCGGCCGAGTCCAACGCCGGCCGGCGTGCCCGTGCTGATGATGTCGCCGGGTTCGAGCGCCGTCACCGCGGAGATGTAGCTGATCAGATCCGGCGCTTTGAAGATCAGCTGCCGCGTGTTCGAGTGCTGCAGCACTTCGCCGCCGATCGAGAGCCGGATGTCGAGATTGTGCGGGTCCGGGATCTCATCGTCGGTGACAATCGCAGGACCGATGGGGCAGAACGTATCGAAACTCTTGCCCAGGACCCACTGCGATGTCGCCAGCTGAACGTCGCGGGCGCTCACGTCGTTCAGGATGGTGTAGCCGAACACATGCTCCCGCCAGTTCTCCCGCGCGATGTTGCGTCCCGGCTTGCCGATCACGATCGCGAATTCCACTTCGTAGTCGGGCTGCTTCGTCAGCGCGGGAATCCGGACCGGCTCCTCGGGACCGATGACGGCGGAAGGCAGCTTGACGAAGATGGTCGGGACCGTCGGCATCTCCATCTTCGACTCGATCGCGTGGTCGCGGTAATTGAGCCCTGCGCAGAAGATGCGCGGCGGCCGCGGAATCGGCGCCAGACGATGCACCGCGGAAACCGAGATGCGCGAAGTGCCGGGCATGCCGATCGCCTGACGGAGAGCTTCCGCCCCCGCCGCAATCGCCGCCGTGGGTTCGGAAACCCCCAGCGGCGTCAGGTCGAGGATCGCATCGTCCAGCAGCAGCCCGCTTCGCGGCGTGCGCTCGGAGAAAAATTCAAAGCCGACCAGTTTCATGCGCTTCTCCATACGCGGCCGTCGGGATAGCTGAAGTCGCGAAGGGTTTCAGGGTAAATCTCGCTGCTGTATCCCGGTCTCTCCGGCAGCAGATAGCGTCCCCGGCGGATGCGGACCGGATCCACAAAGTGCTCGTGCAGGTGATCCACGAATTCGACCACGCGGTTCTCCAGCGATGTCGCGACGCAAAGGTAGTCGAACGCGGACAGGTGCTGCACGTATTCGCACAGCCCCACCCCGCCGGCGTGCGGGCATACCGGAATGCCGAACTTCGCCGCCAGCAGGATCACCGCGATGTTCTCGTTCACCCCGGCCAGCCGGCAGCTGTCGATCTGGCACACATCGATCGCCCCCGCCTGCATGAACTGCTTGAACAGAATCCGATTCTGGCAGTGCTCGCCGGTGGCGATCCGCACCCCTGGCACTTCGCGCCGGATGCGCGCATGGCCGAGCACATCGTCGGGGCTGGTCGGCTCTTCCATCCACCACGGATCGAACCGCTGCAGCTCGCGCGTGCGCACGATGGCTTCCTCCACATCCCA
>DATJNE010000061.1:0-3997 GCA_035508305.1 Acidobacteriaceae bacterium | reverse complement strand
TCACCTCCACCATCACGTGCCGGTCTGCCATCTCCTTCATCAGCTCCCACGGCCGATCCTCGTACATCACGTCCACGCCGTGACCGATCCGTTCCGCGTGCCCCACTTCCACCGCCATGCGAATATGAAACTTCAGTCCATCCGGAGGCACCCTGCCTTCCGCCAGTTCGCCCGCGTGCAGTGTGATGTGGACCTTCGGGTAGACCCCATGCAGGTAGTCGAGCATGTGCATCTGCAGTGCGTAATCACGCATGGAAATATACCCGTCCTCGGGCATAACAAAGTTAATTCCCACGACGTCGGAATCAGCAGAAGCAACCTCGAACCCGAGCAGCGTCTGGGCAAACACCTGCTCAGGCGGATACCCGCGCAGAACCTGGTACAGAAACCGCACCGTGACTCTGCAGGCCGGTGAGGCATCCGCCTGCCCGCAGTGCTCGATGGCGTCACGTTTCCTGAGCGCCGCGGTCAGCTCGGCCCGATCGCTTTCGATATTCGCCAGGAATTCCGGCTCCGCCAGCAATCGGCTCCGCAGTTGCGCCGGATGGCCGTTCCAGCCGAACCTGTATCCCAGGGCAGCCGCCGCCTTGAATCCTGGAGTCTCCATCAGTTCCAGATACTGTTCGTTTTGGGCGGCGGCTCTCGCTGCGACCTCGTCAATCCATGCCCCAAGAAACCTTTTGTCGTCGCCAAAGCGGTCGAACGTATCGAAGAAATGATCGTGTCCCGAAGCTCCCGTGACGGGCACAAATGTTCTCATCGAAAACGCATCGATCAGCTCGTCATACAAATGCTGATTGGCCGATGCATCTTTCGCCGGTGTCTCACCCGCCGGGCAGTCGGGTGCGTGGTGGTCGCTGTCCATCCGCAGTTCCGCGTCGTTCACACAGATCCCATCCTCACCAGCCTCGCGAATGAAGGTTTCCGCGTACACCGCGCCAGTGATGTGAACGTGCAGATCGCCCCCCTTCGGCATGCGATACAAAAACGCCCGCAACGCAGGAGGCCCCTCTCTGCGGGCCTCGTTGAAGGCGTGTGCCGTCCGGCCTTCCGCCGGGGAGACATTCTGCGCGGTCGCATGAAGGCCGCCCACGATTGCAGTCCATGCTGCCAGGAAGAAAGAAACGGCGCGGACTCGGGCGATCCGGGACATGAACTTGCAGTTCCTTTGGAAGTTGAGGAGCGGTAAACCGTGCCCCAAGTGTATCGCGGCCGTCACATCAGCCGGAGCAGCAACACGATTCCCGCGACGAGCACGAGCAGCGGCAGCCACAGATGACTGTCAGTCAGGATCGCACGCAACGACGTTCCACCCTCAGGCAAAGTATACTCACCGGGGCGAAGTTCCTCATCGGGCATTCATGAACCGACTGATCGACCAGAGCGATCGATTCTGGCGGACCGGGCGTTTCGGTCTCGTGCAGGCACACCGTATCGGTGCACTGCTCATTGTCAGGAGTGTGTTCTGAATTCACCTGTCACCACCGGACAGCAGACCCCGCGGTCCGGTGCCCCGCCCGCGCCGAACGGCAGATTCAGCCTCGGCGTCGTTTGCGCGCTGGCCGCGGGAGCGTGGCTCGGTGCAGCGGAAGCTCCCGCGCGTCTCGCCGCTTCCGGTTTTGTACCCTTCGCGATTTCCTTTTGCATGGTGGGGGGCGTCTTTCTCGCCCGCTGGACCCTTCCCATCGCCGCGCGGGGCAGCTCCTCCATCGTGCACGATCTGCGTCGGCGTCCCCATTTGATGCTCTGGGCGATTCTTGCCGGAGCACTCTGGGCCGTCGCAAACACGCTCACCATCTTTGCCATTCGCGACGTCGGCCTGGCCATTGCTTTTCCCCTCTGGAACACCAATTCCCTCATCGGCATCTTCTGGGGCTGGCTACTCTTCCACGAACTCGACGGCGCCTCGGCGCGCAGCTGGTTCCGAGTCGCCGGCGGCGCCGCCCTCATCGTCGTCGGCTCCGTGCTGCTCTCGGCGCTCTCTGTGCACACCATGACCGCAACCCCCGGCCGCGCTCTTGGCGGCATTGCAGCCGCGCTGGGAGCCGGCGTGCTCTGGGGCACGATGTACGTACCCTATCGCAAGGCGTACCTCAGCGGCATCAATCCGCTCTCCTTCGTCACGATTTTCACCTTCGGTGAGCTCGGCACGATGCTGTTCCTTGGAACTGTTCTGCCGGGGAGCCTCTCTGCCCTGGGGCATCAGCTCCTCGCCATGCGTTCGTCCATGTTCTGGCTCCTGCTCGGAGGGTTTTGCTGGGTCATCGGCGATCTCTTTCAGCAATACGCCACGAAGTACGTCGGCATCAGCCGCGCCATCCCTCTTTCCAACACCAATCAGCTGTGGGGATTTGCCTGGGGAGTTCTTGTCTTCGGTGAACTCGCCGGTGGACATTCGTCCGTGCGGCTGATGGCGCTCGCCGCTTCCGCCATCACGGTTGTCGGAGCGGTGCTGATTGCAGGTGCCAGCGTCTCGGCTGCCGAATCCGACTCGACCGTTCGCGCCATCCGCCGTGAGTGCGACCGCTATGGTATGGATCTTGACGAAACTCTCCGAACCCAGGAAGGACAGAGAGCCCATGCGCACTCCAGCCGCCGCTCCTGGTTCGATTACCTGATCCTTCTGGCTGCGATCGCGGTCTTCGTCTGGTTCGCGGCCTTTGTGGGGATGCCGCAGGCGGCGATCCATGTTCTCGCCGCCGCGGTGCTCGCCGCGATCCTGCTCGCCGTTCTTCTCCTCGCCGGATGGCTCCTGTGGAGACGAACCCGCTTCGAGTGATTCCCGTCTCCTCAAGAGCGTCGGTTCCAGTACCATAGACTTCGAAACTTCTGGAAAACACCCGTGCCCATCGATATTGTCGGCGTCGGACTGAACGCCACCGACACACTCATTCCAGTTCCTCACTATCCGGTATCCGGCTCCAAAGTTGAGATCCATGCCGCGTCCCTGTTGCCCGGCGGCCAGGTCGCGACGGCGATGGTCGCCTGCCAGACCTGGGGTTTACGAGCACGCTACGTTGGAAAGCTTGGCGATGACCACGCTGCGGCGCTCCACGTCGAAGAATTCCGAAAGGCCGGCGTGGAGGCGCATCTGCTCACCGCCCCCGGCTGTTCCAGCCAGCAGGCCTTTATCCTCGTCGAGGACACCGGTGAGCGCACCGTCTTGTGGAAGCGCGACGATCGGCTCACTTTACGGCCGGAGGAACTCAAACGCGAATGGATCGTCGATGCGCGCGCTCTCCACGTCGATGGCCACGACACCTCCGCGGCGATCGCAGCCGCCTCATGGGCAAAAGAAGCCGGCATCGCCGTGGTCGCGGACCTCGATGAACTCTATCCCGGAGTGGAACAACTGATGGAGAAGGTCGATTACCTCATCGTCAGTCGCGACATCCCCGGACGTCTTACCGGCAGCTCCGATCTGCGCGAAGCTCTCGCCCAGGTCCAGCAGCGGTTCGGCTGCTTCCTTACCGCTGCCACGCTCGGGCACGAGGGCGTCCTGGCATGCAGCGGCGGCGCCTTCTGTTATCGCCCGGCCTATCAGGTCGACGTGGTCGATACGACGGGAGCCGGCGATATCTTCCACGCCGGATTCATTTACGGCCTCCTGCACGGATGGTGCCTGGATCAGACCCTCGACTTCGCCTGCGCGGCCGCTGCTCTCAACTGCACGGGCACCGGTGCGCGCGGCGGCATCCACCCTGTTGCGCACATCGAACAACTCATCGCTGGTGGCTCGCGCCACCCGTCTGCTTTCGCGACGTTGGTCCGCGACGTTGCCGGCGGCTGCCGCGGGGAACGCGCATAGTTGGTGTGCTGTACTGCGGCCCTGGCGACATTCTGGCCCGGATTCCCTGCCGCATTTCAGCCCCTCTGCGGAGCATGGCTGGTCGTCGTGAGCACAATGACGGCTGCGATGATCAGCGCGCCCCCCACGTAGGCGCCGGGGCCCAGGTGCTCGCCGAGAACGACCACGCCGAGGATCGATCCCAGAGCC
>DATJNE010000060.1:0-10501 GCA_035508305.1 Acidobacteriaceae bacterium | reverse complement strand
GCAGCGGCTGCGGCCGCATGGGAATGTTCGGAGGAACGAACTGCTGCTGCGGTTCGAGCGCGGCGCGCATACGATGACGCTGTTTGCGGATGGGCGGGCGATTATCCAGGGAACGACGGACGCGAGCGTGGCGCGGACTTTTTATGCGCGGTTCGTAGGGAGCTAGTGGAGGCCGGAACTCGCGGGGAAGAGTAGCGTAAGGAGGTCCGGGCTTGTAGATTGCAGAGTTCAGGCGCGTGGAGTTGCTGTTGGCTTAACCGTGAGTTTGGAGCACGGCGGGCGCGCTTCCGAATCGAGAAAGTCTATAATCAATACGCTTCTGCAGAAATTTCTTTAGCGCGTGGCATATAGTCAATTGTTCTCTCCCTCCGGCATCAAGAAATCTTTGGCGCGACTGGCGCGGCGAATCATTCCGTCCACTTCCCTGCTTTCCCACAACCCGCTCTTCAAACTGATCGCGGATATGTCAGATATCCCCGCTCGCCTCGTGTGGCCGGAATTTCGAGCTCTGCCGCCGAACCACTTGCGGATCCGGGTCGGGGTTGGGAACCGTTTCTTCTCCAATCAAACCTACTATCTCACCCACGCTGAGTCCTTTTGGCTCTATCAAGTGAGCACCGGCGCAGTCGGCTTTACCTCCACCATCGTTGATATCGGGTGTGGGTGCGGGCGGTTCGCCCACCATCTACGTGACTTCCGAACCAACGATTGTCGCTTTGACGGAAGGTACATAGGGATTGACATCGACCAAGAAATGCTGGACTGGTGCCAAACCCACTTCGACTCTGGGCGGTTCGAATTTATCCACTCAACCCACGCCAGCAAATCCTATGCTCAGGACGGCGGCAGTTCCACCTACTCCATCCCCTTGCCTGATTGCACAGCGGACTTTGTATTTTCAACCTCTCTGTTCACTCATCTCCTGGAAGGAGAATTGCGGAACTATCTCGAGGAGTCGTTCCGCATCATGAGGCTTGGCGCTCGGATGTCGATGTCCTTCTTCTGCCTCGATTACCCGCCTCCCACCTACGGAGGCCGTCACACGTTCAAGCACAGAATCGGGAACGCTGCTGTTGAATCGCTCGCAGTTCCCGAAGCGGCCGTCGCCTATTCCGAAGCCTTCGCGGTCGGCGTCGCCCGCGAAGTGGGCTTTTCCGATGTCGCGGTGCTTGGCAAAGACCCGGCCCAATGGCAGCGGTCTCTCGTTGCCCGACGGTGACTCCTGGTGTTCGCCGGTAATCTGCATCAACTGTTCGGCCATGTTTCGTCATGGGGAGCCCACAACAGAAGAACGCGGGTGCGAACCCGTTTGTGAACCGCACCCCATACGACAACGCGCCGATTCATCACGGGGGCGTTTCGACTGTGGCCCGCACCGCGTCTTCCTGAACCGCCAACCCTAGAACTGGTTCCAGAGAAACTGGTTGTAGACCTCGTGGTGGAACTGCACCTCCTGCGGCTTGACGAAGGTACCCAGCAGGCGGGGGCAGCGGTCCGCCGAAGCCTGTTTCAGGTCGGCATAGCGGCCCTTGACATCCTCGCCCAGCAGCTTCGTCGTCCACGTGGAGTTGCGGAAGTCCGCGATGGCGGTGTAGATGTTGTCGGGCAGATAGCGCTCCGCCTGACGGAGATTGGCGATCTTCGAGGTGTCGCCCTCGATGCCGGACTTGAAGACCGACAGCATCACCAGATAGGGATTCGAGTCCGGCGCCACCGACCGCACCTCGACGCGCATGGAGCGTTCGTTGCCGATCGGGATGCGGATCATCGAGCCGCGATCGACGGCGGAGGCCTTGATCTGGTTCGGCGCTTCAAAGTGGGGATCGAGACGGCGATACGCGTTGACGCTGGAGTTGAGCATCAGGCAGACGTCGTTCCCGTGCGTGAGGATGCGATCCAGAAACTCCCAGCCCGCTTTGGAGAGCTTCTCCTCCCCCTTCGGATCCCAGAACAGGTTCTTGCCGTCCTTGCTGATGGAAACGTTGGTATGCATCCCGCTGCCGTTGACGCCGACCACCGGCTTGGGCAGGAACGATGCCGTCATGCCGAGGCGCGTTGCTACCTGGCGGCACACCAGCTTGTAGATCTGAATCTGATCGGCCGCGGCGACCACTTCCCCGTAGCCGTAGTTGATCTCGAACTGCGACGGCGCGACCTCGGGGTGATCCTTTTCGTTTTCAAAGCCCATGGCACGCTGCACTTCGGCCACCGTGTCGATGAAGCTGCGCAGCGGATCGCCGGGGAGCGAGTGGTAGTAGCCGCCGGTGTTGACGTAATCGAACCTGCCCGTCGTGGGGAAGTTGCGCTCGGCGTCGACGCCGGCGAAGAGGAAGCCTTCGATCTCGTTGGCGGCGTTCAGGGTGTAGCCGTGCTTGTCGAATTGCTCCTTCGCAAAGGTCTTCAGCAGGCCGCGCGTGTCGCCGCCGTAGGGCGTTCCGCCCTTGTCGATCACATCCCCGAAAACGAGCACTTTGCCGGCGCCGAAGATGTCGGCGGGCGCGAAGAAGAAGGAGCTCCAGTCGATGCCGAGGCGCAGGTCGCTCTCGCGCTGCGCGGTAAAGCCGCGAATCGACGAACCGTCGAAGGTGAGGTTGTCGTAGCTCTTCACCAGAAATTTCTTGTCGTAGTCGAGCATGTGCAGGCGGCCTTCGAGGTCGCAGAACAGGACGGTGACCGCCTTGATGCCTTTCTGGTCGGCCAGATACTTCAGGCGTTCTTCCTGAATCTTGTCGGGGGCGACACGCTTCCGGCGCTGGTCCTTCGCTTTGAGGTTAAGTTCCTCCAGCTCTTCATACGAGAGCGCCAGGAAATTCCGATAATCCGTCGACATGCTTCTCCTCTGTATCGTGATTGGAATGAATGTTGCTGCCGCGGCGAGCGGCCAAACCGAAGCGCCCCTGCAGTCCCGCCCTGAGCGGCGCGACTGGCAGTGCGAACAAAGGGGTTGTGCAGTTCGCATTCAGGGTATCGCGCGGACCATAAAGAAGTCTTCCTATAAAAAAACGTGATTGTGGAAATTTGCTCTGTTTATTGGAGCGCGGCTCCGAGGCAAAACTTCGCCCATTTTGCCTGGCGGCCGTCATCCCCTTAATCTGGATTTTCCGGACACCGGTGAGCGCGACGTGAAGCTGACGTGAACACAACCCAGGCCGAAGCCATCGTTCTGCGCAAGTGGCCCGTCCACGAGGCGGACGAGATCGTGTCGCTGTTCACCCGCAGCTATGGGCGCATTCGCGGCGTCGCCAAAGCCGCGGCCAAATCGCGGCGGCGGTTCGGCGGAGCCCTGGAGCCGATGACATTCGTCTCCGCCAGCTACGTGGAAAAGCCGAAGCAGGACCTGGTGCGGCTGGACTCCTGCGAAGTGATCGCTTCCCCGCTGGCGCAGCCGGTCAACTACGCGCGCGCCGCGGCCCTGGCGGTTTATGCCGAAGTGCTGGAGGAGGCGATGCCGGATCACGATCCGCACGAGGCAGTTTTTCGCCTTGCTCTGGCCGTGCTGGAGCACACGCGCGGCGATTCCGTCTGGATGCCGGTCACGTATTTCGCGCTGTGGATCACGCGCCTGCTGGGCTGGATGCCGTCTCTGACCCACTGCACCGATTGTGGCGAGGCATTGGGCGCAGGGCCGGCGTGGTTCCAGCCGCAATCCGATGGGCTGGTGTGCGCGCGCGACCGGAAACCGGGCAGCCGTATCCTCGCGGCGGAATCGCTGGCTCTGGCGCGGCGCATCTTCCAGTCGCCCATTGCGGCGCTGGCCCAGGAGGACTGGCCCGCCGGCCGGGCGGCCGATCTGCGGCGCTTCGCAATCCAGGCTCTGGAGCGGCATCTGGAGCGGCGGCTGCACGCCGCGGCGGCGCTGGCGAAGCTGGGCGGGTAAGCCGGCTCTGAGTCCGGCATCCCTCTCGCGCATCTACACTGGGGGCACACCATTCTCTCCGCGTGGAGGTCGCAGCCATGAAAATCGCCAACAGCGTCATCGATCTGATCGGCAACACTCCGCTGGTGCAGCTGAACCGCGTCACGGCCGGCGCGCAGGCGCGCGTGGTCGCCAAGCTGGAGGGCGCCAACCCCGCCAACAGCGTGAAGGACCGCATCGGCTTCGCCATGATCGAAGCCGCCGAGCGCGAGGGAAAGATTCATCCCGGCAGGACCGTGCTCGTCGAGCCGACCAGCGGCAACACCGGCATTGGCCTCGCGTTTGTCGCCGCGGTGAAAGGCTACAAGCTGATCCTCACCATGCCGGAGACGATGAGCCTCGAGCGGCGCGTGCTGCTCCTGGCCTTCGGCGCGCAGATCGTGCTCACGCCGGGCCCGAACGGGATGAGCGGCGCCATCGCGAAGGCGAAACAAATCCTGGCCGACACACCCAACGGCTACATGCTGCAGCAGTTCGAGAACCCCGCCAATCCGAAGATTCACTTCAATACCACCGGCCCGGAGATCTGGAACGACACCGACGGCGAGGCCGACATTCTCGTTGCCGGCGTGGGCACTGGCGGCACGCTCACCGGCGTGGGTGAGTACATCAAGCCGCGCAAGGCGTCGTTCAGAATCGTTGCCGTCGAGCCCACCGACAGCCCGGTGCTCTCCGGCGGCAAGCCGGGCCCGCACAAGATTCAGGGAATTGGAGCCGGTTTTGTGCCGAAGATTCTGGACACGAAACTGATCGATGAAGTCGTCCAGGTTTCAAACGACGACGCGATCGCCATGGCGCGCCGGCTGCCGCTCGAGGAGGGCCTGCTCGTCGGTATCTCCGGAGGAGCAGCCGCGCAGGCGGCGGTCGAGGTGGCGCGGCGCCCGGAAAATGCTGGCAAGCTGATCGTCGTCATCCTGCCCGACTTCGGCGAACGCTACATTTCGTCGGTGCTCTTTGAGAACCTGCGCAACCAGGCGCAGCAGCAGAAGACCGAGCCGGTGGAGGCGCCGGTAAAGGTGTAGCGAAGGTGGCGGGAAGCTGGCCGCCCGTCGCTATGCGCGATTCCCCGTCCGCTATACGCTGGGAGCATGTTCGCCGGCATCCGCGATGACATCGACTCGATCCTGGAGCGCGATCCTGCGGCCAATTCGCGGCTGATGGTGCTGCTCTGCTACCCCGGCCTGCACGCGGTGTGGGTGCAGCGAATCACTTCGCGCCTGTGGCGGGCGAAGCTCCGGCTGATCGCGCGGTGTCTCTCCCAGGTCGCCCGTCTCCTCACCGGCATCGAGATTCATCCCGGCGCGGCCATCGGGCGCCGCGTCTTCATCGACCATGGCGCGGGCGTGGTGATCGGCGAGACGGCCGTCGTCGGCGACGGCGTCACGCTCTACCAGGGCGTCACGCTGGGAGGCACGGGCCACGAGCAGGGCAAGCGGCATCCCACGCTGCGCAGCGGCGTCTTCGTCGGCAGCAATGCGCAGATCCTCGGCAACATCTGCATCGGGGAAAACTCGCGCGTGGGCGCCGGCTCGGTCGTCCTGCGCGACGTGCCGCCCAACTCCACCGTCGTCGGCGTGCCGGCGCACATCGTCTACCGGAACGGCGAGCGCGTGCTCATCACCGATCCCAACCAGGTGAAGGATCCGCTGTCGGGTGTCATTGTCGCGCTGGCCGAGGAGGTGAAACGCCTGCGCCTGCGCGTCGATGTACTCGACGGCCAGCTGGAGCTGGCAGCGCGCGATCTCGACGAGGTCCGCATGCTGACAGCCGAGGACGAGGAGCGCGAACGCTATCGCAGTGAGCAGGCCGCGTCGGGCCTGATGAGCATGGGCGAAGGCATCTGAAGAACAGCGGCCAGCAGGTCAGCGGCCAGCGCTCAGCAATTGCCTGTTCCCTGGTAGCTGTCTTTCAGGGCTTGCTCCCTGAGGCCGTGACCTGCATCCCCGGCGCCGGGTGCGCTCGCAGGCTCTCGATCACCATCACGCGGATGTCGTCATAGTTCGCCTTACCCGAGAACATGCGGTAGTCAACTGAGGCGTCACCGTCGCCGTGGCCGCTGATCTGGAACTGGCGGTTGCCCGACGCTGCCTCGGCCGGATGCTCCTCGGCCCACGACTTCTCGTCGAAATCGTTGCTCTGCACGTCGACCTCCCACACCCGTCTGCCGTCGGGCTGGCGCACCAGGAAGCGGTAGTAGGTGTGGAAGCGTCCCATCGGCTCGAAATACTCAATGGCGTCGACGCGATCCTGGCCGAGGGGGAACATCTCCACCAGGAAGCCGGTAGCGAGGCGCGCGTCCGAGGGACCGTTGCGGTGCAGCTCCTCCAGCAGGGCGCGCTCATGGTCGCGCTGCTGCCGCATGCCGGCGGCGGCGTAGGCAGCCACCAGCGTGGTGTGGATTTTCCAGTTGTGCGGATCGAGCTTCTCGGCTTTCTCCGCGTACTGCACGGCGAGCGGCCCCTCGAACAGCTCGACGGCGGCGGTCGAGGCCAGCAGGTTCGCCGCGGTGTTGCCGGGATCCGCAGCCAGCACGCGCTGAAAATCCGTCAGCGCGGCGCGGGATTGATTGTCGCGCAGCGCGGCCATGCCCTGCGCGAGCGTGGGGCCACCTCCCACCGCATCGGGCGCGACGGGAATTTCCGGCTCCGTGCCGGCCTGCGCATGGCCCGACAGGCACGCCGCGGCCAGGTACCCCGCCAGAAACGCGCAACCCAGCCCGCACCGGCGGCTTCGTCGATTCATCGGGAATCCTGCACGGAATCACTCTATCGCCTGGGAGCGGCAGGGCGCGTCAATTCTGCCGGGGCGGGAAACGCGTTGGACAACTCTTTCAGGTATGCTGATGCGAGTCAGATCCTGCGTCGACACCCTGCAAGGAGAGTGAACATGGCTTTGGTCGTCATTGTCAGCTTCGTCGCGATCTTTTTCATCGGCATTCTCTGGGCCACCCGGCGCCCGGCCGATGAACATCATCACTGAGCCCGTTGAGGACCTGAAAAAGTGGCTGCTTTGAAATCCATCCGCGACTATGAATTTCCATATCCCCTGACAGCTTTCCAGAGAATCCCGTCGAAATCGTTTCTTCCAGGCGATCGACTAATTTCTGCGTTTCTCGATATGTAATGATGATTCAAAGACATCCGAGAACACGGAGGAATACCACAATCCAGATTGCCAGTGGCAACGTAGTTGCTCGAAGTTTTCTCTACGGGCTTTCTGTGAGGCGGAAATTCACGGCCTCGGACTAAGCAAAGTCAGGGTCATTCGCGTCCATTCGGGTCAGGATTTCCCGTAGAGGTGGTCGGTTCCCGGGAGCACTGCACCTCACCATGCAGCGGACTTTTCAAACCCGCATCGTCGCTCTCCTGCTGGCGCTCTTCACCGGAGCCGCCATCGTGTGCGCCGGTTTCAACCTGGTGCAGGAGAGCCGCTACCAGTCTCCGACCGACGGCGTCTGGTGGGTGGAGGCGCCACAAGGGCTGGAGGCCCAGCGCGTTCTGCGGAACAGCCCCGGCGAGCGCGCCGGCGTCAAGCCCGGCGATCTGCTGCTGGCGGCCGATAACCACCCCACCCATGTTGCCGCCGACGCAGAGCGCGAGATCTGGCGCACCGGCGCCTACAACACCGTCCACTACACCCTGGAGCGTCGCGGCATCCGCATCGCCGACGTGCCGGTGATTCTCGACCTGCAGGACCGCAGCATCAACCAGGGCTTCCGCTTCATCGCTCTCGTCTATCTGGGCATCGGCCTCTACGTCCTGCTGCGGCGCTGGACCGCGCCCCACTCCACGCACTTCTACATCTTCTGCCTCGTCTCCTTCGTTCTCTATTCGTTCTGGTACACGGGCAAGTTCAACGAGTTCGACTGGATCGTCTACTGGAGCAAGATTGCCGCCGCAGCGGTGCAGCCCGCGCTGTTTCTCCATTTCGCCCTGGCCTTTGCCGGCGAACGGCGCCGCGGCCGCGGATGGCTGATGGCCCTCACCTATTTGCCGGGCACGCTGCTGGTCGGCTTACAGCTCATGGCGCAGAACGTGTGGTCGGCCACCGAACTGCTGGAGCACCGGCTCGATCAGGTATCGGTCGGCTACCAGGCGCTGTTCTATGTCACGGCAGCCTGCGTCTTCTACATGCACTATCGCAGCGCAGAGGCTCCGCTGGAGCGCCAGCAACTGCGCTGGCTGACGCGCGGCACCCTGCTCGCGGTCGCGCCCTTTACGCTGCTTTCGGCCATCCCGTTTATGGCCGACCTTGCCATGCCGGGCACGGTAACCCGGGTCGCCGGCATCTGCATGGTGTTTCTGCCGCTCACCTTCAGCTGGGCCATCGTGCGCTACCGCATGATGGACGTCGACCTGATCTTCAAGCGCGGCGTGACGTACACGCTGGCCACGGCAGCGATCGTGGGCGTCTATTTTGCGCTGCTGGCGGTCGCCGCCACGCTGGCCCAGGCGAAACTGCGCAGCTTCGGCACCTGGGGACTCTTCACGGCCATCATCGTCGCGGCGCTGCTCTTTGAGCCGCTCAAGCGCGTCATCCAGCTGCGTGTGGACCGCCTCTTCGACCGGCAGAGCTACGACTACCGTTCCACGCTGATCAGCTTTGGGCGCGGCCTCAGTTCCTTTACCGACCTCGATGCGCTGCTGCACGCCATCGTGGATCGCCTGCCGCGCACGCTCCTCGTCGATCGCGTCGCCGTCTTCCTCCAGGATGCGCCGGGGCAGTACCGCCTGGCCGCGCAGCACGGCCTGCCGGAGAATGTCGCCAGCGCCTATCTGGACCTGGGCTTCCTCGATTTCGACGAGCCCAGGGCCGGCTCCCATCTCTTCCTCGAGAATCCCCAGCTGGCGCTGCATCTCTCGGCTGCCGAACAGCGCACCACGGCGCTGCTCGACATGAACTATTTCCTGCCCTGCCGCGTGGGCGTCCCCGGCGCGCGCGAGTGGCAGGTGCAGGACCGCACCATTGCCGTCATCGGCCTCGGCCGCCGTGCCGGCGGCGATTTCCTCTCCAGCGAGGACATGGAACTGCTGGAGTCCCTGGCCGGATACATCGGCATCGCGCTGCAGAACGCCAGCCTTTACGCCAGCCTCGAAGAGAAGATCAACGAGTACGAGCGCCTCAAGGAGTTCAACGAGAACATCGTCGAGTCCATCAACGTCGGCATCCTCGCCCTCGATCCGGAGGAGAAGATCGAGAGCTGGAACTCGCAGATGGAGGTGATGTTCGCCCTGCCCCGCAAAGAGGCGCTGCACCAGCCGCTGGAGGCCGTCTTCCCGCCGAATCTTGTCGACGAGTTCCGCCGCGTGAAGGATCAGCCCGGCGTGCACAACCTGTATAAGTTCCGCCTGGAAACGCGCGCCGAGGAGACGCGCATCGCCAACGTCGCCATCGCGCCGCTCATCTCGCGCGATTTCCGCACCGTTGGCCGCATCATCCTCATCGACGACATCACCGACCAGACCGAGATGGAGGGCCAGCTGGCCCAGGCTGAGAAGCTCTCCTCCATCGGCCTGCTCGCCGCCGGCGTGGCCCACGAGGTGAATACGCCTCTGGCCGTGATCTCATCCTATGCGCAGATGGTGGCGCGCCAGGTGAAAGGCGATGTGAAGCTCGGCCCCCTGCTGGACAAGATCACCCAGCAGACCTTCCGCGCGTCGGAAATCGTCAACGGCCTGCTGAATTTCTCGCGCACCAGCGGCGCGGAGTATCGGGAGACCGACGTCAACGGCATCATCCGCGATACGCTCACGCTGCTCGAGCACCAGTTCAAAATCGCGCAGATCAGCGTGGAGACCGAACTGATGCCCGGCCTGCCGCCCATCATGGGCAACGCCGGCAAGCTGCAGCAGGTCTTCCTGAACCTGTTCCTGAACGCCCGGGACGCCATGACCGGCAAGGCCGCGGAAGATGGCGAGAGCCGCACCCTGCGCGTGGCGACGGAAGTGAACGGCCACGTCAGCATCTCCATCGCGGATTCCGGATCCGGCATCGCTCCCGAACACCTGCGCCGCATCTACGATCCCTTCTTTACCACCAAGACCGCGCGCCGCGACGGCCAGCCGCGCGGCACCGGACTCGGCCTCGCCGTCACCTACGGCATCATTCAGGAGCACTCGGGCAAAATCCACGTGGAGAGTCAGGTGGGATCGGGCACTACGTTTTACCTAGAGTTTCCGTTGTTGAGGAAACCCGCGCATGTCTGAAGGCACCATTGCGGCTCCGGCCAGTCCCCAGGTTGCAGGTTCGGATTCCCTCCCGCGCATCCTCATCATCGACGACGAAGCAGCGATCCGCGAATCGCTCGAGACGCTTCTGTCGATGGAGGGCTATGCGGTCGAGTGCGTGGAGAACGGCGAACTGGGCCTCGAACGAATCAGCGAGCAGCCCTTCGATCTGGTGCTGCTCGACCTCGCTCTGCCCGGACGCAACGGCATCGAGATTCTCGCCGCCATCCGCGAGCGCGAAACCACCCTGCCCGTCATCATGATCACCGCCTTCGGCACCGTCGACAATGTCGTCGATGCCATCCGCGGCGGCGCGCAGAACTTCGTCCAGAAGCCCTGGGACAACGAGAAGCTGCTG
>DATJNE010000059.1:0-2611 GCA_035508305.1 Acidobacteriaceae bacterium | reverse complement strand
GTCGCAGACCACGCAATGAACCACGCCGCAGCGGGCCCACAGCAGCCGCATGTAGTCGTAGATTTCCGTGGCTGTCGCGACGGTCGAGCGCGGGTTACGCGTCGAATTCTTCTGTTTGATCGCTATCGCCGGAGCAAGGCCATCGATCAAGTCCACATCTGGTTTCTCGATCCGCTCTAGAAACTGGCGCGCGTACGCCGAGAGAGACTCCACATATCGCCGCTGGCCTTCCGCATAGACGGTATCGAAAGCGAGCGAGGATTTACCCGATCCCGAGACGCCTGAAACCACCGCCAATGTGCCGTGCGGAATCGTGCAATCAATGTTCTTCAGGTTGTGGGTCCGCGCTCCGCGGATGATGATCTCGTCCGTCAAAAATCTTCTCTCTAAGCCAAAAGCGGCGGCCCGCCCTTCGGTGGAAAAATCCAGTGGGAGAACAAGGAGGCCCAGTTTGATTATAGGTGTTGTGCGCCGCATCTGGGCGGCCCGTTGAGGTCGAAAGCTGTCCGCCAGGCACTAGCTCGGATTCCGCCCCTCATCAGAACCAATAGCGCGCGAGGGCCTAGTTGAGCTATTTTGTCGGAGCCTTTTGCATCAGCCGCCCAAGCAGAAACGGGAAGAAGGTTCCGGGGTCTGACTTCAGGCACACCCGCGCATTTGGCGCACCTGGAGCCGGTCGCGTGTAGCCCCTATCGTCGACGCTCAGGTGCAACGGCGTGACTGGGCAGAGATCGGGGCGGACGGCGTAAGAGACGGCCATTGGGTCGAAGAGCGTTGGAGTGGGCTGGCCCCACTCGCGATAAAGCTCCTCGATCTGCTTCGTTAGTGGCGAGCCGTCATCGAAAAGCATCTTAAGGTCCATTGCGTCGAGCCTCAGGATCGTCGCATCGAGCGGCATTACATACAGCGGAACGCCGGACGTAAACACCTTCTGCGCCGCAGGAATATCGCACAGAATGTTCCATTCGGGATCGGGCACACCGCCTTGATATCCCTTGTAGACCGACCCACCCATCATGACGATGCGCTTCAGCTTGCGAAAGGTCGCAGCATCTTTGTCGATTGCGGAACCGAGGTTGGTTTGCGGGCCGATCGCGATCAGCGTGATCTCACCGGGATGCTTACGGATCTGGTCGAGAATGAAGTCAGGCGCCGATCCTGGCTGCACTTCCTTCGCGTTGCCGCTTTCGGCATATGCGGCCTGCGTGAATTTCGTACGTGGAGCCGTCTCTACGCCGGCGGTCACCGGAATATCACTGCGCCCGACGGCGTCCAGGTATCGCACCGCGAGCTTCGCCCGCAGTTCCGTATCTCCGAACGCGGTCGTTATACCCAGAATCCGCAGTTCCGGACTCTGCAGGGCCAGCCCGACGGCGAACGCGTCGTCAATATCGTCCCCGATGTCGGTGTCGATGATGACAAGCTGTTTGGGTTCGGATGACAGCGCGTGCGCGGTCTGCGACGGTGATTCATGCGGCACGCA
Source organism: Acidobacteriaceae bacterium (assembly GCA_035508305.1). GTDB lineage: Bacteria > Acidobacteriota > Terriglobia > Terriglobales > Acidobacteriaceae > Palsa-343. Next base: position 1,128 of record DATJNE010000059.1, on the reverse strand, counting down.
TGTGAGGAGCAAGATTGCCGAGAATATGCGGAGCTTCATGCCAGTGCGAATCAGGTTATCGCTTCGCCCGGGGCTGTGTCTTCCCTGGCCGGGACTTCTCGTTCGCCTTGCGCCGGCGATCCCACGCCGCATGCAGCGCGCCGCGCAAAAGGTCCTCGTTCGCCTTTGCCAGGACGACATGCGTTGCGCCGTTCCTGCCCCAGCCGCCCTTTACGGGTACAAATACTTCGGGCATCTCTTCGACAAAAGCCGCCTGCTGCTCGGGCGTGAGCATCAGATTGCCGTAGCCCAGGTCCTGCGCAGCCAGAGTAGCGAAAATCCGGCCGCCGACGCGGAAATCGGGCGAGCCCATGTGCGAACTCTCCTCAACGTCTTCAAGGCTGAGGGCGATGCGGCGAAAATCCGCGATATCCATAGCTTGTTAGTAGCGTCAGGCTCTCGTCGTGTGTTCCGAAGCTCCGGCTGCAGCCGATTCCTCTTTGGCCGCCAACGGGGAGAGCAGGGAGTCGAGCAGCAGCAGAATGCCACCGATGACGATCGCCGAATCCGCAAGGTTAAAGTCCGGCCAGTGGTAGTGGACGATGTGGACTTCGAGAAAATCGACGACCGTACCGGAGTGAATTCGATCCCATACATTCCCGATCGCACCGCCGAGAACCAGCGCCATGGACAGCGCGGTCAGCGAAAACCTGCGCCCGATACGTGCCAACACGATCGTCACGACGATGGCCGCGAGCAGCGAAAAGACAATCAGCATCCAGCGTGTAAAATCCGGCCGCGGCGAATCGACGAAGAGGCTAAATGCAGCGCCGGGATTCTCCACATGCGAGATGCGAAATACGCGAGGGATCACCGTGATCGCATCGCCCTCCCGCAGATGGCCGCTGACCCAGTGCTTGGTGATGAGGTCCAGAAGGATGATCAGCGCAGAGATACCCAACAGCCAGGGTCTCCAGTCGCGAACGCGGCTCATACGTGCGCCTGCTTTTCTGGCGATTCAGCTTGAGATCGGTAGCCCATCAGATCGAGTTGCTCGCGGCACCGTCCGCAGACGACGGGCCAGTCGCTGTACTGAGCGGTGTCTGTCCGGTAGTTCCAGCAGCGCTCGCACTTGACGCCGTCGGCGGG
>DATJNE010000058.1:0-11613 GCA_035508305.1 Acidobacteriaceae bacterium | reverse complement strand
GGCCGCAGGGGGCTGGAAGCGGGAAGCCGGAAGCTGGAAGCTAAAGCGGCGAGGGGCCGGCAGCCGATCCCTCAGCGACTCTTCGCGCTCTGCAGTACTACGACGTCCAGCCCGCTTCCATCCTCCCCGGCAATCTCTCCGTTCTCTCGCTGGCCGAAACAACGATTACCGGACGTGCGTTGATCTGTCCGAATTTGACTTCGACCCCCTGATGGGAAGGCAAACTGCTCCTGCATTGCGTCAGTCGGCAAGATTGAAGATGCGGATCTGGACGAGTTTGGAGATGGTGAGGTTGTGGAAGCCGCGGTCCTGCATGCGGCGGATGAAGTCGGGCGTGACTTTGAAGATGCGCATCTGGATGAGCTGGTCGGCGGTGGGGTTGTAGCCCATGGCGCGGTACTGCTTCACCTCGTCGGGACTGACGTGGTGGACGCCGAAGGCGATGAGCTTGCCGGCTTCGAGATGGGAGTAGCCGAGGGCATCCATACTGCGGACGTAGTCGGGGGTGATTTTGAAGATGTGCAGGGCGATGAGGTTGCCGGAGTCCATGTCCTGAACGCCGGCGGCCTGGAGCTGCTGGATCCAGTTGGTATCGATGTGGAAGAGGGTATAAGTCTCCAGCTTGCCCGAATCGAAGCCGGTGAAACCGAGCTTTTCCATGGCAGAGACGAAGGCGGGGTTGGGAGTGAAGGTGAAGTTTCCGGTGAGGACGGCGCCGTGGATCTGGCCGGCGCAGGAGATGGTTCCGGCTTCGGCGACGATGCGGGCTTCGACCTGGGCGCCCTCGTGCTCGAAGTCGGCGAGGGCCAGGCCGGTGAAGGTGGTGAGAGGGACGTCGGAGTCGTTGTCGCGGTTGTGGCAGTCGCCGCCGGCGTCGTCGCAGTCGCTGGAGAATGAGTAGCGGACGTGGTCGGGCTGCGTGGACGGCGCGATGGAGCACGATCCGTGGAGGGTCTGGAGCTGGTCGTCGGCGGAGAAGAGCGGTGCGGAGAGAAGGCGGTTGCCGGCGAGACAGAGAAAGATTGTGAGAATCGCGGCGCGAACGCTCATGGCGGTTTCTCCTGGGTGATACGGGGCGGATTTGGCTGGTTCTGTTCTGTAATCCCATCCTTTTGCGGCCAACTCAGGCGCGACGAGGATGGGGCACCCGGGGGCCGGGGGCGGCTATGGCTGGTTGCTCTCGTCGTCGAGGACGCCGGAGATGCGGAGCTTGACGAGCTTCTCGATGGTCAGGTTGTCGAAGCCGTGGCGTTTGGCGTTGGCGATGAAGGCGGCGTCGATGTTGAAGATGCGCATCCGGACGAGGTCTTCGACGGTGGCGTCAGGGAACTGGGCTTTGACGCTTTTCGCGTAGTCGGGGGTGACATTCTGGACGCGGAGCTGGACGAGCTTTTTGGTGGGGATGTCGGGGAAGCCGGCGGCTTTCATGCCGGCAACGAAGTCGGGCGAGACGTTGAAGATGCGGTACTGGATGAGGTCGTTGAAGCTGGCGGCGGTGATGCCGTCGGCGTGGAGCTGGGCAGCGTAGTCGGGGGTAACGCCCTGGACGCGGAGGGCGATGAGCTGGTCGACGGAGGGTTTGCCGAAGCCGAGTTTGGCCATGGCGTCGGCGTATTCAGGCGTGATGTCCTGGACGCGCATGGCGATGAGTTTGCTGACGTCGGCGTCATAGCCGTCGGCATGCATTTTGGCGATGTAGTCAGGGGTAAGATCCTGGACGCGCATGGCGATGAGCTGATCGACGGAGAGCTTGTCGGCGCCGGTGGCTTTGGCCATCTCGGCGGCGTATTCGGGGGTGATGTTCTGGACCTTCATGGCGATGAATTTGTTGACGTCGACGTCAAACCCGCCGGCACGCATTTTGGCGATGTAGTCGGGGGTGATGTCCTGGACGCGCAGGGCGATGAGTTTGTCGGCGGAGAGGTTGGTCTGACCGGTGGCTTTGGCCATTTCGGCGGCGTAGTCAGGGGTGATGTCCTGGACGCGCAGGGCAATGAACTTCGAGGCGTCGACGTTGAAGCCGGCGGCACGCATTTTGGCGATGTAGTCGGGGGTGACGTCCTGGACTTTGAGGGCGATGAGTTTGTCGGCGCTGAGTTTTTCGCCGAAGACTTTCGCCATGTCGGCGGCGTACTGGGGCGTGATGCCCTGGGCCTTCATGGCGATGTATTTGTCGAGGTCGACGTCGTAGCCGGCGGCACGCATGGCGTCGATGTAGTCGGAGTGGCCGGAGGTGGAGGAGCCCTGGCCGGTGGACTGGCCTTCAGTGGCGGACTGGCCCGCGGGGTCGGGCTCAGGGGCCGGTTGCGGCGCGTCGGCGTGATCGGGACTCGGTTTGGGAGTGGAGGAAGCGATCTGGAGAACGGGATGGGTGGCGCGGTAGACGACGGTGCGGGTGACGCGCGTGGCGGTGGGGACGATGGTGGCGGCGACGTGCGGGATGGCGCGGAAGCTGGCGAAGAGTTTGGGCAGCGGGCAGAGGAAGAGGACGAGGGCGACGGTGACGCCAGCCAGGGAGATGGGGCGGAAGGAACTGGGTGCAGCTTCGCGATCGCCGAGGATACGGAGGATGCGGGCGCGGAGCCCGGCGCGGGACTGATGGCCGTCGAGGGCCATGGCAAGGTGCAGACGGGTGCGGCGCTCCTCTTCGAGGCGGAGGAGCGCGGAAGCGTAGAGGGCGGGATCGGAGCAGGCGGCGACGGCGATGTCGTCGCAGCAGAGCTCGCGCTCTTCGCGGACGCGGCGGCTGATCCACCAGACGGCGGGATGGAAGAAGAAGAGGGTTTCGACCAGGGTCTGAAGGAGGTTCCAGAAGTAGTCGGCGCGGCGGATGTGGGCGAGTTCGTGAGCGAGGACGACTTCGAGCTGCTCCTGGCTGAGGCCGGTGAGGGCGGAGACGGGGAGCAGGATCCAGGGGCGGAAGACGCCGGCGGTGAGCGGGTTGGTGAGGCGCTCGGAGAGGCGGAGGTCGACGAAGCGCGGGATGTTCATCTGGCGGCGGAGGACGTCGAGGCGGAGCAGGAGGGTATGCGGGGCACGTTGCAGGCGCTGGCGCATACGGCGGATGAGCCACCATCCACCGAGGGTGCGCAGGGAGAGGAAGAGAACGCCGGCGAGCCAGAGGGCATCGAGGTACGGAAGGTAGTTGCCGGCAGCCAGCGGCCAGCCATTGGTGTGAGAGGGGTCAGGGCTGAAACGGCCAGGGATGAAACGGTCAGGGGTAGCACGGCTGGCGGCGGTTTGCACGAGGTGAGCGGCCTGGCTGGCGCCGACGGCGAGGAACCGGGAGGCCTGGAGGTGCTGCGCGGCGAGGGCCGACTCTTCGTAGGCGAGAGTACCGACGGAGACGGCGAGCATGCCGAGAAGAGCGCCGAGGGCGAGCAGGTAGCGGGCGCTGGCGGAGCGGCGCGCGAGGGCGAGGTCGGCAACGCGATAGACGAGAGCGATGGCGGCGCCCTGCCAGAGGAAGTGGACGAGGGTCCAGCCGAGGGCTTCCCAGTGGTGTGTCATGGACGATTCCTCTTTTGGTCGATGAGGGTACGGAGAGCTTCGAGGTCGCGATCGCTGACGGGCTCGAGGGCGAGTGCGTGCATGGCCAGCTGCGCGGCCGATCCGGCGAAGAGGCGGGCGGAGATGTCGCGGAGGAGCTGATCCTGGGTTTCGTTCTGCGAGGCGACGGGGTGATAGATGTGCGCCTTGCCGGACTCTTCGCGCTCGACGAGGCCTTTGTCGGTCATGATCTGAAGGAGCTTGAGGACGGAAGTGTAGCCGAGGGGACGGCGCGTGCTGATCTGGTCGTGAATGTCGCGAACGGTCGCGGAGCCGCGCTCCCAGAGGATACGGAGGAGCTCGAGTTCGCCTTCAGTGGGCCGTGGGAGGGTTTGGGGGCGCTTCATGAAGAGGACAATATACGAAGCGATTCGTAGATGTCAACGAAGACTTTCGTAGATGAAGAGATTTGTGACGAATGGGACGGCAGGCAGCAGGAGGCTGGAGCGGGAAGCTGGTAGCCAGTAGCTGGGAGCTGGGAGCGGCGAGCTGTTGGCCTTCGAGCTTCTTCCTTCCCGCTCTGGATCAGGGCAGGAGGAACTGTTGGGCGAGGCGGTCGAGGAGGGCGTCAGTGGCATCGCAGACGCCGGTGTGGACAGGCGAGGGCTGGATGATGGTGGAGCGCGGAGAGATGAGCCAGTGGAAGCGCTCGCGCTGGGAGAGGCGGGCGATGGGGCCGGCGGCGGGGTCGCCGGCACAGATGCGGGGGATGGCGTTGAGGTGATCGCGGATGAGGTCGAGGTCGGCGTCGGGCCAGAGCGCGCGCAGGCGATCGGGGTCGAGGTGGACGCGGGCATCGAGGTAGTTCTTCTCGAGGCAGAAGACGATGACGGCGGCGTTGATGAACTCCTGGCGCTCGACGCGGGGGACGACGCGGAGGATGGCGTAATCAAAGGAGGCGGGAACGGGCACGGATGGCCTCCTGTTCGAAGATCTCCGCGGCGACGAGGCGGCGGGTGAGGAAGCCGAGATAGCCGGCGCGGCGTTCGGCGGGGGCGATGACCGCATCGGGGATGGCGACGAGGAATTCCTCGGGCACGAGCGAGACGATGCCGGCAAGAAGCGCAGGCGTGAGGCGCGAGCGCGCGGACGCGGCGGCTTCTTCGATTTCGTTGGCCCAGGGGAGCAGGATGTGGTGCTCGATTTCCATGAAAGGCGATTCTATTTTGCTCTCGCGGGCGGGCCAGTTGTGATGGAAGAAGAGCGCGGCGCCGTGATCGATGGGATAGAGGCGGCGGTGCCAGAGGAGAAGGTTGGCGTTGCGCGGGGTGCGGTCGATGTTGAGGACGAAGGCGTCGAACCAGACGAGGAGCGAGGCTTCGGGCGAGGGCGCGGCGTCGTGCGCGGCGGGGTCGAACATGGTGGAGCCGGGAAGGTAGTCGAGGGCGACGTTGAGGCCGGCGGAGGCTTTGAGGAGCTGGCGGATTTCGGGGTCGGGCTCGTTGCGGCCGAGGGCGGGGTCGATGTCGATGAGCACGATTTCGGGAACGCGGAGACCGAGAGCGCGGCCGATTTCGCCGGCGATGATTTCGGCAATGAGGGCGAGGATGCCCTGGCCGGCTCCGCGAAATTTGACGACGTAGAGGCCGAGGTCGTCGGCTTCGACAATGGCGGGCAGAGAGCCGCCTTCGCGGAGAGGAAGCACGTAGCGCGTGGCGCGGACGGTGCGCATGGGTCGGGTGACGGGTTACGGGTTACAGGTTACAGCCTGGGGCGAGGAGCGGGGAGCAGGGTCGAGCGCACTGGCAGGCAGCGCTATTCGTAGCGCAAGGCGATGAGGGGATCGATGGAAGCAGCGCGGCGCGCGGGGATGAAAGCGGCGAGGGCGCTGACGGCGAGGACGAGGACGAAGATGAGCGCGTAGTTGAGCGGGTTGCCGGGTGCGACGCCGAAGAGGAGACCGGTGAGGAGCGGCGCGATCAGCAGAGAAAGGACGAATCCGGCCAGAAGACCGGGGAGGACCCAGGCAAAGCCGTCGGCGAGGATCATGCGCAGGACCTGGGTGCGGGGCGCGCCGATGGCCATGCGGATGCCGATCTCGGCGGTGCGCTGGGCAACCGAATACGAGAGCACGCCATAGATGCCGATGCAGGCGAGGACGAGCGCGATGGTGGAGAGCAGGGTGGCGAGGAGCGAAGCGAAGCGGCTTTCGGCGTGGGCGCGATCGACGAGGAGCTGCATGGGCTCGACGTGAGTGATGGGCATGTCGCGGTTGACGGAGTCGACGATGGCGCGCACGGGGGCGGCGAGGCTGGCAGCGCCGGAAGCGGTGTGGACGACGAAGGACATGGAGGGGCGCGGCGCGAGCGGGTAGGGGACGTAGATCTGGGGGCGGACGATGGCGGTGAGGGAGTGGTACTGGACGTGGTGGACGACGCCGATGACGACGGCCCAGTCGCGCTGGAACTGGTAGAAGCCTTTGGGGGAGTCGGAGAGATTAATTTTCTGGCCGAGGGGGTCCTGACCGGGCCAGAGCTGACGTGCGAGGACGTCGTCAATGATGGCGACGTGCTGATGCTGCGCGTCGTCGGAGTCGGTGAAGTCGCGGCCTTCGAGGAGCGTGGCGCCGATGGCGGCGAAGTAGCCGGGGAGAGTGGAGCGATGGTCGGCCATGACGGAGGTTTGCTCGGCGAGGGAGGCGCCTTCTTTCCAGTAGTAGTCGTACCAGTTGCCGGCGTTGTCGAGGGGCAGGTGGGAGATGGCGGAGGCGGATTCGACGCCGGGAAGCGAGGCGAGTTTTTGCTGGATGAGATGGATGGGGGCGTAGCCGGGTGTGGAGACACGGAAGGTGAAGACATTGGCGGGGCGGAAACCGGGATCGGCATGGAGGATGTTGACGAAGGTGCGCATGAGCAGGCCGGTGGCGAGCAGGAGAACGAAAGCGAGGGCGACTTCTGCGGAGACGAGCGCACTGGTCCAGCGGCCGCGGCGGAAGCCGGCCTGACGGGTCGATTCTTTGAGGTCGCGGGTGAGGTCGACACGGCGGACGGAAAGCATGGGCGCAAGCGAGAAGAGAACGCTGGTGGCAAGCGCGACGAGGAAGGTGAAGGCGAGGACGGGGGCATCGAGGGGAACATGGGTGAAGTTGCTGAAGGAGGGCGGACGCGCGGCAAGGATGGCGTGGATGGCGGCGTATCCGAGAGCGAGGGCGCAGAGGCCGCCAAGGATGCCGAGGAGCACGCTTTCGGTGAGGAACTGGCGGGCGAGGCGAGCGCGTGAAGCGCCGAGGGCGGCGCGGATGGTGGTTTCGCGCAGGCGCTGGCGGGCGCGGGCCATGAGGAGGTTGGCGATGTTGGCGCAGCCGATGAGGAGGACGAAGGCGACGCCACCGGCGAGGCAGAGGAGGGTGGGGCGGATGTCGCGGACGGTGTCGGCCTGGAAGGGCAGGACGGAGAGGGTGAAGTTGCCCATGGAGGCGCGGCCGCCGAGCTGATTGATTTCCACGGCGGCGCGGTTCATTTCGGCCTGGGCGGTGGCGGCGATAGCGCCGTTGCGCAGACGGCCGATGACGCGGAGGAACGCGGGACCCTGAGGATCGGCGCCGGGAACGACGGGAACGGACTCGAAGACTTCGACGGTGGCGGGGATGCTGGAGTCGTCAGGAAAGATGAGGCGGAAGCTGGCGGGGAGAACGCCGATGACGGTGGCGCGGTAGCGTCCGTAGCGGACGGAGCGGCCGATGATGGAGGGATCGGAGCCGAAGCGGCGGGCCCAGACGCCGTGGGTGAGGATGATGGTATTAGGAGCGTTGGGCAGGTCGTCGCCGGGGCCGAAGAAGCGGCCGAGGGCGGGGCGGATGCAGAGGAGCTGCAGGAAGTTGGAGGTGACGTCGGCGACTTTGATCTGCTCCGCGGGGCCGTCGCCGGGGAGCGCGCCATTGGTGACCCAGATGCCGGCGAGCTGATCGAACTGCGTGGTGCGGCGGCGCACTTCAAACAGCTCGAAGGAAGAAAAGGGAGCACGGCCGGAGTAGCCGAGGCCGGACCAGACGGAGACGAGGCGATCGGGGTCGGGATAGGGAAGCGGGCGCAGGAGGACGGCGTTGACGAAGCTGAAGATGGCGGTGTTGGCTCCGATGCCGATGGCGAGAGTGAGGATGGCGAGGGAGGTGAGCGAGGGCGAGCGGCGGAGCTGGCGGAGGGCGTAGCGAAGATCCTGGGTGAGATTGTCGAGGGTGGCGCCGGCGCGGCGATCGCGGACGGACTGGCGGATCTGCTCGAGGCCGCCGGATTCGGCGAGGGCGCGGCGGCGGGCTTCGGCGGGGGCGAGGCCGGCGGCGATTTTCTCATCGGTGAGGAGGTCGGCGTAGCTGCGGACTTCGGCGTCGAGACGGGCTTCGACCTCGGACCTGCGGAAGAGGTTGCGGAAAGCGGCGCGGATGCGGGCGATCAGGGCCATGGGTGAGGCTCCTACGTGGCTTTGAGGGCGCTGGCGATGGCGAGGGCGACGCGGTTCCACTGCGCGGTTTCTTCGCCGAGCTGGCGGTGGCCGGCTTTGGTGAGGCGATAGAAGCGGGCGCGGCGGTTGTTTTCCGACTCGCCCCAGGCGGAGGAAAGCCAGCCGGCTTCTTCCATGCGGTGGAGAGCGGGGAAGAGCGAGCCGGGCTTCACGTGGAAGGCGCCGTGGGTGATCTGTTCGATGCGGCGGGAGATGCCGAGGCCGTGGAATTCGGCGGATCCGATGGCTTTGAGGATGAGCAGGTCGAGGGTGCCCTGGAGGAGGGCGGTGCGGTTCGGGTCCAACGAGGTCTCCTATCGAGTGACGATAGGAGTGTGAGGGAGATGCGTACAGAATGTCAATAGGAAACAGCGGGAGGCGGGGTTACGGGTTACGGGGAGCGGGCTCAGGGTTACGCGTAGGCGGGGAGCGGGGTGTGGGCAGGATTTCGCGGAACCGGGGGACGGGCTCCTTCGTATTCTCTCTTTCCAATAGAACGTCTATTAGTGTAAGGTAGAGTCCCGTAGGAGTTCTACCGGAATTCCCATAGAATATCTATTGGAGGAAAACTTTGGGCCGTTCGAAGAAGGAAGAGCTGTTGCTGGGGACGCTGGACATGCTGATCCTGCGGACGCTGGTGATGGGTCCGGCGCACGGGCACACGATCGCGCACGTGATCGAGCACACGTCGGAGGACGTGCTGCAGATCGAGCAGGGATCGCTGTATCCGGCGCTGCACCGGCTGGAGGATCGCGGGTGGGTGTCGTCGTACTGGGGGCCGAGCGAAAACAATCGCAAGGCGCGGTTCTACAGGCTGACGGCGGCGGGGCGAAAGCGGCTGGCGGTGGAGACGAACCGGTGGGAGTCCATGGTGGAAGCGATTGGCCGGGTGCTGGGCAAGGCGGGGCAGACGGTGGAATAGCGGAGGTTCAGAGATGGGCCGGGATATTGCGGACCAGTCGAGAGCGAAAAAGACCTTTCCTCAGCGGCTGAAGCCGCTCCGCTTTCAGACGGCGGATGGCACGGCGGAAGCCATGCCCTTTCAAAACAGATGGCCCTCCGGCAGAGAACGGGGGAGGGAAACGTCATGAGTCTGCGCCGGTATTGGCATCGACGGGAGTGGGACGACGAGCGGAGGCGGGAGCTGGAGGAGCATCTGGCGCAGGAGACCGCGGACAACGTGGCGCGCGGGATGACCGCGCAGGAAGCGCGGCGGAAGGCGTACATGAAGCTGGGGAACCCGACGGTGATTCGGGAGGAGATCTGGAAGATGAACAGCTTTGTTTCGGTGGAAGACCTGGGGCGCGACATCCGGTACGCGGTACGGCAGTTGTGGAAGAACCCCGGATTCGCAGCGATCGCGATTGTGACGCTGGCGCTGGGGATCGGGGTGAACACGGCGATTTTCAGCGTGGTGAACGGCCTGCTGTTCAGCTCGCTGCACATCCGGCAGGAGAGCCGGGTGACAGAGCTGGCGATGGAGCAGAAGGGGACGCCGTGGTCGCCGAATTTTTCGCTGCTGGAGTATCAGGCGCTGGCCAGCCAGACGAAGGACGTGTTTTCCGCCGTGGTGGGAGACTCCTATGAGCTGGATGGGCTGAGCGTGGCGGGGAGCAGGCCGGTGCGGGCGTTCACCGATTACGTGACGGGGAATTACTTCGATGTGCTGGGCGTGCAGCCTTATCTGGGGCGGGTGTTGCGTGCGGGGGAGGGGGTGACGCCTGGCGCAGATCCGGTGATGGTGATCAGCTACGCGTACTGGCAGGAACATTTCGCTTCGGATCCGGGCATCGTGGGCCGGCAGCTGATGGTGGATGGGCATCCGATCACGATCGTGGGGGTGACGGCGAAGGATTTTCGGGGCGTGAACATGGCGCTGCCGGTGCAGGCGTATCTGCCGCTGGCGATGATGATTCCGCTGGAAAACGTGCCGCCGAGCGAGTTCCGCAACCCCACCAACCGGGGCCAGCGGCTCTACGCGCGGCTGCAGCCGGGAGCGAACCGGGAGCAGGTGAATGCGACGCTGGCGGTGGTGGCGCGACGCCTGGCTGCGGAACAGCCGACGGCGGACAAGGATCTGGAGCTGAAGGCGTTTCCGATGTATGCGGGGCGGAACGCGGGGTTCGACGCGGACAATACAACGGGGAAGATCTCGGGAGTGTTCCTGGGACTGGCGGGGCTGGTGCTGCTGCTGGCGTGCGTGAACGTGGCGAATCTGTTGCTGGTGCGGGCGACGGTGCGAGAGCGGGAGATGGTGATTCGGTCGGCGCTGGGGGCGGCGCGATCGCGGCTGATCCGGCAGATGCTGACGGAGAGCATCCTGCTGGCGCTGTTTGGCGGGGCAGCGGGGATCGGGCTGGGGGTATGGGGGAGCCATGTGCTGAGCGGGGTGGACCTGCACACGGATTTGCCGCTGAGCTTCAGTTTTCCGGTGGACTGGCATGTGATCGCGTTTTCGGTGGCGATTGCGCTGGCGGCAGGAGCCCTGGTGGGAGTGATGCCGGCGTTGCGGCTGGCGCGGGCCAATCTGAATCTGATCCTGCGCGAAGGCGGACGCGGAGTGGCAGGCGGCGGACACAGGCTGCGTGACGTACTGGTGATGGTGCAGGTGAGCAGCGCGCTGTTGCTGCTGATTGTGGCGGGGCTGTTTCTGCGGAGCCTGGCGCAGAGCGAGCACGCGGAGCTGGGATTCAATCCCAACAACGTGATCACGATGATGATGGATCCGGGAGAGATTGGGTACAACGACCCGCGGGCGCGGGATTTTTATAAGGACCTGCTGGAACGGGTGCGGACGCTGCCGGGCGTGGAGTCGGCGACGATGGGGCAGTCGATCCCGATGGGGCTGGTGGGCAATGGCGGAGACACGGTTGCGATCACGGGGTATCAGCCGCCGGCGGGGCAGGGCGCGCCGTTTGTGGGCTACGACCTGATCGGGACGGATTATTTTCCGACGCTGGGAATTCCGCTGGCGGAAGGGCGGGGATTCAACGATGGGGACGACGAGAGGCATGCGTATGTCGCGATTGTGAGCGAGGCAATGGCAAAGAAGTATTGGCCACACGAGGATCCGGTCGGGCGGACGTTCACGATGAGCACCGACGCGACGCATCCGATGCGAGTGGTGGGAGTGGCGAAGGACGCGCGGTATCAGGGACTGTCGGGAGCGATTCCGGCGTTCTTCTATGTGCCGTTTCTGCAGCACTACGCGACGAATTCTCTGGAGACGCTGGAGGTGCGGACGCGGGGCGATGCAGGGGCGATGGGGCCGGAACTGGAGCGGGTGATTCACGGGATGACGCCGAATCTGCCGGTGTTCGAGGTGAAGACGCTGCATCAGGCGTTGTATTCGCCGAACGGACTTTTGCTGTTTGAGGTGGTGGCGTCGCTGGCGGGAATCATGGGGACGCTGGGGTTGGTGCTGGCGATTGTAGGCGTGTACGGGGTGTTGTCGTATGTGGTGAGCCAGCGGACCATGGAGATCGGCGTGCGGATGGCGCTGGGCGCGCAGCGGGGAGACATTCTGCGGATCGTGTACCGGCAGGGGATGTGGATTGTGGGGATCGGGCTGGCGGTGGGACTGGCGGCGAGCTTTGGCGTAGCGAAGCTGCTGCACAGCATGATCAC
>DATJNE010000057.1:0-12689 GCA_035508305.1 Acidobacteriaceae bacterium | reverse complement strand
AGCTACGGCTACTGGACGCGGCGCTTCGACCGCGATCCCTCGGTGATCGGTAAAGCGATCTACGTGAATGGTGTGCCGATGACGGTGATCGGCATCGCAGGCCCGCACTTCTACGGAGTGGAGTCGGGCGGCGACGCCACCGATCTCTGGATCCCCCTGCAGAACCGGCCCGAGCTAAATGCCTGGGGCCTGCCCGCCACCGGCCACACGCTCTACGGGAGCCCGAACTGGTGGAACCTGATGTTCCTCGCGCGCCTGCGGTCCGGCGTGTCGCAGAAGCAGGCTCTTGCGCGCATGGAGCCGCTCTTTGAACACGCGGCCTGGGAGACGGTCGGCAAAGAGGTGAAGCGCCGGTCCTTCGGTATGGGCCTTGGCATGGTGCCGGCCCGCGGTCTCGGCACAGCCACCACCTATTACGAGCAGCCGCTGCAGGTGCTCATGGGCATGGTCGCCCTGGTGCTGGTCATCGCCTGCGTCAACATCGCCATGCTGCTGGCGGCCCGCAATGCCGCCCGCGAACGCGAGTTCTCCATGCGCCTGGCGCTGGGCGCGAGCCGCGGTCCGCTCTTCCGCCAGCTCTTTGCCGAGAGTCTGCTGCTGGTGGGCGCGGGTGCCGGGCTGGGATGGCTCTTTGCTGTTGAGGCCACGAAGCTGCTTGCCGCCTGGTCGGAGATGGAAGTGAGCCTTGCTCCCGATACGCCGGTGCTGCTCTTTACCCTGGCGATTGCCGTGGCGGCCGCGCTCATCTTCGGACTCGCGCCTCTGCGCGCCGCCGGCAACGCTCCCGTCTCCCTGGTACTTCGCTCCACCGCCGGGCAGGCGACGGAGAGCCGCGGACGGGTCCTCACCGGCAAGGTGCTCATCGCCGCGCAGATGGCTCTCTGTGTCGCGCTGCTTTTCGGTGCCGGCCTCCTGATCCGTACCCTGCGCAACTACCAGACCGTCAACCTCGGGATGCAGGCGGATCGCGTGCTGGCCTTCGGCGCCGGTCCGGTGGGAGCGACGACAACCGCGCAGAAGCTGGCCTTTTACCAGCAGCTGATCGAGCGTGTGAGCCTGTTGCCCGGCGTGCAGTCCGTCACCGCGGCCGATCTGCGGCCGGGAACCGGCTGGAGCAACAACAACCCCCTCATCGTCGACGGCCATGTCTATCCGTGGGACAACGGAAAGAACATGCTGCGCAGCAACACGGTCGGGCCGCGTTACTTCGCCACCCTCGGCATTCCGCTGCTCGCTGGCCGCGAATTCAACCAGGGCGACCGCCAAGGCGCGATGAACGTTGCCGTCGTGAACGAGACGCTGGTGCGGCGCTATCTCAAAGGCGCCTCGCCGATCGGCCACACGCTGGGCCAGGGCAAGGGTCAGGTCACCATCGTCGGTCTGGTGCGCGACAGCAAATACACGTCCGCCGATGAAGAGCCGATGCCCATGGCGTGGTACTGCTACCTGCAGGATCCGAACCTTGACAACCTCGACGTCGAAGTCCGCGTGGCGGGCGACCCGCTGGCGCCGCTTCCGGCCATCCGGCGCATCGTGCGCGAGATGGATCCGAACGCGCCCCTGGACAAGCCGATGGTCCTGTCCAGCCAGTTCGAGGAAACCTACCTGATGCCCGCCCTCTTTGCCCGGCTCGGCACCTTCTTCGGCGGACTGGCGGCCCTCCTCGTGGCGATAGGTCTCTACGGCACGTTAGCGTATCGCGTCAGCCGGCGCACACTGGAAATCGGCGTCCGCATGGCCCTGGGCGCGGAGCGGCAACAGGTGCTGTGGATGATCCTGCGCGACAGCCTGGTGCTCATTGCCGCCGGGCTCGCGCTCGGCCTGCCCCTGGCATGGTTCGGCTCCACGCTCATGGCTTCGATGCTCTACAAGCTCAAGCCCCACGATCCTGCGAGCTTTGTTTTCGCCGGACTCGGCGTCGTCGCCGTCTCGGTGGCGGCGGCTCTGCTGCCCGCCCGTCGCGCCGCGAGCGTGGAGCCGATGCGGGCCCTGCGCAACGAGTAAGACAGGAAACAGGCGCGAGAAAGTTGCACGGGAACCGCCACCCAGGTCTCTTCGTAAGGAGTCGTTATGAACGAAGACCTTCGTTTCGCCCTGCGGCAGTTACACCGGAGTCCCGGTTTTGCAGCGGCCGTCGTCGTCACCCTCGCCCTCGCCATCGGCGTCAACACCGCGGTCTTCAGCCTGCTCGACGGATTCCTCCTGCGGCGCCTGCCCTACCCGCAGCCGGATCGCGTTGCCGCGCTCATCACCCATCGCGAAGCGAAGAACAATCCGGCGGTATTCGACGATGACGACTCCTCGGACCTGAACACGTGGAAGGCCGTGCAGCAGGGTGTTCCCGCCGTCGTCGCCGCGGCAACGGGGCAGGCCTTTGGCGACACCGAGGGCGTGAATCTCGAAGCCGGCGCGGCCCAGGGCGGCGTCGTGCGCTACGTCCACAACGCGACCGTCTCCGCGTACTACTTCGAAGTGCTGGGTATCGAGCCCGTCCTCGGCCGCGGCTTCACCGAAGACGAGGACCGTCCCGGCGCCGGCAAAGCCGTCGTCCTCAGTTATGACCTGTGGCGAACCGCGTTTCACGAGGACCGCTCCATCCTCGGTAAGCCGATTCTCCTGCGCGGCGCGCCCTACACCGTGGTCGGCGTGCTGCCCCAGGGCGCGCAGATGCCCAACCCCGCCGACGTTTGGACGCCGCTGATGCCCTCCGATCCCAACGGCATCTGCGTGGGCACCAACTGCCTGATCCTGATGCGCCTGAAACCCGGCGCCACCTGGGACGAGGTGCGCGCGCAGCTGGTGCGCCTGCCCCCGAGCGAGGAATACAACCTCGCGAAGTGGCACGTCTGGTACTACCCCAGCCCCCTGCCCCGGTACGCCGGTTCCGCCGTGAAAGAGCAGACCCAGGCGCTCATGCTCTCCGTCGGGTTCATCCTGCTCATCGCCTGCGCCAATCTCGCCGGACTGATGCTGGCGCGCATTCATCGCCGCACGCCGGAGATGGCCACGCGCATGGCTCTGGGCGCATCGCGGGTGCGCATACTGCGGCAGCTGTGGATCGAGAACCTGGTCCTGGCGGTTGCGGGAGGCGTGGCCGGCCTCGCTCTCGCTCTCGCGCTCTTTCCCGTGATGAAAGGCCTGCTGCCGAATGACATGATTCCCATCGGCGGCTTCAGGCTCGATGCTCGCGTCCTCGCCTTTACCGCCGTCGCCTCGCTCGTCACCAGCCTGCTCTTCGGCGCCTTGCCGGCGCTGGAGACCCGCCGCCTGGACCTGCGCAGTTCGATCGCGGCCGGAACCCGCTCGGTCGCCGGCGGATCGAGTCTCGTCCGCAAAGTGCTCATCGGCGCCGAGGTCGCGCTCACCGTGGTCCTGCTCGCCGGGGCCGGTCTCCTCATCCGCACGCTCACCCATCTGGAGTCGCTGCCCCCGGGCTTCGACCCCCACAACGTGGTCGCCGCCAAAGCGTCCCTCGACGATGCGCGCTATCACGACCACGCGGCCTTCGACGCACTGCTCTCGAAGAGCGTCACCGCCATGCAGCAGATTCCCGGGGTGGAGGACGCAGCCGTCGCGCTCACCGCTCCCTACGAGACCTTCATCAATGACGGCATTCAGATTCTCGACGGCAAATTCGCAGGGAAGGAAGATGGCAGCAGCTTCAGCTACATCACCCCGCAGTATTTTGCCGCGCTGCGGATTCCCATCCTCTCGGGCAGGCCTTTCAACGATGCCGACACCGCAACCTCGGAGCCCGTGGTGATCGTCAACACGGCCTTCGGCCAACGCTTCTTCGGCGATCCCAACCCCCTGGGCCGCCATATCAAACTCGGTCGCGCCTTCACCATCGTCGGCGTCGTTCCCGATGTTCTCGACCAGTCCAATGAGGACCGCGTCGCCCCCATCCAGACCGAGCCCATCTATTACATCCCCTACACCCAGACCTCCGCGCGCCTGCTGGCCGTCGTCCATATGTGGGCGCAGCCCTCCTGGATCGTACGCACCCGCGGCCCGTTGCCCGGCCTGACCGGGCAGATGCAGCAGGCGCTCTCCGCCGTGGCTCCCGGCTTACCCTTCTCCGGCTTCTACTCCATGCAGGACTTGCTCAACAAACAGTTACAAACCCAGCGCATTGAGGTCACGCTGCTCGGTGCGCTCGCTGCTCTGGCTCTCCTGCTCTCCGCGGTTGGCATCTACGCCCTGGTTTCGAACCTCGTCGTCCAGCGGACGCGCGAGATCGGAATCCGCATCGCGCTCGGCTCCACCCTGGGCGGAGCGATGCGCCACATCGCCTCCTCCGGCGTCACGGCGGCTGGGGGCGGTGTAATCGCAGGACTGGCCGGCGCGGTCTTCGTCCTGCGCCTCATGAAAAGTGCCATCTATGGCGTCACCACCTGGGATCCGGTGACGCTGATCACCGTGCCCCTGGTGCTGGTGGCCATTGCCGCCGTCGCCAGCCTGCTTCCCGCGCTGCGCATCGCCCGCATCGATCCGGCCGAGACGCTCCGGGCGGAATAGAAACAGCAGGACGCTGGAAGCTGAATCGACTTTCCTCCTTCAGGCGGCGGAGCCACGAGACTTCGCCGCCCCTTTTTTTCCCGTCTAATCTGGAAGACATGAAGATCGTCGCTCTGGATGGATTTGGCGGACCGGAACGCCTGCGCATCGCAGAAGCCGAAACACCGCGTCCGGGCCGGGGTGAAGTCCTTATTCGTGTTGCCGCTGCCGGCCTCAACCGTGCCGACATCCATCAGCGCCAGGGCAACTATCCGCCACCGCCGGGCGCTTCGCAGGTCCTGGGTATGGAAGTCGCCGGCGTTGTTGCCGAGCGCGGCCCGGAAGCCGACCCACGCTGGAAGATCGGCGACCCCGTCTGCGCTCTGGTCCCGGGCGGCGGTTACGCCGAGGATTGCGTGGCGCACAGCGGTTGCTGCCTGCCCATTCCCGCCTCCCTGGCGGCGAATCCGGTGACGGCCCTCACCAACGCTGCGTCCCTGCCGGAGGCGGCATGGACCGTCTGGGCCAATCTCTTCGATCCCGGTTCGCAGTGCGGGCGCAGTCTCTTCGGCGGCGGCCGTTTTTTCCTCCAGGGCGGCACCAGCGGCATTGGCGTCATGGCCATCCAGGCGGCGCTGGCCTTCGGCGTCCACGTGGCCTCGACTGCCGGCTCGGAAGAGAAATGCCGCTTCCTGCGCGAGCTGGGCTGTGAGCGGGCCTGGAATTATCGCGACCAGGATTGGGCCGCCGGAGCACAGGACTGGGCCGGCGTTCCGCCCGATGCCGGCGTGAACGCGATCCTCGACATGGTGGGCGGCGATTATTTCCCCAGGCACATCGACCTTCTGGCCAGGGACGGCCGTCTGATCCACATCTCCTTTGTGCGTGGCGGCGAAGTGACGCTGGACCTGCGAAAGATGATGACGAAACGGCTGGTCATCACCGGATCGACGCTGCGCTCGCGCTCCGTCGCGGAGAAAACCCGGCTGCGCGACGCCGTCGAAGCCAGTCTCTGGCCCCTGCTCGCGTCGGGCCGCATCCGGCCCATCGTCGACTGCGTCTATCCCATGGAAAAGGTTGCCGAGGCGCACGCCCGCATGGAGTCCAGCCGCCACATCGGCAAGATTGTGCTGCGCATCGGTGCTGCCGCAACGGAGTGAGAAAATAGACCCGGTATGCGCATAACGATTCGGGGCCTGCGCCGGTGGATTGTCGGAGCCGCGGCCCTGCTGCTGGCCGTCGTCGCCGGCTTCGTCATTTACGGGCGCAATCGCTTCCGCCATATTGAAAAAGACCTGCCGGGGCGGCTCGGCATCAACATCCAAGCCACCGCCAATTCCATCACCTTTTCCCAGTCCACCCAGGGCCACACGCTGTTTACGCTGAAAGCCGCCCGCCAGGTCCAGCTGAAGTCGGGCCACATTCTGCTGCACGACGTGGACATCACGCTCTACGGTCCCCCTGGGTCGGGGCGCACCGACCGCATCGCCGGAGACAACTTCGACTACGACCAGACCCACGGCGTGATCGTCAGCCAGGGCGAGGTCGATATTGAATTGCAGGGGACGACCGGGAGCACATCATCCGGGAGCCATGCGCCGGCCGGCGAAGATGGCGATGCCGGCACAAACGCCATCCGGGTGAAGACCCAGGGCCTGACCTTCGTGCAGAAGACCGGCCAGGCATCCACCACGCAGAAGGTGGAGTTCCAGCTTCCCCGGGCAGCCGGGACCGCCGTCGGCGCCGATTACAACTCAAAGACCGGCATTGTCGTGCTGAACAGCCAGGTCCATATCACCACCAGCTCGAACGGCAAGGCCGCCGAAGTGAATGCCGACCATGCGACCCTGCTGCGCGCTTCGGATCAGGCGCTTCTCGTGCACGCCAACGTCAGCTATGAAACCGAGGAAGGCTCTTCGGACCAGGCGACCGTGTTTTTTCGCAAGGACGGAACCGCGGAGAGGATCGACGCGAACGGCCATGTGTGGATGAAGACGGACCAGGGCGCGACCGTGAACGCCGAGACGGCGCATGTTCTGCTCGACGCGAAGAGCCAGCCCACCCAGGCCGATCTGGGCGGCGGTGTACAGTTCGCCTCCACGCACGCGAATGAGACCATGCACGGCTCGGCGGGGAACGGAACCCTGCTGTTCACCACGGCCAACGTCGCCGGCCATGCGCAAACCGCTCTGCGGCATGGCGAGTTTCGCCAGGATGTCCGCTTCGAGGAACAGGTCGACGGCCTGGCGAAGGATCCGCACGGGCGCACCGAAAAACAGATGGAGGCGCAGAAGGTCGACGTGGAGTTCGCTCCCGCGCAGGCCGGTCATGGCGTCGAGGCGCGCCGTGCCATCGCCGATGGCCATCCCGTTGTGACCTCGCGGCAGATTCCGTCGAAGGGGTCGGAACAGACCACGCGCATCAGCGGCGACCAGCTGGTGGCCACCCTGGGCGACAGCAACGCGTTGCGCCGGCTCGACGGCGCCGGCAACACGGAAATCGTCCAGACGGCCATGAACGGCGCGCGCAACACCACCAAAGGCGACGTGCTGCACGCGACCTTCCTCCAGCAACCGGCCCCCGAGCGCGCCGCGAATCCCGAACCCGCGAAGAACAGCCCGAAGAAGAACGAAGCTCCTCGCATGGAAACCACGCTCGATACCGCCGTCCAGGACGGCAACGTCGTGTTGTCCGAAACGCCCGCAAAGAAGCCCGGATCCACCACCCAGCCTGCGACGCTGACCGGGTGGGCGCAGCACGCCGAGTATCACGCCTCCGATCAGGTCCTCCACCTGAGCGGAAGCCCGCGCATCAGCGACGGCGTCTCCATGGAAGTGGCGGCCGACCAGATCGACTACCACCGCGACACGCAGAATGCAGCCGCCAGCGGCAACGTAAAGGCCACCTACACCCAGCCGCCGAAGGCCGAGACCGAGAATGCAGCAAAAGCGCCTCCCACCATGGGCGGCAGCGGGCCGGTGCACGTGATCGCCGCGCGCGCCACCATGGATCACGCCACCAGCGAGGACCTCTTCTACGGCACATCGCACGATCCTGCCCGTATGTGGCAGGATCCCGATTCGCTCCAGGCCCCCGTGATCGAAATCGATCGCGCCCGGAACCTGCTCAGGGCCTGGGGTGAGGACACAGGCCTCTCGCCCGTGGTCCACGCGAACTTCACCTCCACCCTGGGCGCGAACCACCAGCAAAGCGTGGCGCGGGTGCGCAGTCAGACTCTGGTCTACTCCGACAAGACTCGCCAGGGCGACTTTCGCGGATCGGTCACCGCCGAGCAGGGCGATCAGGCGATCCATGCCGACGACGCCCTGCTCTTCCTCAAGCCCGCCGCCACCGGCAAGCCCGCGCAGAATGCCGCGAAAGCCGCAGCGAGTGCACCCGCCTCCGCTCTCCCCGCCCGCCAGAATTCCCAGCTCGATCACCTGATTGCGACCGGCCACGTCGTCTTCCTCCAGCCCGGCCGCAGGGGCACCGGTGAAAAGCTCCTCTACACCGCCGCCGACGGCAAATACGTGCTCACCGGCACCGATTCCGCACCACCGCAGCTCTGGGATAGCGTCCATGGCACCACGACCGGCCAGGCCCTGATCTTCTCCAGCCAGGACGACAAAGTCGAGGTGAGCGGCGGAAAATCGAGCGCTGTGACCGAGACTCGCGCCAGGAAATAGGCATCCGCCCAGGTTCTTTGCCAGCGATGCTCTCGGGCTTATAAGCTAGTCGAAGAAGTATGCGGAAGCTGTCCACCGACGAGATCAGCAAGTCCTACAAGGGCCGCCAGGTCGTGCATGGCGTCAGCGTCCAGGTCACCGAGGGCGAAGTCGTCGGGCTGCTCGGCCCCAACGGCGCCGGCAAAACCACCAGCTTTTACATGATCGTCGGGCTCATCCAGCCCGACGGCGGGCGCGTCCTGCTCGATGACGAAGTCATTACCAGCGTCCCAATGTATCTGCGGGCCCGTCAATACGGCATCAGTTATCTTCCCCAGGAGCCCTCCGTCTTCCGCAAGCTCACCGTCGAGGAAAACATCTTCGCCGTTCTCGAAGTCCAGCCCATCGCACCGGAGATGCGCCGCGCCCGCGCCGAAAAACTCATCGAGCAGCTCAACCTCGGACACATCCGCAAAACCCGCGGTTACGCCCTCTCCGGCGGTGAGCGCCGCCGCGTGGAGATCGCCCGCTGCCTTTGTATCCAGCCCACCTTCATCCTCCTCGACGAGCCCTTTTCGGGAATCGATCCCATTGCGGTCCTCGACCTCCAGGAAATCATCTTCGACCTCAAAGCCAGCGGCATTGGCGTCCTCATTACCGACCACAATGTCCGCGAAACCCTCTCCGTCACCGACCGCGCCTACATCATCAATGAAGGCCGCATCTTCCGCCATGGAACCCCGGAACAGCTCGGAAACGACCCCGAGGTCCGGCGCGTCTATCTGGGCGAAAGCTTCTCCCTCGGGTAACCACCCGATCGGGGAATGACCTGCGGAACCATGAAGATACGATAACGGCAACGGAATTGCTCCGCAGCCCCTGGCGCGCGGATGTAAACTCTGAGGCAACGGACCGTTTGTCGAGGATCATGGTTCTTCTTCAGCCAAAACTCAGTCTCAAGGTCGCGCAGCGCCAGATTCTGACGCCGGGACTGATGCAGATGGTCAGCGTCCTCGCGCTGAATAAGCTCGAGCTGAAGGAGATGATCCAGGCCGAGATCGCCGAGAACCCCGTCCTTGAAGAAATGGACGAGAACGTTCCCCTCCTCGACGATGTCGCCCGCGAGGAAGAGGATCGCGACCGCCCCGTCGAAGCCCAGCCCGCCACCGAAGCCGAGGTCAAAGAGAAAGACCCCTTCGACGAGATCGACTTCGGCTCCTACTTTCAGGATTACCTCGACCCCGGCTTCCGCTCTCCCAACAACTACGAAGAAATCGAAAAGCCCTCCATCGAGAATTTTCTCTCTGCGCCCGCCACGCTCAGCGATCACCTCTTCTGGCAGCTCGGTGCGCTCAGTCTCTCGCCGGCGGTGCGCGAGGCCGCCGAGTATGTCATCGGCAATCTGAATGAGGACGGCTACCTGACCGCCACCAGCGACGAACTCCTCGCCGGTTATCTCCGCGAACAGATGGAGCCCGATACCGCTGACAACAGCCGCAGCGTCTACGAGCGCGTGGCCGATCTGCCCGCAGCCATGACCGAGCGAGCCCGCGCTCACCTCGCGACGGCACTCGATGTGGTGCGGCAGCTGGATCCCATCGGTATCGGTACGCGCGATCTGCGCGAGTGCCTGCTGGTGCAGGTCGAGGCCCAGAAGAAGGAATTTGACCTCATCTTCGCCCGCACAGCGCGTGCGCGGAAGGCCGAAGAACACACGCCGCATCTCAACGGCGCGGCCAATGGAGTTCGCCCCGTCTCCCTCGAGAACCAGGCGCCCGCCGCCGCTCCACCCGCCGCCGACACTGCGAACGGAAACGGAGCCGCCGAAGCCGTTCCCCATCTCCCCGCCCCTCCCGCCCCCGGCGGCAACGGCGCCCGGCCCGAGGTTTCCGAGGAAGCGAAGCGCCTGCTGGTCTTCGAACTCGCCAGGCAGATCGTCGACTCCCATATGCTTCTGCTGCAGAAGCGCGACCCGCGCGAGCTGGCCAAAGCTCTGGGAAAACCCGTTGAGGATACGCAGCGCGCCATCGACTTTATTCGCACCCTCGACCCCCGCCCCGGTCAGCGCTACAACCGCAGCGAGGCCCGCCTCATCGAGCCCGACGTGGCCTTCATCCGCCGCGGCGAAGACTGGGTCGTCGCCATGAACGAAGAGGACCTGCCCACCCTCCGTCTCAACCAGGGCTATCGCCGGCTGCTCACCCAGGATGGCGCCGGCAAGGACGTCAAGGACTACGTCAAGGAGCGCTACCGCTCCGCACTCCAGCTCATGCGCAACATCGAGCAGCGCAAGAACACCATCCTCCGCACCTGCGAAGCCATCGTCCGCCGCCAGACCGACTTTCTGGAGAGGGGCGTCGACGCCCTGAAACCGATGATGATCAAAGAAGTGGCCGAGGAAATCGGAGTACACCCCTCCACCGTCAGCCGCGCCGTTTCCAGCAAGTACGTGCATACCCCGCAGGGCGTCTTCGAACTGCGCTTCTTCTTTTCCGAAGGCGTCAACGGCCCCGAAGGCGCCGCCACGCCCCTCATGCTGCTTAAGCGCAAGGTGAAAAAGCTGATCGAAGACGAGGACCCGCGCAAGCCGCTCACCGACGATCAGATCGCCACCATGCTGCAGGGGCAGGGCATCGACGTCACGCGCCGCACCGTGGCAAAATACCGCGAAGATTTGCGCATTCCCAGTACGCATCAGCGTCGTATCCGCGGCTAGCGTCCTCGCTGCGGCATCTCCCCTTCACAGGAGCTTTCCCATGCAGGCTGAGTACACAGGAAGGCAAATCGCCATTACCCCCGCGCTGCGCCGCCTGGGCGACGAGGGCATCGAGCGCATCGCGAAACTGCTGCCCAAAGTCGTCGGTGCCCACATCGTGCTCGCTTCCGAGAAGTACAGAAAGACCGCCGACGTCGCCGTGAAAATGCGCGCCGGCAAAATCGTCGGCTTCGCCGAATCCAACAACACCGAAACCGCCCTGCGCGATGCCCTGGAGCGCGCCGAGACCCAGGCCATCCGCTACCGCAAGCGCCTGCATGCCATCAAGCGCCAGCCCAAGGACGAGAAGCTGCCCCACGAAGTGATGCCCGTGCGTCCGCGCAAGTCCAGCCGTCCGCGCGTTGAAGCGGCCGAGACCGGCAACGGCGTGGCGGCCGCAGGCACTAACGGCAAGCGCCCCTCCCGGACCGCCAACGGCCGGACCGTCGTCCCGGTCACCGTGCACACCTTCCCGGCCACCAAGCCCATCCCGGAGCCGCACATCGTGCGCTCGCTCGACTCGGTCGCCCTGCGCCCCATGACCATCGAGGAGGCTGTGAAGGAAGCCGAGTTCCGCGACCGCGAAGTCTTCGTCTTCCGTAATCCCGACGGCGTGTTGTGCGTGCTCCACCGCAAACGGGACGGCAAGATGGAGCTGATCGAAGCGCCCTAGGGACGGAATCACCCCCTGGCGGTGACAGCCCCCTTTGGCCAGACCGCGCTGAAGCGGCTCCGTTCCATGCGCGCCAAAATCGGCAAACGCACTCCGTCCCCGGCTATTTCCCCGGCGGATTCGCCGGCGGCTGCCCCACGCTGGCCGGTGGCACAATGCCGTTCATGCGCAGATACTCCACCATCTGCCCGTAATGGTCGGAGGCATGCGAAAAGCTGAAGATCGCCAGCGCCAGCCGCGTGTTCAGCGACGGGATGGCGATCGGCGGATGGTCCAGCGGCGTCATCGCATTGGCCGCGGTCAGCGCCGCCATCGCCTTGTGGCCGAGCGCGTACGAGTCTTTCAGGTACTGAACAATCTGCTCCTTCGTCTTCAGGTCCTCCGGGCCATTCCCGGCCCCGGCCACCGTGACGCCCGCCGGCGGCGCCTGCCCCAGCATCGCGCTGTAGACGATGAAGTTTGCCGTCGCCACATGCCGCACCTCGAGCGCGAAGGTCCTCACCCCGCTGAACTTGCCTTCCGCCGGCGCGAAGGAGTACTTGTCCGCCGGCATCGCTTCCGCCGCCGGCACAAACGTGCTCTCGACCAGGCCCAACTGCGCCTCCATCATCGAGGCCAGCGTCGGGCCCGGCGTCGCTCCAGGTTGCTGGGCCCTTGCGGTGAGGCACAGGACCACCAGAGCGATGGCGGCCGGGATGGATCGAAAGAGGCTCGTGCGCGGGCGAAGATCGGTTCTCATGGCGTCCTCCTCACCCTCACTCCCCGCCCGAAGGATGGCAAGCACCACCTGAGGCCCTCCCAGCGATACCACCCGGGGTACGAGTTGCGGGTTGCCGACGACCCCCTCCCCCCCTCCCCCCAGGGGGTGTGGCATCCTGCTGATAACAAAGGACCGTTTCGGTAACGTGTTCCGGGTATTACCCTCGCCTCCTGCTATCTATTTGAATCTACTGTAGTTTCCTGGTACTGTGCGCGGGGTGTTACCCAGCCCCTTTGCGCGGTTCCGACCAACCTTGTGGGCATGCAGCGCCCAAAAGAAAAGCCCTGCGAGCACCAGGGCTGCAGGGCTACACTTCTCCGCCACAAGAATCGCAAGTCA
>DATJNE010000056.1:0-7600 GCA_035508305.1 Acidobacteriaceae bacterium | reverse complement strand
AACTCGATCAGTGCCGCATTCGCCCGCCCTTCCACGGGAGGCGCCTGCAGCGCGATCTTCACCGCCGCCTTCTCGCCCTCGCCCATCACACCCTGCATCGCCGTCCGGCTCGCGCGCGGCGTCACCCGCACCAGAAAACTCGCCCCCTCCCGCGTCTCCCGCACAGCAACAGGCATCGTCAGCCCCTGGCGCGCTCCCCAAACAACGCGGTCCCGATCCTCACCAGCGTCGAGCCCTCCTCGATCGCGATCGTAAAATCACCCGACATTCCCATCGACAGCTCTCCAAACTCCAGCCGCGCGTGTTGCCGCGCCAGTTCCTCGCGCAATCTCCGCAATCGCCGAAAACAAACGCGCGCGCTTTCCGGATCCTCGTTCAGCGGCGCGATCGTCATCAGGCCGCGCATCGCCAGCTGCTGCAAATCCGGCAGCCGCTCCAGCATGGCCCGCAGTTCCTCGCTCTCCGGCGTCACTCCCGCCTTCGTCGGCTCCTCGCTCAGCTTGATCTCGAGCAGTATCGGCAGCCTCTTCCCGAGCTTGCCGGCCGCATCGTTCAGCCGCTCCGCCAGACGCAGCGAATCCACGCTGTCGACGCCGGCGAAAATCTCCGCCGCCCGCGCCGACTTGTTCGACTGCAGATGCCCGATCAGGTGAACCTCCGCGCCGGAGACACCCAGTTCCCGCAATCGCTCGCGCTTCGCCTCGAATTCCTGCACCCGATTCTCACCAAAGAGCGTCAGCCCCGCGCACAACGCCTCGGCCATCGCCTCCGCCGGATGCATCTTCGCAACCCCCATCAGCCGCACATCGTCGCGCGCGCGTCCTGCGTGGCGGCATGCTGCGGCGATCCGATCCTCCACTCTGCTCCATCGTTCCGCAAACGAGCTCACCTTCCCATGGTAGGGGAGCATCGCGGGCAACGCCGCCGATTCCCACAGTAACGGCCCTCCCCGCAGATTTCCCCGCTCTCGTCGGCAACGCGCAGCGCCCCAGCCGGCATCCCGGCTCCCAGCGCAGTACGGTAAGTGGCCAGTCCAGGGCAGGAGACAAGAACATGCGCTCAGTCGTCCTGATTCAGGGTTTACTTCGCGGCATGGGACGCGAGGCTCTTTGCGAGCTGCTCGCCATGAAGGAGTCGCAGCCGGAAACCGGCGCCAACCTCTACACCCGCTGCAGCGTCATCGACGCTCCCTGGGACCTCCCCGACGGCGACTACACCGTGACTTTCTTCGACCGTATCGTCTCTGCCCGCAGGGAAGGCGGTCTCTGGGTGCCAGGCGGCACAGCCGTCCATATTCCTCCGCAACCCGGGCGCAGCGCGGTCGACCGTCCGCAGCAGTTCCAGGAATCTCCCCGAATTCTCCCCGCTTTGCGCAACCGCGTCGCCTGACTTCAGCGTCGCGAGTCCGCACGGCCCTCTCGCGCACGCCGGTCTACGCCGCCGTGTCCTGCAGGAGCCGATTCAGCTCCTCGAGCAGTTTGTCCCGCAGACGATGCAGCTCGTTCACCTGCTCCGGGACGTCGGCGCCGCTCGTTGCCGGCTCCCAGGCCGACGCCACCTCGGCCAGCGCATGGGTTTCCCGGTGCAGCTGTTCGATGCGCTCGAAGGAGCCGGCGGCCCACCCCGCATTCTCCCGCTCACTGTCCAGCCAGCGCCCCAGCCGGCAGCGATGCGGATCGAGTGTGGGCGGCGTGCGGCGCCGGCCCAGCAGAAACGCCTCGAGGGCCCCGATCCACGCGCGATAGGCCACCGCAGCGTGCATCAGGCTCCGTTTGCGCGGACCCACCGACACCACGTTCGCCCACGCCGGATGCGGTTTCCACGACGCGCTCCACGCCGGCAAATCCTCGCCCGGCATCGGCAGCGCAATGCCGTTGCCCTGGCCGTGGACGCATCCCAGCTGCAGCAGCAGCCGCCCATGATCCACCGTCTCCACGCCCTCGGCGATCGCCATCCGGTCGAAGGCCGTGGCCAGTCCCAGCACCCCTTCCAGAATGCTCAGATCCTCCGGATCGTCGAGCACGTCCCGCACAAAACTGCGGTCGATCTTCAGCGTGTTCACCGGCAGGCGCTTGAAGTAGGTCAGCGACGAGTAGCCCGTGCCGAAATCGTCCAGGGCGATCGAGACACCGATCTCCCGGCATGCCGCCAGCACGTGCGACACCTCGGCCACATCCCGCAGCGCGCTGGTTTCCAGCACCTCCAGCTCCAGCATCGAAGGAGGAAGATGCGGATGCCGCGCCAGGATCGCGCGCAGCTCGTCGACAAAATCCGGATGCTGCAGGTGATGCGCGGCGATGTTCACGCTTACCGGAATTCTCAGCCCCGCGCCGTTCCACCTCTCCAGCTGTGCCAGCGCATGCTCCATCACCCAGCCGCCCACCCGATCGATGAGGGGATGATTGTCGATGATGGGCAGAAACAGGTTGGGCAGCAGCCAACCCCGCGTCGGGTGGTTCCAGCGAATCAGGGCCTCGGCGCCCATCAGCCTCCCCGTGCTCATGTTCACCCGCGGCTGGTAGTGCAGCACAAACTCGTCTCTCTCCAGTCCCCTTCGGATCTGCTCCAGGTCCTCGTGAAAGGTGCGGATGGTGATGTCGTGCACCGGATCGAAGATCTGGTAGCGGTTCTTGCCCGCCAGCTTCGACTGGTACATCGCCTGCCCCGCCTGGCGCAGCAGCTGATCCGCGTCCATCTCCTCCCCCTGCGGATAGAAGACGACTCCGATGCTCGCCGAAACCTGCACGCTGTCCTCGCCGCTCCCCTCCGCATGCGAGACGCGGGCCAGCACCTGCTCCAGAATCGGCCGGGCGTCATCCACATGCTCCAGATCCAGCAAAACGGCCGCGAACTCGTCGCCGCCGATCCGCGCCAGAGTGTCGCCCTCGCGCAGCGCGTGCCGCATCCGATGGGCCGTGCTCATCAGAACCCGATTGCCCGCCTCATGCCCGTACTGGTCGTTCACCTGCCGGAACCCGTCCAGATCGAGACAAGCCACCGCCAGCATTTGTCCTCGCTGCCGCGTCTGCGCCATCGCCTGCTGCAGCCGATCCGTCAGCAGCGCCCGGTTCGGCAGATTCGTCAGTGCATCGAAATGGGCCATCCGTTCCAGCTGCTGCTCCCGCGCCTTGCTTTCCGTCACGTCGGAGAACAGCGCGACGTAGTGCTTCACCCGCGAGGCGCGATCGTACACCGCCGTGATCGTCAGCGCCTCCGGGTAGATCCTCCCGTCCTTCGCCTTGTTCCACATCTCGCCCGACCACTGCCCGCTTTCGGCCAGTGAACGCCACAGGTCGCGGTAAAACTCCTCGCTCTGCCGCCCCGATTTCAGAATCCGCGGATTGCGCCCCAGCACCTCCGCGCGGCTGTAACCGGTGATCCGCGTGAACATCTCGTTCACGTCCAGGATCGTTCCCCGCGCGTCCGAGATCAGGATCCCTTCCCGTGCGTTCCGGAACACGCTCGCCGCCAGCTCCAGCTGTTCGCGATCCTGCTTCTGCTGCGTGATGTCCTCCGTGAAGATCAGCAGTCCCCCGACGGTCCCTTCTCCCGTTCGCCACGGATGCAGTTCCCAGCGCAGCCACTGCGCCGTCCAGTCCTCGCGCACAAACCGGTCCTCATCGCAGTACAAATCCTCGCCCGACAGTGCGCGCCGGTGCAGCGCTTTCCACCGCTCCGGAATCTCCGGGAAAATCTCGTAGTGGCTGCGTCCGGCCAGGTCGATCCTGTCCAGCTGGTAGTCCTCCACCCACCGCCGGCTCGCCGCCAGGTACCGCATCTCGGTGTCGAACATCGCGATCGCCGCCGGCGCATGCTCGATAAACAGCCGGAGCACTTCCCGGCTCTCCTGCAGCGCATTCCGCGCATCGATCGGCCCCGTGATGTCCGGGCAGATCCCGAACATCCCGATCACCTCGCCGTCCTCCCCCCGCAGCGGATACTTCCGGTTGTCGATCCAGCGATGCGATCCGTCGGCTGTATCGAGGCGCTGCACGTCCTGCGTCGCGCACCCCGCCCCCAACACCTCCTCGTCCCGCCGGCACAGCGCCTCCGCCAGGGCTTTCGGAAAAACGTCGTAGACCGTTTTCCCCGCGAACTCCGTCCTGCGGCTCGGGTCACCCGCCACGATCGCTGCCATCCCCTTCGTCACGGCCACATACCTGTGATCCCGGCCTTTCAGATACATATAGTCGTCGCTCTGATCCATCAGCGCGCCGAAGCTTTTCGCAATCGCCTCCAGTTCCGGGCAGATCCTCGGCGCCGGCCGCGCCAGAGATACGTCGGCGATCACGTCTCCGTTCCCGTCGCGCTGTTTTCTGAATCTTGCCTGCACCGGACGAATCGCTCCGTCTGCGTGCCGGATGCGCAGATCGACCGAGCCACACGGCTCGGCCAAGTCGGGTGCAAAGATCGCGCCCACCCGATCGCGGTCTGCCGGATGGACCCGATCCGCCAGCTGCACTCGCCCGCTCAGCCAGTCCTCCGCGGAATACCCCGCTAACTCCTCAGGGGGGTCATCCGCGGCAAGGACCCGGGGTGGATTGCCAAGCGCCAGTCGCATCGTGCCTCGTAGATATCCTCCCGGCCCTTTTTCACGCCTGCCGGAGCATACCCACAGCGATCGCTGGCCCGTCAAGACTTATCTAACTCGCCTGGCTTCCGGGACAAGCTGCCGGTAACTCAAACCCATGCGCTCTCGTTATCTGTAACAGTCCTGTTACTCATCGTGGCCCTCCGTGCCATTTTGGGCATCCCGGTGCCGGCCCGGGTGGCTGCCGCCGCCCTCGCCGCCCCTCCCTTCTCGGCGAACCACCCAAGCCACTGCCTTTCAATCAATTGCAACCTGTCATCGGCGATACTAAAGCTGCGTGCCCCATGAGACCGGTTACAAAAGTCGCATGGGTACCGAGAGGAGAGCAGTACCTTTGATGTCCCTCGAAACCCAACCCGTCCTCCGCCTTACCCGCGCCGAACTCCGCCACGCCGCCCTCGTCCCCACCCCCAAAATTGCCGTCTTCGACTGCGACGGCACCCTCTGGGACGGCGACGCCGGCCTCGGCTTCATGAACTGGTCCATCGAAGCCGGCCTCCTCTCTCGCGACGCCAGCGACTGGATCGACGCCCGCCATCGCCTCTACCGGCACGGCGAAGTCTCCGAAGCCGCCATCTGCGGCGAAATGGTCCAGGTCTACGCCGGCCTCCGCGACGACGAACTCCGCCGCGCCGCCGCCCGCTATTTTGCCGCCCAGATCGAGCCGCAAATCTTTCCCGAAATGCTCGCCCTGGTCGCCGACCTCCGCGCGGCCGGCACCGACCTCTGGGCCGTCTCCTCCACCAACAACTGGGTCATCGAAGAAGGCGTTCGCCGCTTCGGCATCGGCCCTGACCGTGTCCTCGCCGCCTCCGTCCAGGTGCGCGATGGCCTCATCACCTCCGATCTCATCGACGTCCCCACCGGCGAAGGCAAAGCCCTCGCCCTTCAGCGTGCCGGCATCCCCCATCCCGACCAGGTCTACGGTAACTCCATCCACGACGCTGCCATGCTCGCCCTCGCCGCCCGCGCCTTCCCCATCAACCCCACCCCCGCGCTCGCCGAGATCGCCGCGCAGCGCGGCTGGAGCGTCTACTATCCCGACGCCGTGCTCGCCGACCACACCAAATAGCCCGCCACCCCATGCGCATCGCCTCCCTGCAGCCCAGCATCAGCATCATTCTCGACTGCCTCGGCCGCCTCGACCTTCTCGTCGCCTGCACCCGCTACTGTCTCGACCAGGTCCCCGCTCTGCGCGACCGCGTCAGCGCCGGCAAGCTCGCCGTCATCCATGACTCCTGGTCCACCACCTCTGCCGAGCTCCTCGCCCTCCGTCCCGACCTCGTCCTCGCCTCGGTCCCCTACCGCAACGAGTCGCTCGCCGCCATCCTCAAAGCCGGCTGCCCCGTCCTCGCCCTCGCGCCCCACTCCCTCGCCGACATCGAGCAGGACATCCGCCTTATCGCCGCCGTCGCCGGCGCCCCCGCCCAGGGCGAGCAGCTCATCACCGACCTGCGCGACGCCGTTAACCAGATGCGCCGTTACACCGCCGACCTGCCCCGCCGCCCCCGCGTCTACTGCGAGGAGTGGGGCAAGCCCCTCATCCACTCCCAGCTCTGGGTCCGCGAGCTGGTCGAAGCCGCCGGCGGCCAGTTCCTCGGCGAGCCCGGCGCCGTCACCACCCCCGAAGCCGTCGCCGCCGCCGATCCCGACGTCATCCTGGCTGCCTGGTGCGGCGCCGGCGACCGCGTCCCCCTCGACAAGCTCGCCGTCCGTCCCGGCTGGCAGGACCTCCGCGCCGTCCGCGAGGGCCGCCTCTACTGCATCCCCGACGAGTTGCTCAATACTCCGGCGCCGACCCTGGTCGACGGCCTGCGCGCCATCGCTGCCGCCCTGCACCCTGAGGTTTTCGGTACCTCCGGCACAGTCCGCGCGCTGAATCGGAACCGATCTGTAACAGTCCGCGTCTAAACTACAGGTCAATATGGCAGATACGGCCCAGGCCGGCAGGGAGGCCAAATCCCTCCGCTTCGTCGCTGCTGCGCTGATCCTGCGCGGCGACCAAGTCCTCGTCTGCCAGCGCAAGGCCGGCTCGCCCATGGGCCTCAAGTGGGAGTTCCCCGGCGGCAAGATCGAGGCCGGCGAGTCGCCCGAGCAGGCCCTCCGCCGCGAGCTCGACGAGGAGCTGGGCATCGACGCCACCGTCGGCACCCGCATCGCCCACCTGCGCCATACCTACCGCAGCGGCGGCGCCGTCGACCTCCAGTTCTTCACGGTTCACACCTTCGCCGGCGAAATCGCCAACCACATTTTCGAGGACGTCCGCTGGGTTCCGCTCCGCGACCTGCCCGAGTACGACTTCCTCGCCGCCGACCGCGACCTGGTGCGCGACCTCGCGGCCGGCAAGCTGCTTTAGGGTGCATAGCCCTTTCTGGTCCGGAATCTAAAAAAAACGGGAAAAGTCAACCCCTGTGACTTGTTTTCAGTGGGTTACGAGGGGGTGAACCCCCCCTTCGACTCTCCCTCGACCTTTCGGCGAGCCGAGGGACTCGTTCGCCAGGCGTGCCCGCAGGGTGC
This sequence comes from Acidobacteriaceae bacterium, assembly GCA_035508305.1. GTDB lineage: Bacteria > Acidobacteriota > Terriglobia > Terriglobales > Acidobacteriaceae > Palsa-343. The sequence continues at coordinate 492 of DATJNE010000056.1, read as the reverse complement.
GAGGGAGCTCGTCGCGAGAGACCCAACCGTACTTTGCAAAGGCGACGAGGACGTCATCGAAGGCCTGACGGCTGGGCCGATGACCGGCGACGTGGATGGCAGCGCGGAGGTCCGGGGGGAACATCGATGGACCGGAGGGGATGTAAGGCCGCAACACAGCCGGCGCGGGTGAAGGGCCGGAGGCGGCGGGTTGAGCGGTGTGGTGGCGGCAAAATTCCTGGTTGCGGATGGCGGCGCAGCGGCATTTCTGGCCGTTGCGCAGGATGAAGGTGCATTCGGGAACCATGGGACCTCCGGGAAAAGCCCGCAGCGGGTAGCGGCCGCGGGTGGTTGACGATCCGAGATCTGTGATCCGGGATCGCGGGGCAAGGAAAAAGGCCGCCTGATGGCGGCCTTTTGGCGTTTTGGAAACCTGTACGGGAGGCGAAAAGTGCTTTCTATCCCCCTATTTTCAGAATAGCAGGTTGAGGGGGGAAAACATGCCAACTTTTT
>DATJNE010000055.1:0-5735 GCA_035508305.1 Acidobacteriaceae bacterium | reverse complement strand
GGCAAGGACGGCGTCATCACCGTCGAAGAGTCCAAGACCCTCGAGACGCAGCTCGAAGTCGTCGAAGGCATGCAGTTCGACCGCGGCTACCTCTCGCCCTACTTCGTCACCGACCCCGACCGCATGGAAGCCGTCCAGGAGGAGCCCTACATCCTGATCTACGAAAAGAAGATCAGCTCCATGAAGGATCTGCTTCCCCTGCTCGAGCAGGTTGCCCGCAACGGCAAGCCGCTCGTCATCATCGCTGAGGACGTCGACGGCGAAGCCCTCGCCACCCTCGTCGTCAACAAGCTGCGCGGCACCCTCAACGTCGCCGCCGTCAAGGCTCCTGGCTTCGGCGATCGCCGCAAGGCCATGCTGGGCGACATCGCCACCCTCACCGGCGGCAAGGCCATCACCGAAGACCTCGGCATCAAGCTCGAGAACATCAAGCTTGAGGACCTCGGCAAGGCCAAGCGCGTCACCATCGACAAGGACAACACCACCATCGTCGAAGGCCGCGGCGAGTCCAAGGCCATCGAAGGCCGCGTGAAGGAAATCCGCAACCAGATCGACAAGACCACCTCCGACTACGACCGCGAGAAGCTGCAGGAGCGCCTCGCCAAGCTGGTCGGCGGCGTCGCCGTCATCAAGGTGGGCGCGGCAACCGAGACCGAGATGAAGGAGAAGAAGGCTCGCGTCGAGGATGCCATGCACGCCACCCGCGCTGCGGTCGAGGAAGGCATCGTCCCCGGCGGCGGCGTCGCGCTGGTGCGCTGCGAGAAGGACGTCGAGGCGCTCATCGCCACCCTCCAGGGCGATGAGAAGATCGGCGCTCAGATCGTGCGCCGCGCGCTTGAGGAGCCACTGCGTCAGATCGTCGGCAACGCCGGCGAAGAAGGCGCCGTGGTCGTGGGCAAGATCCTCGAGCACAAGGACGCGCACTTCGGCTATAACGCCCAGACCGGCGTCTTTGAGGACCTGGTGAAGGCGGGCGTGATCGACCCAACCAAGGTCACGCGCACGGCGCTGCAGAACGCAGCCTCGATCGCCGGCCTCATGCTCACCACCGAAGCCATGGTCTCGGAAATCCCCGAGCCCAAGGCGGCCGCCCCGGCAGGCGGCCACGGCGGCGGCATGGAAGGCATGTACTGAACTCCGCGTTCAGCGGATCGCGGCTTGCGCCGCAATAGACAGCGGGCTTCCCGCAAGGGAAGCCCGTTTTCTTTGTGGAAAAGCACGAGCCCCAACCCCGGTACCGTCAGGGCAACACTCACAGGGTCGAGCCCGGCCTCTATCCCCGAAGCCAAAACGTTTCTTCGCACGGATCACCGTCCACTTTTGCCGGATAGAAGCGTTTGGCGCGGTTGGCCAAAACAAAATTCTCGTCGTCCTGGGGTTCAGGGGAATCGATGACCTCCGTTTCCCTTGCGTGGCCCTGACGGTCGATGATTTCCCGGAGTACCCCACGCGGCGAGGGGCCCAGGAATGTCGAGACGGGATCGTAGTATTCCGCAGGCTTGATCTCGAAGTTGTGTAGCGGCCGCATCGTCATGCCCGGTGTCGCCGGAGGGCCGTCCAGTTCAAAGAGCTTCGGGTCGACCTCACCGGCCGGGGAGATCGTGACATCGGCGGTCAGCAGAGTGTGGCCCAACGCCTGCGTCTCAAAATGGAGGGGCACCAGCTTTCCCGCAAACGACGAGTCCTTCTCCCAGCTTGTCATCAGACCGTAGTAATTCGAGCGCACCAGAATGCCGTCGGACAGAAGCGAGTATGACGTGTAGAACCAGTCGCTGTTCATGCCCGGCTCGCGATGGATCAGGGTCACATAGGGAATCGTGCCCGCCGTGAGGTGGTCGAGCCTCCAGTCCTGGTGGCTCTCGGCAAATTCCGGAGAGATCAGATTGCGCGGCACGGGATCGAGCAGCGCGTCGAGCATCATCAGGACTCGGCTCGGTTCGTAATCGGAATCCGCCCGATACTTTCGGACCCCATTCGCACGAATCTCCACAGCGTGGTATCCCGTGAACAGTACCTCCCGCCGCCATCGTTCTGGAGAAAGCCAGAGCTCCTCGTAGCTGCCGTCCCCGGTGATGATCGTGGGCTTTCCCTTCCTGGCAAAATCCAGACCGGGATAGGCATGAAATGTGACCTTCAGATCGAAAGGTGCAGCGCCGGGTGCACGAATATCCGTCAGCGTATTGGCATGTTCCAGCATGCTCACTGCGGCTGTAGGTTCCTTCGGAGGAACAGAATTGGCTGCAATGGCAACGACAGCAAAACACGCCATGCCGGACCAGAGCGCTGTGTGGGGTGCCCTGCGAAGTCCCATAGATGGCTCTCCCGCAGGAAGTATATGGCGCAGGAATTTGCCAGGCAAAGTGACTGTGCAAAAGACCGCGAAGCGTCCCTTCGGTTGCCCCACATCTGCCTGATCCTGGCAGATCTGGGAAGACGGAATCCCAACCACCCTGCTTTTGTATCAGGGCACGGCTTCAGCCGTGCCAAAAAGCAGTCGGCGCGAAGCGCCCGCCCCCGAGAGGCGCATGCGTGGGATCGCACCGGGGCCCCATTTGGCCCGCTTTTGGAGCGGCAGCGTGGATCAGGCGCTCCATGCTGCCACAGGCCGTCCTTGGGGTCTCCCATAGCGCCGTTTCGGTCCGAACGGATCCGAAATTTGTTGCGTTCGCGAGAAGACTTCCGCTGATCGCGCACCCATGACCTTCGTACCGCATCCGACTCCGCTTTCCCTTGCCTCTGCCCGCGTCAACCTCTAGCCTGAAGAAGAAGGAAAGCTCTGTCCGCGACCCCGCGTACGGAGCTTTTGTTTGTGGGTGTGCCGGCGATCCATCGCCTCGTACCCCTGCCCGGCTCAGGCCGCGGCTGCCCGTTCTCTGAGATTTCAGCCCACACCAGACGAACCGGCCCTCCCTCGGTTCAAAGGACCATAGCGTCTCATCATCCGGAACTCCGGGGGGAGTTATCAAAATCGATAACAAAATAAGCCCTATGTGTTCAATGGCTTGCCACAGTCCCCACCCCAGGGGGGGTGGGTACCCGCCAGACCGCTAAGATGGTGCATTCCTGAACAGAGGTGACTCTTTGCCCAAGAATCCGCTCTCTGCCTTCCGCCCTTTTTCAGCCGTCGTTCTGTTCGCCGCCGTCACTGCCTCCGCCCAGATCGCCAAACCCTGGTATCCGCCCACGCACTGGCCCATCCGCGACGGCGTCTACCACATCCACAATTTCCATTTCGGCTCCGGCGAGACCCTCCCCGACCTCCGCCTCCACTACCTCACCCTCGGCCTGCCTCACCGCGGCCCCGACGGTCGCACCGACAACGCCGTCCTGTTGCTCCACGGCACCGGCGGCAGCGCGCACTCGCTGCTCAACCCCGTCTTCTCCGATGTCCTCTTCGGCCCCGGCCAGCCCCTCGACATCACGAAATACTTCATCATCCTGCCCGACGACATCGGCCACGGCGACTCCAGCAAGCCCTCGGACGGCCTGCGCATGCAATTCCCCCACTACGACTACGACGACATGGTCCGCTCCCAGCATCAGATGCTCGTCGACGGCCTCCACGTCAACCACCTGCGCCTCATCTTCGGCACCTCCATGGGCTGCATGCAGGCCTTCGTCTGGGGCGAAACCTGGCCGGACTTTGCCGACGCTCTCATGCCCATGGCCTGTATGCCCATCGCAATCGCCGGCCGCAACCGCATGTGGCGCTACATGGCAATGAACCTGATCCGCCACGATCCCGCCTGGGACAACGGCAACTACACCAGCGAGCCGATGGAGGGCATCCGCGGTGCTAACGACTTCATCATCATCGCCGGCTCTGCGCCCCAACAGATGCAAAAGGATTTCCCCACGCGCCAGCAGGCCGAAGCCTATGTCGATCGCACCCTCGACCTTCTCGACGCCCACACCGACGCCGACGATTTTCTTTATTACGTCGACGCGTCGCGTGACTACAATCCCGAGCCGAAGCTCTCGACCATCACCGCTCCCGTCCTCTGGATCGACTCCGCCGACGACTTCGTCAATCCGCCCGAGCTCAGCGGCCTCGCCCAGACGCTCGCTACGCGCATGCCCCATGCGAAGTTCATCCTCATTCCGGCGTCGCTCCAAACCTGGGGGCACGGCACGCACACGCATGCCGCCGTCTGGAAGAACGACATGATCCAGTTCCTCCAGGAAACGGACAGAAAGTGACCAGGAAATACAAAGGGGACCCCCCCCGGACAACCACTCGCCGGGATCGTCTCTGATATCGTCTCTGTAATCCGAGGAGACCTTTCCTGCATGCGCATCCTGTCGCGGACCTTCGCAACAGCGGCTGTACTGATCCTTGCCACAGCGGCCTGGGCGGCCACGCCGCCGTCCAGCGACCCGCGACTCGCCGGCGCCTACGCCTTCCAGCGCGGCGGCTGGACCTACGTCCACCTGCAGGGCTCGCCCGCGCAGATCGGCTTTCAGCACGGCTACTTTCTCGGGCCGCAGATCGCCGATGCGCTCCACGTCTTCAAGGTCGAGGACGAGCACAGCACCCGCCGCGACTGGCAGTTCTTCCGCAATGCAGCCCGGACAATGTTCTGGCCTCACATTAACGCGGAATATCAGGCCGAGCTGAAAGGCATTGCGGAAGGCGCCGAGGCCCGCGGCATCCACGTCGACGTCTGGGATATCGTTGCGCTCAACGGCACCATGGAGTTAAGCGAGTATTACGTCCCCTGGCTCGACAAGCGTCAGCACGCGCTGAACGCGCCCAGCATCCACGCGCCCGGCAACTGCAGCGCTTTCATCGCTACCGGCAGCTGGACGAAGGACGGCAAAATCGTCATCGCCCACAACAACTGGTCGTCCTACGCCGAGGGCTCGCGCTGGACGATCATGTTCGACATCCAGCCCACCCACGGCCATCGGATCCTCCAGGACGGTGTTCCCGGCATGATTACCAGCAACGACGACTTCGGCATCAACGACGCCGGCATCATGATCACCGAAACCACCATCAGCCGCTTCGAGGGCTGGAACCCCAACGGCATCCCGGAGTTTGTGCGGTCGCGCAAAGCCCTGCAGTACGCCAACTCCATCGACGATTACGCCGCGACCATGATCAAAGGCGACAACGGCGGCTATGCCAACGACTGGCTCATCGGCGATCGCAAAACCGGCGAAATCGCCTATCTTGAGCTGGGCTTGAAACACACGCCGATCTGGCGAACCAAAGACGGCTATTACGTCAGCTCCAATTTTCCGCGCGATCCGGCGCTGATCCGCGACGAAACCGATGGCTGGAACGCAAACGACCTGTCTTCTTCTATGGAAGCGCGCCACCTGCGCTGGAAGCAGGAGATGCATGCCCACAAAGGCCAGATCGACGTGGAACTCGCCGAGCAGTTCCTTGCCGATCACGTCGACACCTACACCCACCAGCACACCGCCGACCAGCGCACCCTCTGCGGCCACGTCGACACCGCCAGGGAAGGCGTTCCCCAGTGGGACCTGGGCCCGTACAACCCCTTCGGCGCAGTACAGGGCAAAGTTACCGACAGTGATTTGGCGGCGAAGATGACGCTGATCGCGCACGCCGGCCATCCCTGCGGTGAAGACTTCCTGGCCAAACCGTTCCTGGCAGCCCACCCGGAGTACGCCTGGATGGCGCCGATCCTGCGCGACATGAAAGCCGGTCCGTGGACGCAGTTTTCCTCGGGAGAAACACGCTAAGCGTGGATCGAGCCTGGCGG
>DATJNE010000054.1:0-13065 GCA_035508305.1 Acidobacteriaceae bacterium | reverse complement strand
CGACATCGAAGAGGGCTATATCACCATCGAGCACAATGGCCGCTCCGATCGCCTCCCCTATCCCAAACAGCCCGGTTCCTTCTATCACCTCAGCAAAGTCCACGACAGCCACAACATTCAGTTCGTCTGCCGCATCTGGGGCCTCCGCGCCACCGACCTCAATCAGGGCGTCGTCTACGGCGTGCTCACCAGCCAGACAGCCATCGACGACCTCCTCGTCAATCGCCTCGACTACGACCAGGTCTTCGGCACCGCGCTCAATCGCTTCTGTGTCCAGGCCGCCATCGGCCACCCCCTCACCGTCTATGGCAAAGGCGGTCAGACCCGCGGCTTCCTCGATATCCGCGACACCGTGCGCTGCATCGAGCTGGCCCTGTGCAACCCCGCGGCCGCCGGCGAGTTTCGCGTCTTCAATCAGTTCACTGAGCAGTTCAGCGTCGGCGATCTCGCCGCCATGGTCCAGCGTGTCGGCGAACAGGCCGGCATCGACGTCGAAGTCCGCCACCTGCCCAACCCCCGCGTCGAAAAGGAAGAACACTACTACAACGCGAAGAACACCGCGCTCCGCGAGCTCGGTCTGGTCCCGCACTGCCTCTCCGAGTCGCTCCTCGATTGCCTCCTGCAATTCGCCATCCGCTACCGGGACCGGGTCGACGAAGCCCAGATCCTTCCGACGGTGACGTGGAACTGAGCGGGCACAACGGGCATCGCCCGCACTCCGCAGCCATTCGCGGCGAGCACCCCCTGCGCATCGCGCTCGTCACAGAAACCTTCCTGCCCAAAATCGACGGCATCGTCACCCGCCTCTGCCACACCATCCGCTACCTTCGCTCCTTCGGCCATGAGCTGCTCATCGTCGCGCCGCGCGGCATCGACGAATTCGAAGGCGTGCCCGTCCACGGCGTACCCGGTTTCGCTTTTCCCATCTATCCCGAGCTCAAGCTGGCCGTCCCCCGCCCCTCCATCGCTGCCGCCCTGCGCAGGTTTGAGCCGGACCTCATCCATCTCGTCAACCCCGCCGTGCTCGGCCTCTCCGGCTTCATGCACAGCTCCGGCCATCGCATCCCGCTGGTCGTCTCCTATCACACCCACCTGCCTAAATATCTGCACTATTACGGTCTCGGATCTCTGGAACCGGTTATGTGGTGGGCCATTCGCGAGGGCTACAACCGCGCCGACCTCATCCTTGCCACCTCCCGCGCCATGCAGTCTGAGCTCGAGCAGCAGCGTCTCCATCGCGTTAGCCTCTGGCAGCGCGGCGTCGACACCGAGCTCTTCCATCCCGCCAGGGCCTCGCGTGCCATGCGCGACCGTCTCACCCAGGGCCATCCCAGTGATAAGCTGCTCCTCTACGTCGGCCGCCTCTCTGCCGAGAAGGAGATCGAGCGCTTCCGCGACGTGCTCGCCGCACTCCCCGGCGTCCGCCTTGCCCTCGTCGGCGACGGTCCGCACCGCGCCCGCCTCGAACAGCACTTTGCCGGCACCCCAACCCTCTTCACCGGATTCCTCCAGGGCGAGGAGCTGGCCTCCACCTTCGCTTCCTCCGACGCCTTCTTCCTCCCCTCCCGCACCGAAACCCTCGGGCTCGTCCTCATGGAAGCCATGGCCGCCGGTTGCCCCGTCGTCACCACCCGTGCCGGAGGCACCTCCGACATCGTCCAGGACGGCATCACCGGCTACCTCTGCGATCCCGCCGATCCCAACTCCGCCATCGACGCCCTGCGCACGCTGCTCTTTGCTGTAGCCCATCGCGATCGCCTCAGCCGCCAGGCCCGCCTCGACGCCGAACAGTGGGGATGGGCCGCTGCCACCCGCCAGCTCGAAAACTACTACCGCGAACTCATGGACAAGGAGCAGCGCCTGCCCCGCCTCATCGCGGAACAGCGCTCCGCCCATCTTTCCTCGCGGGTCATCTGCGATCGGCTGGCGATTTCCAGGGCCACCCTCCGCCGTCACGCCAAAGCCGCCTGATCGCCCGCAGCCCGGCATCATGATTTCTGGCAATACCTGACCGCCGTCGACGAGTGTCCGGGCGACGGATCGTTGACGGATCCTTAGCGACGGTTCGGTCCTACTTCCTCGGCTGTGCCGAAGGCGGCAACATCCCATTCAGCCGCAGGTACCCCGCCATCTGCGAGTAGTGGTCCGCCAGGTCGGCCGGCAGCAGCACCAGCGCCATCGCCCGCGGCATCGTGCGGTGGAACACCGTCACCGTCTCCCCCAGCTTCGCGTCCGTCAGCCCGTCCAGCACCGGGCCGCAGAAATCGAACGAAGCCTTCAGCCCCGCCACCAGTTCCGCCTTCGAAGCGGTCTCGCTCACCTGCAGCGCCGCCGGCGCTGTTGTGCCCGCCAGCGCCCCGCACAGCCCTCCATTCGATTGCGCAACGTGCGACACCAGCTTGGCGAACGTCCACTGATCCGGCGTCGGATGGTAGCTGTACTTGTCCGGGGGCATCTCTTCGGCCGCGGCGATCATGTTTTTCGCATCGCGCTGGTAGAGGAGCTTTGCGCTCCACACCACTGGGTTTGCCGTCGCCTCGGCGGGCAGCGGCGCTCCAGGCGCCTGCGTCAGCAGGACCGGTGCCGGGACGAAACACATTACAGTTACGACCGGCAAAACTCTCATCGAGACTCGCACAGGCCTCGCCTCCTCGCTTTTGTTTCCGTGGTTGGGTGCCCAGGACTGGGGATGTGGGGAAATTTCGCCGGACGCTTCAGCCGGTTATCCTGGGGGCTGTTTTTTAACGATGTCAATTCTCGCCACTCTCTACTCGATCCTCAGGATCCGCAGCGCCGCCTTCCGCGCCAGCCGCCCGCCCGCCGATTCCTTCTCCGGCGCAAACAAACCCGTCAGCACCCGCACCGGCAGCGGCGGACGCCCCTCGCCCTCCGCGCCGCCCGGAAACAGCGTCGCGATCGCCTTGTGCGGTTCCGTCCGGATCTGATCCACCAGGGCAATCCGATGCACGCAGAAAATCGTGCAGTACGGCGCGCACGGCTTCGGTGTTTTCGCTTCCCGGTCCAGATCCTCCTGCGTGTACTCCGCCAGCGGCTTCGCCGGATAGCCCCGCTGCGACATGCAGTAGTGCACCAGCCCGTCTTCGCAAATGTAGATGTGTCGCCCGCCCGCCGGGCAATGCCAGTCGTTCGGCTTCCCCTGGATCAGGTTGCGCCGCCACGGATTGTGCCGCGCAAACGAAAACAGCGGCTTCGATTCCCGTTCGATCGCCTCGATCACCTCCCGCGACTCCTGGTCCAGCGGCTGCATGTGTCCCGTCGGATCGTGGACGATTCCCGCGCTGCTGCCCAGCCCCAGCTCTTTCGCCCGTCGCGCAATGGTCAGCGCATCCGCCGGTTTTGCCGTCCCCGCACCGACCACCGAATGAATGTGGACCTGGAACTCCGCATGCTCCGCCAGCCAGCGCAGCTTCTGGTCCACCACACGCAGGCTCTTCATCGACACCTGGTCCGGCTCCACGTTATCGATGCTGATCTGCATCCGGTCCAGTCCCGCACGGTTCAGCCTCCGGATCCGCTCCACGCTCAGCAGATACCCGTTCGTGATCATCACCGCCAGGATTCCATGGCTGCGGATCCGCGCGATCACCCGCTCCAGTTCCGGATGCAGCAGCGTCTCCCCGCCCGTCAGCGTAATCGCCGTCGTCCCCAGTGCCGCCAACCGGTCGATCCGCGCCAGCATCTCCTCAATCGGCACCGGCTTCGATACCGTGTCGAACTCGCTGCAGTATGTGCACGCCAGATTGCACCGCCGGATCACCACCGCGTGAGCGAACACCGGGTGCCGCGGCGAACGCAGCGCCAGCGCCACCAGGCGTGTCTCCCGGTACAGCCGATGCCACCGTTTCGCCGTTCGGCGCAGAGCTACTGTTCCCATCGGGATTCCCTCCGGCCTGGTTTGGCGCCCACGCAGCGCCATTGCGCCGAAGTATAGGCTCCGTTTGTTAAGGGACTCTGAGCGCCGATGGCAGTGCTGCGCGGTGTGTACCAAAATAATCCCCCCTCGCCCTTCACCGAAAAGGCGCATACTAACGTCTAAGCACCAGGGTGGTGTCCGCCCGCAGGAGGGTCTGCCATGCCTACCCCCAGGATTTCCGTCAACCTTTTCGTTTGCGCCGCCCTGGCCCTGGCCGGCGGTTGCGTCTGCGCGCAAACTCCCGCTCCCGCCACCGGAGCCCAGACCCAGCCCTCTGCGCCGGCCGCACAATCGGCCCCCGACCCAAGCGCTTCCACCCCCACCCTGCAGACCACTTCGGCCAGTACCGATACCCAGACCGCCGATAACTGCTCCGGCCCCGTCCTTCACCGCGCGCCCGGCAAAGGCGGCGACATCTGCTCTTCCGGCGCGCCCCCCTCCGACGCCCCCAAAGATTCGCCCGAAGATCTGCAGGCGGCGATCATGAAGCCGTTCAACGATCCCAACGTCAACCCCTTCAAGCAGGTTGAGCCCGATAAGGACGGCATGATGCCCGGTGTCAAAGCCGGCAGCATCGAGGACGTCAACGCCGTTGGCACCCGCAACATCGGCGGCCGCGGCATGGGCAACTGGTACTCCACCGAGTCCGAAATCAAAATGGGCAAGCAGTATGCCGACATGATCGAGAAGAGCACCAGGTTCATTACCGATCCTGTCGTCACCGAGTACGTCAACCGCATCGGCCAGAACATCGTCAAGAACTCGGATTGCAAGGTCCCCTTCACGATCAAGGTGATCGACTCGGACGAGATCAACGCGTTTGCCCTTCCCGGCGGGTTCTTTTATGTGAATGCAGGGCTGGTTCTGGCAGCTGACGAGGAGGCCGAACTGGCTGGCGTCATGTCCCACGAGACCGCGCATGTCTGCGCGCACCACGCGGCCCGCGAGATGACTCGCGCTAACTATGCTCAGATCGGCATGGTGCCGCTCATCATGATGACTGGCTACAGCTGGACCGGCTACGGCATCTACGAGGCTACCCAGTTGTTGATTCCGGTCACTTTCCTCGAGTTTTCTCGCGAGTTCGAGGCGCAGGCCGACTACCTCGGCATCCAGTACATGTATCGCGCCGGCTACGATCCACAGGCGTTTATCAGCTTCTTTGAAAAGATCGAGAACCTCGAGAAGCAGAAGCCGGGGATCATCGCGAAAGTCTTTGAGGACCATCCACCCACGCCGGACCGCATTGTGGCAGCGGAGCGAGAGATTTCGACCATTCTGCCGCCGCGGGATGAGTATCTGGTTACGACTTCGGAATTCAACGATGTGAAGGCGCGCCTCGCGCGGATCGAGAACAAACGGCGCATCATCGACAACCGCAAAGGCAAGCCGACCCTCCGTCGCGCAAGCACATCCCCCGACGATACCGGCAACGGCACCGATCAGCCGACCCTGCATCGCCGCGACGACTCGAACAACAACTAAGCTCTGCTTCCAGCTCTTCACTACGGGCTTCGCCTCCAGACGAGGCCCGTTTCGTCTCGGCCGTCTTTCGCTCGTTTTCCCGCTCACCCCGCCCTCCTTGTTTTCCCCCGCCACCCGGTGCCACAATGTCTGTGAAAACTTCGGCTTGAGGGCGAAAAGACTCAGCTGACCGCCTATGAAGAAAATCCTGATGTGGACCGTCGTGATCGTCGGCGTCCTGTTCATCACCAAGTTCGCCAATGACGTCTCCCAGGACGTCCGCCCCCACGGCGCCACTTTTCGCATGACCCGCCAGCAGGTCGTCACCTGCGGCAGCGGCGAAATCACCCTCAACGGTCCCGACGGCCCCACCACCCTCCGCACCGACGACACCTGGCCCTCCTGCAACAGCTTCGAAGCCAACACCTACTACGACCTCTGGCTCGCCCGCGGCGGCACCACCGGCTTTATCACCATGGAGAAATCTCCCTGGTGGCGCACCGCCATGTAACGCCCGGCCCTGTACGGTTCCACCTCACCCATCCATGACCAGCGGTTTGCGCAAAGGCCTTACCAGTTACGGCGATCCCGATTTTTCCCTCTTCCTGAGGAAAGTGCTCATCCGGTCTGCCGGCTATTCCGAGCACGCCCTGGACCGTCCCATCGTCGCCATCGCCAACACCGCCAGCGATTTCAATCCCTGCCACGGCAACGTGCCGGCCATGATCGACGGCGTCAAACGGGGGGTCCTGCTCGCCGGCGCTCTGCCCATGGTCTTTCCCACCATCTCGCTCGGCGAGCCCTTCTGCCATCCCACCGCCATGTTCCTGCGCAACCTCATGGCCATGGACACCGAGGAGATGATCCGCGCCCAGCCCATCGACGCCGTCGTCCTCATCGGCGGATGCGATAAAACCCTCCCCGCTCAGGTCATGGCCGCCGCCAGCGCCAACCTTCCGGCCATCGTCCTCCCCACCGGACCCATGGTGGCCGGCCGCCATCGTGGTGAGCGCGTCGGCGCCTGTACTGACTGCCGCCGCTTCTGGGCGCAGCACCGCGCCGGCGGCATCGATAGCGGCGAAATCGATCAGATCGCCGAGCGCCTCGCTCCCTCCATGGGCACCTGCGGCGTCATGGGCACCGCCAGCACCATGGCCTGTCTCGTCGTAGCCCTCGGCTTGTCCCTTCCCACCAGCGCCTCCGTTCCCGCTAATCTCGCCGATCGCCTCCGCCTCGCCGAAGCCACCGGCAAGCGCGCCGCGGAAATCGCCGCTACCGGCGCCCCGCAACCCTCCGCTCTCCTCACGCCCGCGTCCGTCCACAACGCAATGGTCGTTCTCCAGGCCATCGGCGGATCCACCAATGCCCTCATCCATCTCGTCGCCATCGCCGGCCGTGCCGGCGTTCCCCTCGATCTCAAGACCTTCGACGATGTCGGCCGCCGCGTTCCCGTTCTCCTCAACCTCAAGCCCTCCGGCGCGCATTACATGGAGGACTTCCACTACGCCGGCGGCATGCCCGCGCTCCTGCGCGAACTCGCTCCTCATCTCGACACAACAGCTCCCACCATCGGCGGAGGGACCCTCGCCGATATCCTCGCCCAGGCCGAAGACGTCTCTGCCCAGGACGTCATCCGTCCTCTCGCATCGCCCATCGCCGCCCAGGGAGCCATGGCCGTCCTCTACGGCAATCTCGCCCCGAACAGTGCCGTCATCAAGCAGTCCGCTGCCTCCCCGCATCTGCTGCGCCACACCGGCCGCGCCGTCGTTTTCGACTCCGTCGAAGACCTCACCCGCCGCATTGACAGTTCTGACCTCGACGTTCTCCCCGACGACATCCTCGTTCTCCGAAATGCCGGACCCAAAGGCGCACCCGGCATGCCCGAAGCCGGTTATCTTCCCATCCCCGTCAAACTCGCCCGCCAGGGCGTCCGGGACATGGTCCGTATCTCCGACGCCCGCATGAGCGGCACCGCCTTCGGCACCATCGTCCTCCACATTGCCCCGGAAGCCGCCATCGGCGGTCCGCTGGCCATCGTCCGCACCGGCGACCGCATTGCCCTCGACGTCGAAGGTCGCCAGCTCAATCTCCTCGTCGATGCGGCCGAGATCGAATGCCGCCTCACCGCATGGAGAGCCGCGCCGCCCCATCGCGACAAGCCCACCCGCGGTTACGCGAAGCTCTTCGAGGATTCTGTCCTGCAGGCTGACCAGGGTTGCGACTTCGATTTTTTGCTCGGCGAAGACCCTCTCAACATTCCACCAAGGAGCAACACGTGAACTCACGATGGAACCGGACATGGATCCTCAGCGCCGCCGCCTTTGCGCTCCTCGCAGGGCAGGGAATCGCCGCCCAGCCTACCCCGCAACAATCTCTCCTCGCGCTCTCCAAGCACGACCACACCCTCGCCATCGTCGATCCCGCAACCCTCCGGGTCATCGCACGCGCTCCCGTTGGCCCCGATCCCCACGAGGTCATCGCCTCTGCCGACGGCCGCACCGCGTACGTCTCCATCTACGGCTTCGGCCGCTATCACGCGCTCTCCGTCATCGACCTCATCGCGCAGAAGGCACTCCCCGATATTGACACCGGCGCGCTTACCGGCCCCCACGGCCTCGCCTTCGTCGGCGGCAAAGTCTGGTTCACCGCTGAAGGCGCCAAAGCCATCGCCCGCTACGATCCCGCTTCGCAAAAGATTGACTGGATCATGGGTACCGGACAGAATCGCACCCACATGATCTGGGTCGCCCCCGACCAGAGCCACATCTACACCACCAACGTGAACTCCGCCACCGTCAGCATCCTCGAAAAGGTCGCGCTCCCACCCATGGGCCCGCCACCCGGAATGTCGCCCGGTGCCCCGTCCCCAGCCGCGCCGGGACCGACGGTCTCCGGAATCCCTCCAGGGCAGGCCGCTCCCGGAGGCCCGCCCCGCATGGACTGGAACGAGACCGTCATCCCCGTCGGCAAAGGCTCCGAAGGCTTCGACGTTTCCCCCGATGGCCGTGAGCTCTGGACCGCCAACGCCCAGGACGGCACCCTCTCCGTCATCGACCTTGCCGCCCAAACGGTCGTCGCCACCATCGACGCCAAACTCTACGGCGCCAACCGCCTCAAGTTCACCCTCGACGGCCGCCACGTTCTCATCTCCAGCCTGCGCAGCGGCGATCTCGTCGTCTACGACGCCGCCACCCGCACCGAGTGGAAGCGCATCCCCATCGGCCACGGCGCAGCGGGGATTCTCATCCAGCCCGACGGCGCCCGCGCTTACGTCGCCTGCACGCCGGACAACGACATCGTCGTGATCGACCTGAAAACCTTTGCGGTTACCGGCCGCATCGACGCCGGCGGTGAACCCGACGGCCTCGCCTGGGCGACCCGTCCCTGAATCGCCGGCTCAACCGCCTCTCCCGTGACCGCCATCACGGCGCGATCCCCCCTCCCGCCTCTATCCTCAAACGTTCCTCAACTCCACGAGGACAGACGGGAGAAGTCATGAGTCTCGGGGCAATGGCATTAACAGGCTTTGTCGCGGCAGTGGTTGTCATTGTGATTGCAGTCATGCTGATCAACAAGTTCGCAACCGGAGAGTAACGGGGTTGCGCCGCCGCGAGGCAGCGCTCGAACCTGCAGCAACAAGCGATTGCGTCCTGTGACGTTGTCCTGAGCCAGTGAAAGGCCGAGGCCCGCGCCCTTACCTTTTCTTCTGCCCCAGCACTGCCACCACCTGTGCATCCGGCTCGCTCCACGCCGCCGCCCCTGTGTGGCTCAACTGGTGCGTCGCCTCGTCCCAGTGCAGATGTGTGAGCTGGTATTCGCCCTTCTCATACGCATACGTCGTCCCGTCGTCCCGGTACAGATCGAAATTCGCATCCGCCCCCGGCCATACTTCCACCTTCGCAATCGCCTGCTTGTCCGCCGTGCTCTCCACTGCGCTCCCCAGCGGAACAATCGACCCCGCCCGCACAAACAGCGGCAGCTTGTCGATCGGCGCCGCCACCGTCACCGTCTGCCCGCCGTGGAACCGCTCATGGGTCCAGTAGTTGTACCAGTCCGCCCCCGCCGGCAGATACACCGCCTTCTCCGTCTCCCCCTGATCCGTGACCGGAGCCACCAGAAACGCCGGCCCGAACATGTACTCATCCCCGATCTCCGCCACCTTCGGATCGTCCGGGAAATCCATGAACAGCGCCCGCATGAACGGCGCTCCTGTCTCGTGCGTGAACCATCCCAGCGAGTAGATGTACGGCATCAGTTGATACCGCAGCCTCAGATACTCCTCCAGAATGGGCTCCGCCTGCTTCCCGTACGACCACACCTCGTTGTGCTTCCGCGTTCCGTGCGTCCGCATAATCGGCAGAAATGTCGCGTACTCGAACCAGCGCGTGTACAGCTCCGGATAGTCGTCGTACCCGCCCACGTTGTCCCGCGCGTCCGACGGATCGAGCAGCGGCGGATGCTCCGGATGATGCACCGCCGGCAACCCCTGCCAGCCGCCCGTGTCGTTGCTCCAGTAGTTCAGCCCTGAAGCCGCAACATCCAGCCCCGTCGGCACCTGCCGCTTCAGTACATCCCACAGCGGAAAAATGTCGCTCGACCACACCATCGCGCCGTTATGCTGCACGCCCAGATACCCGTCCCGCGACAGTATCAGCGCCCGGTGATCCGTGTCCTCGCGGAATCCGTTGTACAGCGCCGCTGTGTGAAACAGCGGATAGACGTTGAAGTACTCCGTTCCCGGCCCGATATGAAAGTAGCTCCCGTTCGGCGGCAGATCGGGCTCTGTCTCATCCGCCCACAGCGCGTCGAACCCCTTGCTCAGGATGTTGTCGCGGATCGTGTCCCAGTACCACTTCGCCGCCCCCGGATTCGTCGTGTCGATATCCGATCCCGCCTTGTCATACGGCAGCCCGTTCGTCGGCGTCCCATCCGCCAGATGCTCGAACCATCCGTGCTCCGCAATCTCCTTGTAGTACCGGTCCGTCGGCACAAACCGCGGCCACACGCTGATCATCGTCTGGATCCCCATCGCGTGCAGCTTGTCGTTCATCTCCTTCGGATCCGGCCAGTACTGCGGATTGAAATCCATCTGCCCCATGTTCGTGTAGTAGAACCAGTCCACCACGATCACATCCAGCGGCAGATGCCGCTCCCGATACCCATCCGCAACCGCCATCACCTCGGCCTGGCTGGAATACCGCTGCTTGCACTGGACATACCCGTACGCCGCCTTGGGCAGCATCGGTGTACTCCCCGTCAGCAGCCGATAGCCTTCGTACAGTTCATCCGTGTTCTTCCCCGCGATCACGAAGAACGAAACCCGGTCCCCCACCTGCGAATCCCACCTCGTCTCCTCGTTGAACCCCGGACTCACCGTCGTCTTCGAGGGGTTGTCCCACAGCACCGCGTACCCCTTGTTCGTCACCAGAAACGGCACGCAGAAACTCGGCGCCGCCGGCGCGGTGTAGTCGTTCCAGCACCGCACCGGGTGCCCGCGATGATCGAGCCACCCCTCCTGGTTCTGCCCCAGCCCGTAATAGTGCTCATCGTCCGGCGAGTGAAAGCTCGCTCCGACCTCGTCGTATACGCCGTCCGGATTGCGCGGATCGTACTTGTCGTACGCCAGCGAGGGCCGCACCTCGTCCAGCACCTCCGCGTTGCCGTCCTTGTGATTCGGCACGCTCATCCACCACCCCTGCATGCGCAGCAACGTCTTCCCGTCGGCACCGTCCACCGTCAGCGGCACCCACGGCGTCGACCCCGAGAAGTAGTGGCACGTGTCGCATCCCGGCGGAGGCGCGCCGTTCCCGTACCGCGGCACCGGCATCTTCACCGTCATCCGGTCCGACTTGTACGTGTCCATGGTGTCCGTGTGCTCGTACGTCCAGCCTGCCTCGGCCGGCTGCGCTGTGATCCCATACCCCGGCCCGGCCAGCGCCGCGTCCTTCTTCAGGCTCAGCGTCACGCGAACGATATTCGGCGCATATGGCTCCAGCGTCACCGTCGCATCCCGCCGTTCCAGAACAATCTGCTTTTGCGCGCACGCGCAGCCGCCTGCCAGCAGCACGAAGACAAGAAAACCCGCCGTCCGTCGATTCATGGCTTCCGAATTCTTTCCAGTTTTGGTTGCGAAGAGTGCCGCTCGCCAGTCTACGCCCGCCCTGGTACGGTGTACAGAGTCCGCCGCGCGCCCCGCCCTCCACTCAATCGTTTTGCCGCAGCAACGCATCACCCGTAGCGCGCGCCTCGCGAACCCGCGACACGAAAACCCGTAACCCGTAATGCGTGCCCCTAACCCTTAACCCGTCACCCGTAACCAGCGACCCGTGACCCATCCTGCGTCGTATATGATTGAGGTTGTCCCTCCGAAAGCGCCTCCCGGCCGCTTTCTCCACCCATGGCGGCGTAGCTCAGATGGTTAGAGCGTGGGATTCATAACCCCAAGGTCGGTAGTTCGATCCTACCCGCCGCCACCACTTTCCCCATTTGTCCTCCCGTCCCCCTTCGCGATACAAATTCCTCACCCCGCGCTTTCCTGAAAGGACCTCCATGACGGCCCGTCGCCTCTGCGCGCTCAGCGTCCTCACCCTCCTTCTCGCCGCCGCTCCCGCCTTCGCGCAATCCCCGCAATATCCCGCGCTCCCCAGCGAGACCCCCGCGCAGTTCCAACAGCCTCCCGGCCTCCTCGACTACGAGCGCCGCGACGTCATGATCCCCATGCGCGACGGTGTCCGCCTTCACACTGTCATCCTCCTCCCCAAAGCCCTCGTCGACGCGCACGGCGCCAAACATGCCCCCATCCTCCTCACCCGCACGCCTTACGACGCCACCGGCATGACCAGCCATGCCTCCAGCACCCACCTCGGTCCCACGCTCGAGGGCTACGACAACGCCACCGACGTCATCGTCGAAGACGGCTACATCCGCGTCGTCCAGGACATCCGCGGCAAGTACGGCTCCGAGGGCGACTACATCATGAATCGCCCCGTCCACGGTCCGCAAAATCCCACCCCCGTCGACGAGGCCACCGACACATACGACACTATCGACTGGCTCGTCAAAAACATTCCCGAGTGCAACGGCAAAGTCGGCATCCTCGGCATCTCCTACGACGGCTTCCTCCCGCTTATGGCCATGTACCACCCGCACCCCGCACTCAAAGTCGCCGTCCCCATGAATCCCATGGTCGACGGCTGGCGTGGCGACGACTGGTTCCACAACGGGGCCTTCCGCGAGCAGAACATGCCCTACATCCTCGAACAGGAAGCCACCCGCGGCAACACCGAGAAGTGGTACACCTCCTCCTTCGATGACTGGGACACCTACATGCGTCCCGGCTCCGCCGGTGAACTGGGCAAAGAGCGCGGCCTCGATCAGGTCGGCTTCTGGCGCAAGATTCTCGCCCACCCCAGTTACGATTCCTGGTGGAGCGACCAGGCCGTCGACAAAGTCCTCGCCGGCTACTACCAGTCCGCGCCCACCATCCCCACCATGCTCGTCGCCAGCCTCTGGGATCAGGAGGACATCTACGGCGCCATCGCCGTCTGGAAGGCCATCAAGCCGCTCGACAAAAGCGGCGACGTCCATCTTGTCCTCGGGCCCTGGCACCACGGCCAGGAAATCGAAGATGCCAGCAGCCTCGGCGCCATCCACTTCGGCAGCGACAC
>DATJNE010000053.1:0-17326 GCA_035508305.1 Acidobacteriaceae bacterium | reverse complement strand
CGCCGAGGACGTGGTGCGGCAGCTGGCCGGGATGGAGCTGACCGAGCGGCTGACGAACACGGATCTGGAGCGGCTGGCCACTCCGTTTGAGGGAACAGCGGTCGCAGCGGCTCTGCAGCTGCTGTCGGACCAGTCGCAGTTTCGGCCGCCGCCGGCAAGCGGGATTCCGGCCACCGCGCCCCCCGATGCGGCCACGCAGCAGCGCCTGCTGGCAGAGGCGCGCAATTATGTGCGGCAGACCCTGACGCGCCTGCCGGATTTTATGGCGACCGAAACGACGCGGCATTACAACGACAGCCCCTATGCAATGAAGAAGAATGAATGGCCGATGCGCACCGGGCTGCATCTGGTGGACTCCTCCAGCCGCGAAATTTCCATCCGCGACGAGCGGGAAAGCCATTTGCCGAGCCAGGGCTCGGCGCTGTGGCAGCAGCAGAGGGGGCTGATCTCCGGAGGGGAGTTCGGGGCGACGCTGGCGATGATCCTGACGGACACCGACCAGGGAAAGGTGACGTGGGGCCACTGGGAGACCACGGGGCAGGGTGTGGAAGCCGTCTTCGATTACGCGGTGCCGCGGGGGGCGTCGCACTTTGCGGTCATCAGCGCGCTGGAACGGCCCTCGCGCTGGGAGATGTCGGCGATGTCGCCCGGAGGCGGGGGCGTGGCAGGGATCGGAGTGCGCCCCGGCGCCGGGGGAGGCGGGGCATCGGTCGATCGCACGGAGGCGGCTTACCACGGATCGCTCTGGATCGATCCGGCGACGGGGACCATCCTGCGCATCACCATCGAAGCGGATCTGAAAGGCGGCGCGTTGCGGCGGGCGGCGATTCTGGTGCGGTACACGCCGGTGGCGATTGGAGGCAGCACCTTCATTTGTCCGGCGCAGAGCCTGGCGCTTTCGGCGGCGGTGGCGAACACCGAGGATGTGGAGCAGGGCGCACCGACGGAATGGCTGAATGTGACGGAGTACGCGAACTATCACCGCTTCGGATCATCGGTGCGCGTGGTTCCGGCTGCGCCGCAGTAGCGGGCGCTAATCTTTCTTTTCGGGCTTTGGGACAAAGTAGCCGCGACGCGCCGCGACGTCGATGCCACTGCGATCGACCTTCACCTGGAGGCGGTGGAATGCGCCGTTGGCCTTCACGCCGTTGAGCGGCAATTCAAGCAGGTAGATGGTCTCCGGAGCAGCGGTAAGGGAGTGCAGCCCGGCGGTCAGGTCGTTGCTGTTCTCGAACAGGCTGCCGCCGGTCCCCTCGGCCAGCGCGCCCATGGCGGTGCCGCCCATCATCGCCACGGTGCGAGCGTAGTCGCCATGGAGAACCATGCCTCCGCCGGTGTGATTGACGGTGCTGAGACCGGGCGAGGCCTGATCGGCGGTGAGCTCGGTGGTGTAGACGCCGCGCGTATCGAGAGCGCTGATGAGCACCCCGGAGCCGGCCGCCAGATCGATGGCGCGCGATTCATCGAGCAGGCCCTCGTCGCCCAGGGGGAGGAAACCCGGCGAAATCAGGAGAAGGATGCGCTGGCCGGGAAGTTTTGCCATGCGCCGGACCCATTCGCCGAGATTGGCGTAGGTGGTCTGGATCCGCTGCCGGCCGATGGCCCAGGCCTGGTGGGCGGCCGACGAGGCAATGCGCTGAGCGGCCTGGTAGTCATTCGTCACGGCCAGTCCGGGATCGCACATCAGCACCTGGTGGGTCGCATCGCCGAGAGCGGTGTCGTCGTGCTGCTCGACGATGAGATCCGCCTGGTAATAGCTGAGGCTGGGACAGCCGGCTCCGGTGGAGTGATAGGCGGGGTTGGGCTCGATCCGGGCGATGGCGGCCTCCAGCGTTGACGGGTCGCGGGTGATGCCGCTGTTGACGGAGCCGGAAAGATTCACCACGGCGGCCATCGTGGAGCCGTTGAGCATCCCGGGCAGCGCCGCGAGGGCGGCCTGCCGGCTGTGCGCGAGATCTTCCTCGCCGAGGTCGAGATCGTCGAAGAGGAGGACGATGATGCGGTCGGGCAGGGCGGAGACGGCGCGCGCAGCCGGGGTGGGCGCGGCGGCCGCGGCGGAATTCGGGGTTTCCGCGGAGACGAGATGCCGCTCGACGGAGAAGCCGGAAAGGGGGCGCGGCTTGCCATCGTCGAAGACGGTGAAGTCGGATTCTTTGAGATCGCCGATGGCGTTCCCCCGTTTGTCGCGAACGACGACGGGGATGAGAACGCGGTTGACCTCGACCTGCACCGTGGGCGCCTGCGGGGGAGAGTCAGCCGGCGGCTCCGGCTGGGCCCGGGCAAAGCACGACGCAGAGATC
Source organism: Acidobacteriaceae bacterium (assembly GCA_035508305.1). Lineage (GTDB taxonomy): Bacteria > Acidobacteriota > Terriglobia > Terriglobales > Acidobacteriaceae > Palsa-343. Next base: position 15,026 of record DATJNE010000053.1, on the reverse strand, counting down.
AGGACGATGAGTCCGCCGAGAAGAGAGAGGCCACGCCCCACGGGAGTCAGAGATCTTCGGAACATCGAGGTTCTTTCGGGAGGCAATCTGGAGCGCCGTGGGCGGCGGACCGGAAAAACGCAGCCATCATACGCCCGGCGGGCCGGCGGCGATGTCTCTGGCAGGCCGCGCGCCATTTTTCCAGGCAAAGAGACGAGTTGGCGGAAATGAGGGTCTTTTCATCTGCTCTCGCTCTCATCGCATCGATTCTTCGCATCGTGATCCCGCAGCGCAGGCAGGACCCTCGGTTGCCGGATCTATCCGTTGCTGGAGGGCGAGGGCGTGCTTGCCGCCGGAACGTAGGTCAACCGAATCACGTCCTCCGTGATTCGATCGCTGGCCGCGAAGCGGAGCGGCGGCGGAGGACCGGCAAAGAATGGCTTCCCGCTGCCAAGCACGACGGGATGCAGGTAGATTCGATACTCGTCGATGAGACCGGCATCGCTCAGGCTGCCTGCCAGTGCCGGTCCGGCCACTTCGATCTCGCCGCCCGGCTGAGCCTTCAGCCTGCGTATCGCCGCCTCCACGTCATCCCCGACCAGCGTGGCGTTGGGCCCGACCGTCTTCAACGAGCGTGACACCACCCACTTCGGCCGGCTCCGCCACACGCGGGCGTACTCCTGCTGGTCCGCGCCGTCCTCCGGATGATCCTCGTCCCAATAACGCATCACCTCGTACATGCGGCGGCCGTACACCATGCCGGCGAGACCGCGCACGCGCTCAATAAAGTGACGAAAGATCGCCGCGTCCGGCGTGAAACCCTGATGATCGACGTAGCCATCCAGCGACTGATTGAGTTCATACACGAGCCTGGCCATGGGATAAAACCTCCGCCGCAGGGTCCCTGCGAACAGCCTGAGGGCGACCATACGCGAACGCCATCTCTGGCGCAAACCGATCCCCAGTCGGGTGCCCGCTCGTAGAAGGCGCCGTCGCCGTGCCAGTCGTTGCTGCCCCGCCGCGTCGTAATCACGACAGATCCCGCGGTGGTCCAGCCGGTGGCAGGCGATCGAGACGCACCGGACCGGCGCAGCGCTCGCGCGGCCCACCGTGTCGGAAACGGCGTTACGGTTGCGCCGTCGTTTTCCCTGGACTGTTGGCGTCGGTGGTCAGCGCGCGGATGATCTCGATCTCCCGCCGCCGGTAAGGCTTGCCGTCGGGATAGAAAAGATCGTGATGCCAGACCGCCGGCTGTTCGAGGACGTAAGGACGCGTCCAGGAATCCCACGGCAGGTAGGTTTGCGATTTGCCCTGGACGAAGCCCCAGTTGATGGCCGCGACGCGATACTTCTCGGCGATGGGCAGGATGGTGTCGATGGTGCTGCCGATGTCGCGCGCCATGTACTCGGTGCAGAAGATGGGACGGTGGTAGGGCTCGAGCTCGAGAATGCGCTGTTCGAATTCTTCCGGCCAGCCGTAGCTATGGAAGGAGAGAATGTCGGACTGCTCCACCTGGATACGCTGGATTGGCGTGAGGGTCTTCACGGACGTCCAGTCGCCCTGCCAGAGGCCGCTGGTCAGCGGCTGCGAGGGATTTTCCTCGCGCGCCCAGTCGTAGACTTTCGGCAGCAGCTTCTGGACGAGGGCGAGCTTGTCAGGAGGATCCTCGACTGCATACGACGGAATGTTGAGATTGTCGGGCTCGTTCCAGAGATCCCAGGCGAGGATGCGGGGATCGGATGCGAAGGCGCCGACCACGCCCTTCACATAGGCTTCGAGGCGCGGATACTGGGCCGGATCGGCCAGCCCCGCGCGGCCGGGGCTCTGCACCCAGCCGGAGTTGTGCACGCCGGGGATCGGCGGGCGCTGCGGGCCGAGTTTCGGGTTCGGATCCCAGACCGAATCGAAGAGAACGAAGATGGGGCGGATGTGGTGCTTGGCGCAGATGGCGAGAAAAGTATCGATGCGCTTGCGGAAGCCGTCGGGATCCTGCTGCCAGAGCAGATCATGAAGAAAGACGCGCATGGTGTTCATGCCGATGGCCTGGGCCCAGCCGAGTTCGAGGTCGATGCGCTGGGGATCGAAGGTGTCGGCCTGCCACATTTCCAGCTGGTTGATGGCGTCGTCGGGAAGATAGTCGCTGCCCACCGGCCAGGGCTGGCGTAAATACCAGGCGTTGGCCTCGTCTTCGCTCCAGCGTTTGTGGGACTCGGCGGCGGCCGAGAGGGCGAAGCAGGCAAGGAGAACGGCGGCAAGAGAGCGAAGCAGGGCCGGTTTCATGTGCGGCCATCCTACCAGCGGATCCCCGCGGAAAGGTAGCGGGCCGGCAGGCGGCGGGAACAGAACAGCGCGAATTCCCGTAAACGCTTACTGAGATTCACCTTCCTAAGCGCGCGCGAATCGAATATAAGGAGGCAGGCAGCTGGTATGAACATCAGGGAAGTAGCGCGCCTGGCAAAAGTATCCACGGCGACCGTCTCCCGGACCATCAACGGGTCCGACAAGGTGACGCCGGAGACCCGGGAGCGCGTGCAGCGTGCCATCGAGGAGCTGGGGTTCTATCCGAACACCTGGGCGCGAGCGCTGGGTTCAGGACGCAGCAGCCTCTACGGGCTCATCATCTCCGACATTACGAATCCCTTCTTTCCCGAGCTGGTCAAAAGCTTCGAGGACATCGCCGTGCAGCACGGCCAGGAAGTGCTGGTGGCCAACACCAACTACGACCCGGAGCGCATGGAAGTGTGCGTGAGCCGTATGCTGCAGCGCAAGGTCGACGGCGTGGCGATCATGACCTCGGAGATGGACCCGCGGCTGATCACCGAATTTCAGAACCGCGACATTCCCCTCGTCTTTCTCGATACCGGCACCGTGCAGAAGCTCACCAGCAACATCCTCGTTGACTATGCCTCCGGCATCGACGCGGCGGTCGAGCACATTGCGCGGCTGGGGCACACCCAGATCGCGTTCATCTCCGGGCCGATGGTGCTGCGCTCCGCGCAGGTGCGGCGCGAGGCCTTTGTGGGATGCCTGAAGCGGCGCGGCATCGGCGCGGACTGGCTGGAGGAAGGCAACCACCAGGTGGATGGCGGCCACCAGGCGATGGCGCGGCTGCTGCTCCGCGAGAAGAGGCCGACCGCGGTGCTGGCCTCAAACGATATGACCGCGATCGGCGCGCTGGGGGCCATCCACGAGCGCGGACTGAGCGTGCCGGAGGACATCTCGATTGTGGGCTTCGACGATATCCAGATCAGCGCCTTCACCCAGCCGGCGCTGACCACCGTGCGGCTCTCGCGCGACGAGATCGCGCGGGTCGCCTTCCGCGCCCTCTACAGCATCCGCCAGGACGGCGGCAAAGGGGGGGAATACGCGGTTCGATCGACGCTGGTGGTGCGGCGCTCCACCGGCCGGGCGCCGCGCGATGCCGCGGCGAACCTGCAAAAGAAAACCGGTCTGGTGGAGGCGTGATCGCCGCCCGCCCGGTCATCGACGGTCCGCACGAGCAGAACCTGGTTCGCTTCAGCATGCGCCGGCGAAGACGAACGGGAAAGACCCTGCCGATTCTGCTGGCGCTGATGGCGGTGAGCACCGCACTGCCGGCGGGGGCGCAGACCTGTGGCGCATCCGGACTGGCCGTGCAGGTGCTCGGCTCGGGCGGGCCGGAACTGCAGGACAAGCGCGCGTCGAGCAGTTACCTGATCTGGGAGGACGGCCACGCGCGTGTCCTCGTGGATGCCGGCGGAGGCAGCGCGCTGCGCTTTGGCGAGAGCGGCGCACAGATGTCCGATCTGGATGTCGTGCTGTTCAGTCATTTTCACATCGACCACAGCGGCGATTTTCCGGCGCTCGTGTTTTCTTCCTGGTTTGAAGATCGCAGACGCCCCCTGCCCGTGTACGGGCCGCCGGGGAACCAGTACATGCCGTCCACGACGGAGTTCGTGCACGACCTGTTCGGGGATCCGCATGGGGCATGGCGCTACCTGAGCGAGATGGTGGATCCGGGACAAACCGACAGCTACAAACTGGAGCCATACAATGTCGCGGCGGGGTTTGTGCCGGTGCCGGTGTGGCGGATGAACACGATGACGCTGTCGGCGGTGCGGGTGATTCATGGCGGATTCCCGGCGCTGGCCTGGCGCGTCGACCTGCACGGCAAGCGGATCGTCTTCAGCGGCGATACGAACGGCGAGGGAGACGGACTCACGCGGCTGGCCATGAACGCCGATCTGTTCGTGGCCCATAACGCCGTGCCGGAAGGCGCAACCGGCGTCGAGAGACGGCTGCACATGCCGCCCTCGGTGATTGGAGAAACGGCGGCCAACGCGCATGTGCGGCAGCTGGTGCTGTCGCACCGGATGCTGAGGACGCTGGGCAAAGAGGACCAAACGCGTGCGGAGATCGCGCGCCACTATGCCGGTCCGGTGACCTTCGCCAACGACCTCGACTGCTTCGCCGTGCAGTAAGGCCAGGCCGGCGGCCGAGCCCCTGAGCCTCTTACTGCACCTCGCCACTGGGGCGCAGGCGCTTGAGCTCGAGCGCACAGGCCAGCCCATTCAGCACGGCAAAACGCAGATTGTCGAGCCCGGCCCAGATCCAGAAACGGGTGGTTTCCGGTTCCTTCGTGTTGTGCGGGCGCGCCCGGACGAGGATGTTGGCCTGTCCGGCGGCCGTGAGATTCGTCGGCGGATCGGATTCGGCGGTCACGATCTCGACGTGCTCGCCGGCCAGCGAGGCTTCCATCTGATCGAGCGAGGTGGGCGCAGCCAGCTCGACCGCCAGCGAGATGCCGTAGCCGTGGAAGACGGGCGTGTGGATCAGCTGCACCGCGGCATCGGGCAGCCGGCCTGCGGAAAGCAGCGCTAAGTGGCGGCGGATCCGCGATTCGCTGGTGGCAAGGGAAAACTTTGCCGAATCGCCGAACGACGGCGTTGTGTTGAAGGCCACCTGGGTGTCGTAGACCTCGCGCGGCAGCTCCTGGAAACTCAGCAGCTTCACGGTTTGCTGGTGAAGCTCGTCCATGGCGGCGCGGCCGTATTCGGATGCCGGCTCGAGCACCGTGGCCGATGCGCCGCGGATGGGCGTGGACTGCGCGATGCGCGCCAGCAGAAGGCCCAGCGCCACCGCCACCGGATGCGCGGGCACGATGGCCGGGGTTTCGAGGCCGGGCGTTTCGGAGCCGGGCGGCGCGGGAACCGGCTGCAGTTCGTCATCCACCCACGGCGCGCGCACCAGCACGCCGGGCTGGCCTTCCAGCGCGAAGGAAAGATCGACGATGCTGGCCCCGGCCCGGTGCGCGCTCTCCCAGTGTTTGAGGGTGAGCTGCTGTTCGCCGGTAAAAAAGGCGAAGTCCACGTGCCGGAACGACGTGGGGTCGATGCGCTGGATAAAAGTGACCTCGTCGCCCACCGCTTCGAGGCTGCCCAGCTCGGACTCGTCGTCCATGAGCAGGAAGTCCGCCCCGGCAAAAGGCGAATCGGCGAGCGCTTCGTTGAGTTCCTTGCCGCGCAACGAGCCGGCGCCGACGATGGCGATTTTCTGCTGATCTGTCATCCGATGGGACCCTGTGAAGAAGGCAGAGGATTGCGGGCGGCGTGATGGTGGCGGCGCCAGGAATACGCGAGGCGTGCGATGACCCCGGAGAACATGTACACCAGAGCCAGCAGCAGCAGGACCACGCGCGAGAAAAACACCAGCAGATAGATGCTGACCCCCAGAAGAACGATCCAGCGAAACGGCTGGCGCCCGGTGAGGTTGATCTCCTTGCCGCTCCAGAAGCGCCACGTGCTCACCATGAGGAAGCCGACGAAGCCGACCAGCAGACCCCAGATGATGGCCAGCCACCAGGTGAAGATGGGCAGTCCGATGAAGCCGTGAATCACGGCGGCCACGATCCCGGCGGCGGCAGGAATGGGCATGCCGACGAAGTATTTCCGCCCCGGGCGGCCGGGATTCTTGGGGATGGGATTCACGCTGATGTTGAAGCGGGCCAGACGGCTGGCCCCGCAGAGCAGAAAGAGGAAGCAGAAAAACGCGCCGAACTGCACCAGCTTCAGGCGCAGGTCGTGGTGCATGTTCATGGGCAGGGAACGAAAGCCCCAGGCGAAAGCAAGAATGCTGGGCGCGACGCCGAAGGTGATGACGTCGGCGAGCGAATCGAGCTCGCGGCCGAAGTCGCTTTCCGTGTTGGTGAGGCGCGCGATGCGGCCGTCGAGCGCGTCAAACGGAATCGCCAGACCGATGGCGAGCGCGGCATAGTCGAAGTGGTGCGGCTGGAGTGCGGTGCCCTCGAGGCTCTGCGTGATGGCGTAGAAGCCGGCGGCGATGTTCACCGCGGTGAACATGGAGGGCAGCAGGAACATGCCCCGGGGACGGCGGCGCGGCGGAGGCGCATGGAATTTCGCCGCCCCGCTGGGGCGGAGGAAGGTCTGCGGATCGCTGTTCATACCAGCATCTCCGCCCCCACCGCGGCCAGCATGGGATCGTGGTTCGGGTTGGCGATGCGGGCCACGATGCTGGCCCCGCCGCGCACGCGATCGCCCGGCTGCACGAGGGGCTCGGCATGCCCGGGCAGCAGAAGGTCGGTGCGCGAGCCGAACTTGATCAGGCCGACGCGCTCCCCGCGCTCCAGATAGTCGCCCGGCTTTTTCCTGAAGACGATGCGCCGCGCAAGCAGGCCGGCGATCTGGATGAACGAAACCTGGTAGCCCTCGATGCAGTCGACCACCGCCAGGTTTTGCTCGTTGCGCTCGGCGCAGACCGGGTTCATGGCGTTCAGGAACTCGCCTTTCTTATAACGAACCTCGCGCAGGATGCCTTCCACCGGGGAGCGGTTGACGTGCACATCGAAGACGCTCAGAAAGATGCTGATGCGCAGCCGCTGGCCCTCCACGGTGGAAACCCGGGCCACCTGGGTCACCTTGCCGTCGGCCGGCGCGACGACCAGGCCGCGCTCGGCCGGAATGGTGCGGGCGGGATCGCGGAAGAACCACAGGAAAAACGCGGCCAGCAGCAGGGGAGCCACCGCCCATCCCCAGTGGCGCGTCACGAGCCACAGAAGCGCCGCCACTGCGGTAAGAGCCAGTCCGTAGAAGTATCCGTCACGCACCATGAGAACGATTGCCGCCAAAGAGAGCCCTCGGGCGTTGCCGTTGCGTAGACCCCGGCGTTTTGCCGCCTGAGCCCGGCAGAAGTCCACGGAGAGAAAGAAGACGGAGAACCGGCCGTAGAGCGCAACGGGAGCACTCGTCCGAAAGTCCTTTTCATTCTATGGCTGAAGGCGCGAAACAGAAAGGCCCTCGCAGGTTCCCCTGGAACCGGAGGGTCCCGCCTGCCGGAGGGACACACTGCCTGTCAGGCGCTGGCGCTGCGTCGCGAAGAGAGCTGCGGATGTCGCGTGCGAACGCGGATCAGGCGGCGGTGAACGCGCGAACCTGAGTCCGGACCAGGGTCAGCTGGTCCTTGATATGCAATTTGAGTTTCTTCAGGCGAACTTCCTCGAGTTGCTCATCGTCGGAAAGCCAGGGCTTTTGGAGCAGTTGTTCGAGCTTCTCCGAATAGTGACGATGCTCTTCTTCCAGGCGGCGTATTGCTTCACTATCCGGCTGACCGTTCGCTTCCAGATCCATAGACGACTCCTCCGGTGCGGGATCCTCCCCGGCGGAGCCGCGGCAACCGTGGTTCGCCGGGCGAATTTGACTCACTACAAAAGTGAGACGTACCACGCTAGCACCGCGGCTGCATGACCGACAACACCCTTTTCAGTGGAAATCCAGGGAGGCGGGTCTCGGAGGTAACCGGGTGCCCAGAATCAGGGCATCCTCTTCCGGATCAGCGTAGTAGCGGGTGCGACGGCCTTCCTGACTCAGGCCGAATTGCCGGTACAACGCCAGCGCTGCTTCGTTCGAGGCGCGCACCTCCAGCGAGAGCCTGAGAGCGCCGTTTTTCGCGGCCCAGGCGAACGTGGCCCGCAGCAGCGCCAGGCCGATCCCCCGTCGCCGGGCCTCCGGGCGGACCGCCATCGAGTCCAGCTGGCACAGGTTCTCCTCGCCGTCGACCAGAAGGATGGCGCAGGCGAAGCCGAGGATCGTCTCTTCGCGCGAATCGGGAGACGCGGGAGACTCCTGCGCTGTGGCGGCAAGGGCGACACGAAAGAGATCGGGGTTCCCTGTCTCCGCCGCGAGGTAGGGAAGATAAGCGGACAGCGGCCACTGCGGGGCCTGGGGCGATGCCGCCGCGATGGCGAGGACTTCGTCGAGGTCGGCCGGCTGCAGAAGGCGCGTCGCGCAAGGCGGGGTGACGGTCATGCGCGCGGGGCTGGTTTCGGGCGGGCAGGCGCATCGGGCGCGGAGAAAATTTCCGCGTCGGAGCGGCGAATGTAGTTGCCGTCCAGCAAAAGGGGATCGTCGCAGTCGCGCGCCCGCAGCCGGGCCAGCGCGGACTCGATCGCATCGAAAGCGGTGGGCGCCGGGACCAGCGTCGCCGCCGGCGCCAGGGTATGAACCGCTGCTTCGCAAACCGCGAGTTGTGCCCCCAGAGCCGCCGCGCGTGCGGCAAACGCCCCGCAGGTGACCAGGGATTCGACCGGGTCGCCGCCCGAGCCATCGCGGAAATAAAACTCGTTGCGGGATGCATCGAAGGCGGCGGACTGCGTTTGCGCCTTGCCGGCCAGGACGGCAAGCCGCGAAACCGCAACGATGGGGATCGAGCTGGCTTCGGCCAGGCCTTTGGCGGTCGCCAGTCCGATGCGGATGCCCGTGAACGAGCCCGGACCGCTGGTCACCACGATGCCGGCGAGATCGGCGACGGAGATTCTGTGGGCGGTGAGAAGATGACGGATCGCAGGGACGAGCTGCGCAGAGTAGGTCTTGCCGGCGAGGCTGGTTTGCGCGAGCACGGCGAGTCGATCGTCCGTCAGGCCGGCCAGGGCGACGGAGCCGGACGAGCCGCAGGTGTCGATGGAAAGAAACATCAGACGTCGCTCACGCTGTCCTGGCAGATCTCCAGCAGCACGCCGCCCGCGCTCGATGGATGCACGAAGAAGTAAAGATGCCCGCCGGCGCCGGTCTGCAGCTCTTCCGAGATGAGACGCGCGCCGTGCGCCTTCAGGGTCTCCAGCGTCCCCGCAATGTCTTCGACGTGGAGCGCGATGTGGTGCAGGCCCTCGCCGCGTTTGGCCAGGAAGCGCCCCACGGGCGAGTCCGGGGTGGTCGGCTCGAGCAGCTCGATGCGAGCGTCGCCGGCGGGGATCAGCGCGGTGCGGACCTGTTCCTGCTCGACGGTCTCCTCATGGACGACGTGGAGGCCCAGGGCCTCGTACAGCTTGCGCGCCTCGGCGATGTTCTTCACCGCGATGCCGAGATGATCGAGTTCGGGCATAAGAACAGGGTACTGGAAGCCCGGCAGCGGGAAGCTGGAAGTGCAAGCTCAGCCGGATTTGGCTGCATCGAAGACCTTCTCCGTCAGTTCCGCGACCAGCGCCCACGGGTCCTGCTGGCCGGAGGCGATGCGCGCGGCATGGAACTGCAGCAGCCTTGCGTCGAAGCCGTTCTGCCGCGCCCGGCGCATCAGTTCGGCGCGCAGCATGGCGTCCAGCCGGCGCTGCCAGTGTTCGGTGCGGCGCGCGGTCAGGCGGCTGTTTTGTGACAGCCACTGTTGCCTGTCGGAGAGCGCGCCTGCGAGAGCCGGCAGGCCTTCGCCGCTGGTGGCGACCGTGCGCACGACCGGCGGCGTGCTCTCCGGGGGATGCGCCGCCAGCGATTGCAGCGCGCGAATCTCCTGCTCCACGCGCTCGGCACCGTCGCGGTCGGACTTGTTGACGACGAAAATGTCGGCGATCTCCAGCACGCCGGCTTTCAGGCTCTGCACGTCGTCGCCCATGCCGGGGACGAGGACGACCACGGTGATGTCGGCGAGGCGCGCGATCTCCACTTCGTCCTGGCCGACGCCGACGGTCTCGATGAGAAGGATGTCTTTGCCGCTGGCCTCGAGGACCAGCGCAACGTCGGCGGTCGCCAGCGCCAGGCCGCCGAGCGAGCCGCGCGTCGCCATGGAGCGTGCATAGAAGCCAGCATCGCCGTGGCGCTCCTGGAAGCGAATGCGATCGCCGAGAATGGCGCCCCCGGTGAAGGGGCTGCTGGGATCGACGGCGACGACGCCGACGGTTTTGCCCGATGCGCGCCCCTCCCCAGTTTCACGAAAACCACGGGCCAGGCGATCGACGAGCGTGCTCTTGCCCGCTCCCGGTGGGCCGGTGATCCCGATGCGGATCGCGTGTCCCGTGTGCGGAAAGCACGCGGAAAGCAGCGCAGGAGCTTCGGCCGCATCGTTTTCGACCAGCGAAATGGCGCGGGCCAGCGCGCGGGCGTCGCCGGAGCGAAGGCGCGAGACAAGGCTGGCGATGGCGTCAGGCGGAGGCAACTGAACAGAATAGCGCGCGAAGCGAGACGCGGAGCCGGGAAGCGGAACTCCCCTGCTCGAACCCAACTGCCCTACTGATACGCCATCCACTTCCAAGTGCCGCTGTCGATCTGGAAGAGCGAGTGGCCCTCGTGGCGCAAGCCCTGGCTCAGTACCTTCTGCACTTCGGGGGGAAGCCCGGAGAAGTCGTATTCCCAGGTGTAGCCGACCAGACGCTGGCTGTGGTCTTCGGAGGGATCGACGACGCTGCTGACTTCGACGATGTGCCAGTGAAAGATGCGGCCGACCTTGAGGTACACGCCCGGGTTCTGATCCGAGATCCCGGCGGGGAAAATGCCCTGGCAGGCCGTGAACTGGTGGCTGAGCACCCGCCTGTCGCGGGGATTGGGAAGGCAGGGCTGCGTGGCCTGGATCTGCAGCGGCGCCAGGAGGTCGGCGCTCAGAGCGGTCAAGGCGTGCGCCTGGTCCTGGGTAAGAGTGAATTCGCTGGCATTGGTCGCGGCGCCAAGCTGGTTGAGCATGGCCTTCGCTGCGTCAGGAGTCAGCTCCTGGCCCCGCGCGACGACCAGGCCAGGCAAGCTGAGAATGAAAAGGGCCCAGAGACGGAGGGTGGTTCCGTTCACAGGAATCTCCTTTGGATTTTGGGACCGCGGACGTGGCGGGAGAAGTGGAACTATCGTACGACGGATTGCGCTTCCACGGACGACGATTCCGCTGCGGGCGAAGAAATCGCAACCGCGCAGCGAAGGCGAACGCGCCGGCTTACCGGGCGAGCCCGCCGATCCCGGCTGGATGCGTCGTCACCCTCTCGATGGGTGTACCTTCAGAATCTCTCTCCCGATCACCATGCGCTGGATCTCGCTCGTTCCCTCGCCGATCGTGCACAGCTTCACATCGCGATAGAACTTCTCCACCGGATAATCCTTGATGAAGCCGTAACCGCCGTGCAGTTGCACCGCCTCGTTGCAGATTTTCACCGCGACTTCCGACGCGTAGAGCTTCGCCATCGCCGATTCCTGCGTCACCCGCCGGCCCGCGTCCTTCAGCACCGCGGCCCGCAGCGTCAGCAGCCGCGCCGCATCGAGTTCCGTCGCCATGTCGGCCAGCTTCCACTGGATGCCCTGGAACTCCGCAATCGCTTTCCCGAACTGCCGCCGCTGCTTCACGTATTTCACGCTGGCGTCCAGCGCGCCGCGGCCGATGCCCAGCGATAGCGCCGCGATCGAGATCCTGCCCCCGTCCAGCGTGCGCATCGCGTCGATGAAGCCCTCGCCCTCCTTGCCCAGCAGATTCTCCGCGGGAATGGCGCAGTCCTCAAAAATCAATTCGCTCGTGTCGCTGGCGCGCAGGCCCAGTTTGTTCTCCTTCTTGCCGGGGCGAAATCCCGGCGTTCCTTTTTCCACAATGAAGGCGGAGAGCCCGTGCGTGCCCTCTTCCTTATTCGTAACCGCGATAATCACCGATACGTCCGCGTAGTGGCCATTCGTGATGAAGGTCTTCGTCCCGTTGAGCACCCAGTGGTCGCCTCTGCGAACCGCGGTCGTCCGCGCCGCACTCGCATCCGATCCCGACCCCGGCTCCGTCAGTCCCCACGCCCCGAGGTGCTCGCCGGTGGCAAGCTGCGGCAGATACTTCTTCTTCTGCGCCTCCGATCCCGCCAGGAAGATGTGGTTCGTGCACAGCGAATTGTGCGCGGCCACGATGATGCCGATGCTCCCGTCCACCGCCGACAGTTCCTCGATGGCCAGCATGTAATCGACATAGCCGAGGCCCGCGCCGCCGTACTCCGGCGGGAAGATCACGCCCAGCAGCCCCATGTGGCCCAGCTGCTGCACCACCTCCATGGGGAACTCGGAAGCCTCGTCCCAGCGCAGAACGTTGGGCGCGATCTCGCGGGCGGCGAAGTCGCGAATTTCGCGGCGCAGGGCTTCCTGATCCTCGGTGAGCGTGAAAGGAAAGGTCGCGGCAGTCGCGGACGGGTGGGTCGAGGGAACGGATGCGGTGGTGGTCATGAGACTCCAGTGAAGTGGAACGAGAAAACCGCTTAGCGTAGCAGAGGACTCGCCGTCCAGGCAATCCTGTTTCGCGCGGGAGTCGCGATCGGCTGCGCCCCGCAATCCGCTTTACCTGCCTCCCGCCGGTTCCGCGTAGATCCGCTTCGCCGCCGGGTCCAGGGTCCAGCGGAAGTGGTCCAGCAACGCGTTGCCCACGATCCCGTCGCGGTTGATCCGCATGGCCGACGGGCCCTCCCACCAGTGCACCTTCGCGAAGGCTCCGGGTCGCGCAATCGCCACCGCCGCGTATGGGCCGGGGTCGAGCTGCAGCTGGCCGTCCAGATCGATCTTCGCCATGGAAACCAGATCGGTCGCGTAGCGTCCGTTGATGCCGAAACCGTGGGACTCCTCGCCGGAGCCCGTCTTCTCGTCGACGCCCCCCGGCCCGCGGAACTGCGTGTTCAGCATCAGCGTGATGTCGCTGCCGCTGTCGAAGTGGAGCAGAGCCGCGGCGGTGTGCCCGTTGCTGAAAGTCAGCTGCGCCGGCAGCAGCAAACCCTGCGGCGTCCACCGCGCCCGCAGCACGGCATGCGGGCCGGCCGGCTCGGAGCACCGGGCCGGGTCGCGCAGCGTCAGACGCGCCGGAGCGTAGTCCAGCGTCGCACACCACTGGCGAAAGAAATCCCAGCCGAGGAAGCCATCCAGCGGATGCCCGAATTTCCTCGCCAGATCCCCGAAATCGAACACCAGCGCGGAACCGGTGAAGATCGGTGCCTCCCGGGCGCGCAGCGCGACCGCGACCGTTTCATAGCGCCGTTTCGTCGGCGCAGTGCCGAAGCCGTTGTAGTAAAGGGAGCGCTCCCAGAAATGGGTGCGGACCTCGCCTTTGCCGGCCGCCGCCGCGGACAGCGAGGTGTGCTGGAAGCCCGTGTCGAGCATCAGCGTCAGCGGCCCGAGGTGCGCGTCGGTCACCGTGATGTAAAGATGCCGGCCCGAGTAGTCCAGCGGCAGCACCATGGGCGGGGATTGCGCGCGCGCCGCCAGGGTGAGCAGCGACAGAGCCAGGATCGGGAGAAGGCGCGGCGCCCACGGCATAGTTCGATGGTACGAGAGGACTCGCCGTCCAGCCCCTCCCCCGTCCCTACCGCAGACTCGCCGGTGGCGGCGTCACCGCGTCGAGCTGTTGGAACGCCGCATCAGGCAGTTTGAGCGCGGCCGCGGCCACGTTCTCCTCCACATGCTTCGGCGACGACGTACCCGGAATCGGCAGCGTGACCGGCGAGCGCCGCAGCAGCCAGGCCAGCGCCACCTGCAGAGGCGAGGCGTCCAGCTCCCGGGCAAACTTCTCCAGCAGCTCGTGCGCGGCGCGGACCTGCCCCAGCGGCGCCCAGGGAATAAACGCGATCCCGTTCTTCTCGCAGAAGTCCAGCAGGAAATCCCATTCCCGATCCGCAAAACTGTAGCGGTTCTGCACGGAGACGATGGGGGTGATCTTGCGCGCGCGCTCCACATGTTCCAGCGTCACGTTGGAGAGCGCAACGTGGCGAATCCTGCCCTGCTCGCGCAGTCTTTCCAGCGTCTCCACCGAGGCCGTAAACGAAACCGCCGGGTCGGGCACGTGGAGCTGGTAGACGTCGATGCGCTCCAGCTTCAGCCGCTTCAGGCTTCCCGCCACGGCTTCTTCGAGGTGTTTGGGGCTCGCGTTGTGGATCCACTGTCCAGGCCCCACGCGCTGCCATCCGCCCTTGGTGGCGATCACCAGGCCCTGGGGGTAGGGGTGCAGAGCCTCCGCGATCAGCTCCTCGCTCACATGGGGTCCGTAGGAGTCGGCCGTATCGATGAAATTCACCCCCAGCTCCACCGCGCGCCGCAGCGTCCTGATGGCGGCGTCGTGATCCCTGGGAGGCCCCCAGATTCCCTGGCCGGTGATGCGCATGGCGCCGAAACCGAGACGGTGAACGACGAGATCGCCGAGGTGGACCTTGCCGGCGGCGGCGGCGTTGGGCGCAGTCGTGTCAGTGGCGGGCGGGGTCATGGATTCTCCTTATCGGTTGCGCTCTCGGGCCGTTTGGATGTCGGCTGCAGGCTGTCGGCGGTTCCGGCGCGCGCGGGCGTGCAGCCCGGCGCCCTTCCAGAATAGTCGCTTTGGCGCGATCAAAGGGCAGGCTCTCCCCACGGCGGGAAATGCGGGACGGCCCCGCGACTGGAGGCTCGTTGCAGGTGCCTGGGACCCTGATGCAGGTCGCGGAAGCCCGTCTGGCGGTGCCTCACCTGCTTTTCTCGCCCAATCCACTCTCAAGGAGCGCGTTGGACTGATAGCGACAACCGACAACCAGAAGCGCTTGTCAGGTTAGCCCGTTTTACGTCAACGTGACGGGACCGGGATCGATGGATCCCGGCCGATCTTTGAGGAGCTATCCGAGTCCGTGAGTGCATTGGCGATTTGCACTCTTCCGGCTGGATGGCGGCCACATCTGCAGGGCACAGGGTCCCTCGATCATCGGAGTGTGATGATCTGATGTCAGTCGTGCCGCAGAGCACGTATTGGGTCAATCCTGGAAGCGCGACGGGCGGGCGCAAACGCAGCGAAGAGGGATACGGATATCAAAAGCACGGCTGTGATCGTGATGGTGAGAGCGT
>DATJNE010000052.1:0-39186 GCA_035508305.1 Acidobacteriaceae bacterium | reverse complement strand
GCAGCCGCGTTCTTGTCCCGCGACTTTCTTCGTTATCAAATGGCACGCGTCGTGGTGATTATCGGCGCGGAGGCGCAGGCGCTGGCGGTTGCATGGCAGGTGTATCAGATCACGCATCGGGCGATCGATCTGGGGTACACGGGGTTGATCCTGTTTTTACCGGGGCTGTTGTTCATGCTGCCGGCCGGACATGTGGCGGATCGCTTCGACCGGCGGCAGGTGATTTTGGTGTGCTATGGCCTGCAGACGTTCTGCACGGCGACCCTGTTCTGGCTGGCGTGGACGAAGGTGGGGCACGTGTGGCCCATCTTCGCACTGCTGTTCGGCATCGGGACGGGACGAGCCTTCAGTGGACCGGCGAGCTCGGCGCTGGTGCCGCACCTGGTGCCGACCGAACACTTCGTGAACGCCATCACGTGGGGATCGGCGATTTTCCAGTTCTCGAATATCGTGGGACCTGCGCTGGGCGGCGTTCTGTTCACTTTGCCGCTGCGTGGTCGGCTGCATGGAGCGGCCATCGTCTATCTGTTCATGCTGTTTTCGATCGTGTGGTTCCTGGTGCTGGTGGCGTCGCTGCACGTGCGGCCGGGACGAATGGAGCACCGGGCGATCTCGAAAGACGTCATCCTCGCGGGTTTCCACTACGTCGCCAGAACGCAGGTGCTGTTGGGGTCGATCTCACTCGACCTGTTTGCCGTCCTGCTGGGCGGGGCAGTGGCCCTGATGCCGATCTTCGCCCAGGATATCCTGCATGCCGGGCCGCGAGGACTGGGGATGCTGCGGGCGGCGCCTGCGCTGGGCGCGCTGATGGTTTCCCTGTGGCTGATGGTGCGTCCGATCCGGCGAAGTGCGGGAAAGAGGATGCTGGTGTGCGTGGCGATCTTCGGAGCGGCTACGGTGCTGTTCGGTGTATCGAAGAGCCTGCCCCTGTCGCTGGCGGCGCTGTTGGTCGTGGGCGCGTCGGACATGGTGAGTGTGGTGATACGGTCGTCGGTGCTGCAACTGGCGACGCCGCCGGAGATGCGCGGACGCGTGAGCGCGGTGAATTCGCTCTTCGTGGGCGCGTCGAACGAATTGGGTGAGTTCGAGAGCGGGCTGACGGCGCAGTGGTGGGGCGCCGTGCGCGCGGTGGTGATCGGCGGTATCGGGTCCATGATGATTACGGGATTGTGGACGGTATTCTTCCCCAGCCTGCGGCGCGCGGATGCGCTGACGCCGGAGGCGCTGATGGCGGCGGAGGCGGAGCAGACCGGGCAGGAGGTCCGGCAATTGTGAGCGGCGCAGAGCCGGGTTCGCGACCGGCAGACGCGAAGAGGCTGTGGACGATCTTCTGGGTGGCCCTGCTGATTCGCATCGCGTACATGACGCTGGCCCGCATGTGGCACATGCGCCCCTACGACGACCACTTTGCCTTTGGCTACGAGATGGGACGGGTGGCGAGGGCGCTCGACACCGGGTACGGGTTCGCCGATCCGTTTCGCGGACATACGGGACCGACGGCGTGGGTGCCTCCCCTGTTTCCGTGGATTCTGGCCGGGGATTTCCGGCTGTTCGGCATCTATACCCCGGTTGCGGCCTGGATGATCCTGGCTTTCGACTGTGTCCTGAACGCGCTGATGGTTTTCACCACCTGGGAGATTGCGCGGCGCTGCTTCAACCGGAAGGTGGCGCTGTGGTCGGCGTGGATCTGGGCGCTCTATCCGGGGGCGATGCAGTATGCGGTGAAGTGGGTTTGGGAGATGACGCTCAGCGCCTTCCTTTTCTCCTGGGTGCTGGTGCTGGCGTTACGGATGCGGCGCGTCGGCGAGGAGCAGGGAGCGGCGGTTACGCCGAGCGCGGGGCAGTGGGCGATGTTTGGTCTGCTGTGGGGATTGATTGCGCTGACGAATCCTTCCCTGCTGCTGTTTCTGCCGGTCGCGGGCGCTTGGGTTTTGTTGGGTGTGAAGCCGCGGGAATGGTGGCCGCTTCAGATCGGGGCGGTTCTGCTGGCGACGGCGATCTTTGCCGGATGCGTGACGCCGTGGATGGCTCGCAACTGGCGGGTCTTTCACGCATGGGTGCCGCTGCGGGGGAATTTCGGGGCGGAGCTGTATCTGGGAAACGGGCCGGGGGCAACCGGTCTGCTGATGGAGTACGACCATCCAGCTCAGGATCCGGTGCAACTGCGGCTGTACGCCAGGATGGGCGAGCTGGCCTATGTGAGGATGCGCGGCGCGCTGGCGAAGCGGTTCATCGAGGCCGATCCGGAGCGATTTGCGGTGTTGTCTTTGCGGCGGCTGTACTACTTCTGGTTCAGCGTGCCGCATCCCGGTGACGAGGGATTCGTGAGCGAATACGGGAGGAATCTGAATTTCCAGTTCACGAGCCTGGTGGGCCTGCTGGGGCTGGCGCTGGCGTTGCGGCGGCGTGCGCCGGCGGCGGGGTTGTTCCTGTGGGCATTTGCGTTGCTGCCGTTGACCTACTACTTCGTGACGGTGCACGCGCGCTTCCGGCATCCGCTGGAGCCCCTGATCGCGATTCTGGGGGTGTATCTGTTCCAGTCGGCGGAGAAGAGCTGGCGAGTGAGGGGGTTCGGGCGGAGTTAAGGGACAACATCGTTCACTGGCCCGCGGGGGGCGTTCACAAGGCGTCCGGAGAAAACCCTGGCGGTGGCGGCCTCGCGATTATTCCTGATGCGGAATGCCGGCCCACTGGAGCGCGGCGTTGCGGTCGGCGAAGGCGTGCATGGCAATGGGTGTGCCATTGCGGAAGGTGTAGACGTCGGCGAGCGAGACGTCAGTCCAGGCGTCGGCGCCATTGGTGCGGAAGCGCGCGTGAACGTACACCACGATACGGTTGCCGTGCACGAGGAAGCGGACCGGTTCGCTGGCGCCTTCGGCCCAGTCAGCGCGGGAATTGGTCAGGTAGCGGGCCACTGCAGCGCGCCCGCGATACATGCCTCCACCGGGGAATTCCGCCGGCTCCTGCCACTCGATGTCAGCGGCGAAGGCGTGAACGGCGGCGGGGATATCGTTGCGATTGAAGGCGGCGTAGGCCTCGCGGAGCAGAGAGATGGCCCGTTGTTGTTCCTGGGGCGACATTACAACCTCGTGCGAACCTGAGAAGCAGCCGCATATGGCTACGGCTAAGGCAACTACGGCGGATAGCATGCAGACGTTGGATGAAGCGCCCCTGCGGTCGGCGGCAAAAAGTGACGCTTAGCCCAGGGGCAGGAAGTATTGCGTGCCGTGGACGGGTTCGGAGAGGCGTTTGAGGAGAAGCTGGAGATCGCGGTTGTTGTTGACGAAGTCGATGTCGGAAGTGTTGACGACGAGAAGATCGCTGGAGGAGTAGTGGAAGAAAAAATGCTCGTAGGCGGCAGCGACCTGTTCGATGTATTTCTCGCTGATGGCGCGCTCGCCGGCGACGCCCTTGCGGCGGATGCGCTGCTTGAGCGCTTCGGGCGAGGCCTGGAGGTAGATAACGAGTTCGGGCGTGGGGATTTCGGCGCGGAACATCTGGTAGTAGCGGTTGTAGAGATCGAGCTCGGCGTCGGTGAGGTTGATGTAAGCGAAAATCTTGTCTTTCTCGAAGAGGTAGTCGGCGACGATGGGGGTGGTGAAGTCTTCGAGCTCCCGCTGCTGCTCGTAACGCGCCATGAGAAACCACATCTGCGTGTCAAAGGCCATGCCCGGTTCGCCGCGATAGAAGCGGTCGAGGAAGGGATTGTTTTCCGGCTCGACAATGCGGCGAGCGTGCAGCGTGTCGGCGAGGATTTGGGCCAGCGAGGATTTGCCCGCACGGATAGGGCCCTCGACGGCGATGAAACGCGGCTGTTCGAAGAGGTTGGCCACAGGTCAGAAGCGTGCAGCGAAGGAAATACGAAGATACCACGGGTGCGCTGGGATGCAAACCATGGCCCCCACGCCGTGGCCCGCGCTCGGTGCTCGGGAAAGACGAGGAACCCGCATAGACTGAATCCGAATGATGGGAGTGATTGCGAGTGCGGTGGGTGCTGCGGGCGTGGGCGCGGCGGTCTGGACCTGGGGATCGCTGGCGCCGGAATCGCAGCTGTTCGGGCGAACGCTTGTGGCGGGACGGGATGCCGGGGAGTTCGCGCTGACCTACGACGATGGCCCGAATGACCCGTGGACGGGACGGCTGCTCGATCTGCTGGCGCGGGCCGAAGTGCGGGCGACGTTCTTTCTGATTGGGAGATATGTGCGGCAGCGGCCGGACGTGGTGAGGGAGATTCACGCGGCAGGGCATCTGATCGGCAACCATACGGTGACGCATCCGTGGCTAGCAGTGCAGCGTGGGGCGCGGGTACAGAAAGAACTGGCGGGGTGCAACGCCGCCCTGGAAGATGTTCTGGGAGAGAAGGTGCAATACTTCCGGCCACCGCATGGGTCGCGGCGCCCGGCCGTGCTGCAGGCCGCGCGCGATCTGGGGCTGACCGCGGTGATGTGGAATACGATGGGTTTCGACTGGCGCGCCAACACAACGGCGGAGCGGATTGCGGCGCATCTGGAGCAGGGAATTGGACGAAATCAGCGGCGTGGGCATGGATCGAATCTGCTGCTGCACGATGGCGGACATCTGACGATGGGGACGGACCGCTCGCAATCGGTGGAAGCGACGCGGATGATCCTCCAGCGCCACGCTCCGGAGAAGGTCCGGTACGTGACGGTAGATGCATGGAAGTAAGGAGGACGGGGAAGGCCCGGAGGCCCTGCAGGTGACTTGCCTGTCCCATTCGTCCCAGAAGGTGCCGGAAACATATTCCTGTGCGGTAACGTAGGGAAAACGAGAGAGGCTCCCGGATCCATGATGGAAGATATCCGCTATGCTTTGCGGCAGTTCCTCAAGTCGCCGGGTTTCACCATCACGGCAGTTCTTACGCTGGCGCTGGGGATCGGGGCGACGACGGCGATCTTCACGCTCATCAACGCCGTTCTGCTGAAGTCGCTGCCGGTGGCGAAACCGAGCGAACTGGTGCGCGTCGGCGACACCGAGAACTGCTGCATCAACGGCGGCATGGCGGACGACTGGTCGCTGTTCTCGACCGAGCAATACTACCGTTTCCGCGCGCACACACCCGGCTTTTCAAGACTGGCGGCCTTTCAGGCCGGACGGACACAGATGGGCGTCCGGCGTGCCGACAGCAATCATGCGGCGGAACCGCTGGTGGGTGAATTCGTCTCCGGCAATTCGTTTGAGACGCTGGGCGTGACCGCGTGGATAGGAAGGATGCTGCGGCCGGCCGACGACGTCAAGGGTGCACCGCTGGTGGCGGTGATGAGCTATCGGACGTGGCAGCAGAAGTTCGGGAAGGATCCTTCGGTGGTGGGGGCTTCCTTCTTCATCAACGGGCAGGCCTTCACGATTGTCGGGATTACGCCGCCAGGATTTTTCGGGGAGCGGCTGGACACCGATCCCCCTTCGCTGTGGGTTCCGCTCAACGATTCGCCGGTGGTGCAGGGAGGGGGCTTCAACGTTCTGGACAGTCCCCAGCTGGAATGGCTGAACCTGATCGGGCGCATCGAACCCGGCGCCGACCAGAAGAAGATGGAAGCGCAGATGCAGGTGGAGCTGCGGCAGTTCTTACAGGACCCGGTCGCGAAGGTGGATCCACGCAATGCGGGTCTGATTCCGAAGCAGACGCTGCACCTGTCCTACGGGGGCGGGGGCGTGCAGCAGATGCAGGATAACGCGAAGGATGGGCTGCACCTGCTGATGTGGATATCGACGTTCGTGCTGCTGATCGCGTGCGCGAATCTGGCGAATCTGATGCTGGTGCGCGCGACCGCGCGCAAAACACAGACCTCGGTGCGTTCGGCCCTCGGGGCGCCGCGCCGCCGGCTGGTGCGCCAGGCGCTGATTGAATGCGTGGTGCTGGCGGTGATGGGTGGAGTAGCCGGACTGGCGGTGGCGTACGGCGGTGCGCGCCTGCTGGTGCACATGGTGGCCGATAAGAGTTATCTGCCCATCAGCGCCGCGCCTTCGCTGCCCGTGCTGGCCTTCGCGTTCGGCGTTTCGCTGGTGACGGGGATCCTGTTCGGCACAGCCCCGGCGTGGATGACGGCGCATGCCGATCCCATCGAGGCGCTGCGTGGGGCGAACCGTTCCACCAAACACAGCGGCATGTGGGCCCAGAAGATTCTTGTGGTGATGCAGGCGGCCGTTTCGCTGGTGCTGCTGTGCGCGGCGGGACTGCTGATCCGGAGCCTGAACAACCTGCAGAACCAGCATTTCGGGTTCGAGACGCACAACCGGTACATCCTCCACATCGATCCCCAGATGGCGGGTTATAAAGCGGAGCAGTCGGACGCGTTTTTCCGGCAGCTGCACGATGCGCTGGCCGCGATTCCGGGCGTGAAAGCGGTGACGTATTCCCTCTACAGCCCCATGGAGGGCGACAACTGGGGCGAAGACGTCTGGATCGAGGGGCAGGCGCCCCCGGCGCCGGGCAGCGGATTCAACAATGCCTCGTGGGATCGGGTGAGCGCAGGCTATTTCGACAACATCGGAACGAAGATCATCGAGGGCCGATCGATCACCGAGCAGGATTCCGCGGCAACGCGCAACATCGCCGTCGTGAACGAGACGTTTGCGAAGCACTTCTTTAAGGACGGGAATCCGATCGGGCAACATTTCGGCGATGAGAGTCCGAAGTACGCGGGGAATTTTGAGATCGTGGGCGTGACCGAAGACACCCAGTACTGGGAGCCGACCCACAGGATTCGTCCGATGTTTTTCCTGCCTGCGCCGCAGTGGGCGAAGTATACGGATCCGGCCGACGTGAATTTCGAGAATGTCTCGCACCTGGAGATGGACGCTGTCGAGATCCAGACAGCGGGTTACGTGCCGGGGCTGGAGGCGCAGGTGAGGCGGGTGCTGTCACAAATCAATCCGAACCTGACGATGATCCGGTTCCAGACCTTCGCCGAGCAGGTGAAGGACGAGTTCAACCAGCAGGAACTCCTGGTGCAGCTGACATCGGTGTTTGGGTTCCTCGCGCTGGCGCTCGCGGCCATCGGGCTGTACGGCGTTACGGCGTATGCGGTGGCCCAGCGGACGAGCGAGATCGGCATCCGGATGGCGCTGGGCGCGGACCGTGGCGGAATCCTGCAGATGGTGTTGCGCACGGCATTTCTGCAGGCGGGAATCGGGCTGGCCATCGGCATGCCGGCGGCGATCTTCGGTGGGCGGTTCATGGCGAGCCTGCTGTACCACGTGAAAACCTGGGATCCGGCCGTGCTGGTCGCAACCACATTGATCCTGGCCATCGCAGCGTTTCTGGCGGCGATGATCCCGGCGCAGCGCGCGGCCAGCGTGGAGCCCATGACAGCGCTGCGGGTAGAGTAGGAAAGATGCAGGTTTTAGGGGATCGCAGGCCCGGCGCAGCCAATCCCGGGGAGAAGCGTCTAAAATCTCGATAAGAGAGGTTGCTTGATTCTCGAACCGATCTGCCGATGGCTCGCTCCCTGTTTTTCCGCCAACCCGGAAGAAGTTTGCGCGCGGCTGAGCCGTCTGCTCCTGCTGCTGATCGCCGTTGAACTGATCACGATGCCCCTGACGCAGCATCTGTGGACGTGGGACGGCTTTCTGCACGGCGGCCAGGACTTTGAACTCGGCCTTTTCATGATTGTCGTTTGCGTCTGCCTGGGGTTGCTGCGAGCTCAGCATGGGCGGCAGCGCATCTCGCGGCTTCTGGCTCCCTGCCAGTGCCTGTTTCGGGCTCTTCGCGGGCGCCAGTGGTCGAAGGTGATGGCATTCCGCACATTTGCATCTGCGGCCGGCGACCCCGCAGTTCATCGATCCTGCGGCAACAGAACGTCTCCACTGCTTATCTGATTGCGCGCTGCTCCGGGGAAGATCCCGGACACGGCAAGGCGCCATCTTCAATTCGGTCCCTGATCAGCAGCTTGCAGCTGCTGTGGAGAGAGCAATGAAGAAGTCTGAAGTCCTGCGCGCGTGGGCCCGCATTCTGGCCGGACGCGCGCCCTCGCTGTCCATCGAGATCACGAAGGAGTGCCCGCTGCGTTGCCCGGGATGCTACGCGTTCGACGCGGCGCATCTGGGGGGTGGGGGAGAGCTGCGCCAGCTTTCGGATTATCGGGGTGACGAGCTGGTGGCGCGGATTCTGGCGCTGGTGGACGAGCGCAAACCGCTGCATGTTTCGCTCGTGGGCGGCGATCCGCTGGTGCGATATCGGGAACTCGACGAGCTGCTGCCGCAACTGGAGGGCAGGGGCATTCACACACAGGTGGTGACCAGCGCTTTCCGGACGGTTCCGGCTGCGTGGTCCCGGTACGGAAAGCTGAATGTGGTGGTGTCAATCGACGGCTTGCAGCCGGAGCACGATGCGCGGCGCAAACCCGCCACCTATGAACGCATCCTCAAAAACATCGCGGGTGCGCGCGTCTCGATCCACTGCACGGTGACAGCGCAGATTGCAGGGCGCCCCGGGTATCTGGACGAGTTTCTGCGCTTCTGGGGTGGGCGGCCGGAGATCGTGCGCGTGTGGTTCAGCCTGTTCACGCCCCAGCGCGGAGCGGACTACTCGGAGATTTTGTCGCCTGCGCAGCGCGCCGCCACGATTGTGGATCTGAGGCGGCTGCGGGAGAAGTACCCCATTCTCGAGGTGCCGGAAGAAGTGCTGCAGGAAATGGAATCTCCGCCGAAGAAGCCGGAAGAGTGCATTTTCGCCCTCACCACCGAGACCCTGTCCGCGGATCTGCGCACGCGGATTACGCCGTGCCAGTTCGGTGGGGACCCGGACTGCGCGCAGTGCGGGTGCATGGCATCGATGGGGCTGGCGGCGGTTGGGCATCATCGCGTCCTGGGGCCGCTGACCGCGGGACATCTGTTCCAGGCCTCGCATCGCGTGGGCCAGAGCTGGAGAAATTTCCGCGACGGTTTTGGGCGGCCTGCTGAGACCGTTCCGCCAACCTTCAACATCCTTCAACCGTAATCCTTCAGGGCAACAGACCATGTCGATTTACCGGACCCGGAGAGCGACGATCAGCGGAAAGCCACAAAGGGAAGAGGAACTCCGGCGAGAGCTGGTGCGATTCAGCAGATGGCTCTACCGCCTGGGCTACATGCCGGCGACGTCGGGCAATCTCTCGGTGCGTCTGGATGATCGCCGGCTGCTGGTCACACCCACCGGCGCGAGCAAGTATCTGCTGCGTCGCAGCGACATGGTGGTGGTCGATTTGGAGGGCCGGCATCTGAACGGGGCGCGCCGCGCGACCAGTGAGCTGGGCATGCACCTGGCGTTCTATCGCGAGCGCGACGATGTGCAGGCGGTCGTTCACTCGCATCCTCCCGTGGCGACGGCCTTCGCCTGCGCGGGCTGGGCACTGGACGAACTGCTCTGCCAGGA
Organism: Acidobacteriaceae bacterium; assembly: GCA_035508305.1. Taxonomy (GTDB): domain Bacteria; phylum Acidobacteriota; class Terriglobia; order Terriglobales; family Acidobacteriaceae; genus Palsa-343. The sequence continues at coordinate 29,816 of DATJNE010000052.1, read as the reverse complement.
GGCGGCGATGACTCTGGGGCCAGTGCCGCTGGCGCGTTACGCCACCACCGGCACCGATGAAGTGGCGGCCAGCCTCCGGCCGCTGATCCCCGGCTACGACACGATTCTGCTGGCGAATCATGGCGCGGTGACCTGCGGCGCAACGTTGCTCCAGGCCTTTCTGAAGATGGAAACCCTGGAGCACGTGGCGCAGATCCGGCTGGCGGCGCAGCAGCTGGGCGGTTACCACGCGCTCGAGCGCCAGCAGGAAGCGGAGCTGTACCGCGCGCGGGAGCGGTATCTGCAGAACGCCGTTTGATCCTCGACCGTGACGAATGCTGCAGCTCGAGCCCGCCGCAGGATTAGGACGCCGGGGCCGACTGCTGGGCCTGGATGAACTGATCGACGTTGCTCTGATCGACGAGGGCGGAACCGGTGTCGATGAAAGCCGGGATCGGCGACGAGGGATCGAGCGCGTAGTTCTTTGTCAGCGACGACAGCGGATTGTGGTAGAGCTCGTCCAGCATCTTCACCCCGAAATAGGCCATCGTGAACGGCTTCTGCGCGATGGTGGCCGCGATGTAGCCCTCCTTTACGTCCTGCAGGGTGTCCGTGTTGAGATCCATGGCGATGACAACGCGGTCCTTTGCGTTGTTGCGGTGCAGGACCTCACCCACTTCAGGGCCGGCGGAGGCTTCGAGGCAGACGAAGGCGTCGACGCGATCCTTGCCGGTGAGGGGCAGCGCCTGCTGCGTGTAATCGAAGGCGGTGGTGCTCTCACCCTTGAGGTCGACCACTTCTTTGATGTGGATGTTCGGCGAGTTGGCCAGCACGTCTTTGTAGCCGGCGAGGCGTTCGTCGAGATTGGGCTGGCCGGGGTTAGTGAAGAAAACCACATTGCCTTTGCCGCCGAGCTTCTCGACCAGCGCATGGCCGCCGAGATGGCCGGCCTGGCGGTTGTTGGTGCCGATGAAATAGAGGCGCTTGCTGCTGGGCGCATCGGAGTCGACGGTGATGACGGGGATGCCGGCGTCGATGGCCGCATCGATGGCCGGTTGCATGAGCTTCTCATCGGCAACGGAGACAAGGATGCCGTTGGGCTTGAGCGCAACGACGGAATGGAACTCCGCGACTTCGTCCTGCGGGTCGAACCCCTGAGGGCCGCGCATGTCGGCGTGGACGTCGTATTCCTTTGCGATTCGGTCGAGTCCGGCGGCCGCGGACTGCCAGTAAGCGAGCTTCGTGTTGGTCGTGACGAGGTAGTAGTGCTCGGCACTGCTGTGCCGGCCGCAACCTGTAAGGATCGCTGCAATGCCCGACGTCGCGAGAACGAAGGCAAATCGATGGAGCGGTTTCATGCGTCACCTCTTGCCGCGTGCGAGATCCGGCACAGACGGTCATTCGGGTGAGAACCGGCTCGCCGGGTCCACGTGGGATAACGCAGTGTACTCTCTTCGGCGGAGCACGGGGCCGGCAGGTTCGTGGGGCGGGATGAAAGGGAACGATCCGCGCCGGCCGAGCCGGCAGGCTCGATCCGCCTCTGCAACAGACCGGCCACCGGATCGCGCTTTTCTGCGGGAAAGAACCTTGCGGAAGACCCTGCCTTTGTCTTTTGCGGGCAGGGTTCCGCCTGGGAAGCCCCGGAGGGACACTCGGAACGGCGCTTTCTTAAGAGTTTTCTAATCGTTGTGTTCGTTTTTGGGGCATCGGTTCGCATCAGGGCAGAGTGCGATGCCTCCTTCAGGGGAAAATCCGGGAACCGCGAGCGCTTCGCGGGGAACAGCTGCGACTGCTGCTGCTCCTCCGTCGGAGCAGGCCGCAGGCGTTCCGGGGGCCCCGACTGCCGTCGGAGCGCCTGGTACGGGTGTGGCTCTTGCCGTGCGTAACAACGGCTCCGAGGAATCTCCCGGCAAAGAGGCCTCGGAAGACAGGCGCCTGGACCGCCTTCCGATGCAGGTGGACGTGATGGTCAGGGTCCACCCCTTCCGTGTCCGGGATCTGCTTTCCATGGAAAAGGGAACCGTGGTGGAGACCGTGCACGAGCATACGCAGGACGTGCCGCTGCACAGCGGAGGTGTGCTGCTGCTGTGGTCGGAGTTTGAAGTCCTCGATCAGCGCCTGGCAGTGCGGGTGACGCGGCTGGCGTAGGAAGCCTTCAGGAGATGGACAAGGGTATGGAAACAGTGCGACTGGCGGAAGAATCCCGGGTGAGAGGGAGAAGAAACATGGGAATCGTGCTCAGTCCGGTCTTTGATGGATCGACGCCGATGCCGCGTTACAGCTGGACCATGCGTCTGGGGTTGTGGCTGCGTCGGCTGATGAGCCTTCCGACGGCGGGAGAGATTCCCATCCGTCTGGAGGGCCGCCTGAACCTGGGTCCCAAGAAATCGCTGGTGCTGGTCAACTGCCGCGGCAAGAGCGTGCTGCTGGCGATGGGCAGCGAGGTGATCACGCCGATCATGGAGGTTCCGGTGAGCCGGCGGCGGAGACGGGAGCCGGCACAGTGAACCTGCTGCTGCTGGCCGCCGCGAAGGCGCAGAACGGGCTGCCCGGCTTCGATCTGTCGGGGCCGATCGGCAATAACAATTCGATTCCGTGGTCGATTGTCTTCACCCTCACCCTGCTCACCCTGCTGCCGGCGATCGTGCTCTCCATGACGCCGATGGTACGGCTGCTGGTGGTCTTCCACTTTCTGCGCCAGGCGCTCGGTACGCAGACGGCGCCCTCCAACCAGGTGCTGCTGGGGCTGGGGCTGATGATGACCTGGTTCCTGATGCAGCCGGTCCTGGTGCAGGTGGATCAGCAGGCCGTCGAACCGTTTCGGGCCGGGCAAATCTCAGGCTGGGACGCGATCGAGCGGGGATCCGGCCCACCGAAGGCCTACATGCTGCGGTACGCGCGGGAAAAAGACCTGGCGCTGTTTGCCTCGGCTGCCCTGACCGCGCGACCGGCGCGGCCCGAGGATCTGCCGATGCGCGTGGTGGTGCCCGCCTACATGCTGAGCGAACTGAAGGCGGGGTTTGAAATCGGCGCGGTTCTGTTTCTGCCCTTTCTGCTGGTGGACATGGTGGTGGCTTCGATCACGACCTCGATCGGCATGTATCAGCTGCCGCCGGTGGTGATTTCCACGCCGCTCAAGATTCTCCTCTTCGTCATGGTGGACGGCTGGAATCTGCTCGCCGGCTCGCTGCTGAAGAGCTTTTAAGGAGACGCGATGGGACCGGACGAGGCGGCGGAACTGATGCGGCAGCTGCTGCGCGAGGCGCTGATTCTGGGCGCCCCGGTGTTGCTGGCTGCCTGCGTGACCAGCTTTCTGATCAGCCTGCTGCAGACGCTGACCTCGCTCCAGGATCAGACGATCTCGACTGTGCCGCGGCTGCTGGTGGTGGTCGGATTGCTGCTGGCGGCTCTGCCCTGGTATCTGGGTCGGCTGATCAGCTATACGACCGGACTGTTTTCCGACTTTCACCGCTTCCTGGGGCAGGGATGAGCGGGAACGGGGAACAGACACTCGAAGCCATGACCCTGGTGGTGGTGCGGGTCAGCGGCCTGATGGTCTTCGCGCCCGTGTTTTCTTCGACGGCGATTCCCCCCCGCGTCAAGGCCGGTTTTGTGCTGGCCCTTTCGTATCTGGTCGCGCCGGTGGTCGCGGGATTTCCCGGCGCCCGAGCCGAGCTCGGCGTCCTGCCGATCCTGGGAGAGCTGAGCGTCGGGCTGGTCTTCGGCCTGACGCTCTCCCTGCTGCTGGAAGCGCTCGCATTTGCCGGGCAGGTGATGGGCTTCCAGTTCAGCTTCTCTCTGGTCAATCTGATGGACCCCAACTCACCGGCGGCGACGCCGCTCATGGGTCAGATGTTCGGACTGCTGGGCACGCTGACCGTGCTGGGAGTGGGCCTGCATCGCACCGTGCTGGCCGCCCTGCTGCGGACCTTTGCCGCCGCACCGGTGGGCTCGGTCTCGCTCGACCCGCGCGCCGGCTGCGAGCTGGTGACGATGGCGGGAGGAATCTTTGCGGCCGGTCTGCAACTGTCGGCGCCGGTGATCGCGGCGACGCTGCTGGCCGAGACCGCGGTGGCGCTGGCCGGCAAGCTCGCGCCCCAGCTGCCGGTGATGGTGATCAGCGTGCCGGTGAAGACCCTGCTCGGTTACGGCGTCCTGATCGGATCGCTCGCCCTCTGGCCGCACTGGATCGAATCGCACTTCACCGTTCTGCTCGATGAGGCCGGACGGCTGCTGGCCGGTGCGGCGGGAAGGGTGTAGCCATGCCCGGCGACCGCTCCGAGCAGGCAACGCCGCGGCAGCGCCAGAAAGCCGCTGAGAAGGGCGACCGCACCCACAGCCGCGATCTGATGGCGGCTGCGGCCATGCTGGCTGCGGCCTATGCCCTGGGTGGAATGGCACGGAAATGGGTAGCAGGCTGGAGCGGCGCCTATCGCGTTCTGCTGGTGCTGGGACAGCCGGCATTCTGGGACCGTGCGTCGGCCGCCGAAGCCGCGACGGCGCTGCGCGGCGTTCTCGTCCAGGCGCTCGAGCCCGTGGGCGTCCTCTTCCTGGCGTCGCTGGCCGCCGCGGTGGCCGCCGGGATCGCCCAGGGCGGGGGCTGGTCGCTGAACTTCGCAGCCCTGGCGCTGAAGCCGGAGCGCATCAATCCGGTCGAGAACGCGAAAAACATCTTCTCGCTGCGCGGTGGAGTGCGGCTGGGCAAGTCGCTGCTGCCGGTCATCGCTCTGGGGTTCTTTGCCGTCCACGCGATCGAAGCGCAGACGGAGATCCCGGCGATGAGTGCCGAACAGTATCCGGACCTCTTCGGCGAGATGTACAACCTGCTGGTCGACGGGGCGTGGATTTTTCTCGTCTGGGCCGGCGTCGACTACCTGATGGAGTGGCGCAGCCGGGAAGAGCGCCTGCGCATGTCCAAGCAGGACCTGCGCGACGAGTACCGCGAAACGGAAGGCAGCCCCCAGGTGAAGGCGCGCATTCGCGGGCTGCGCCGGCAGATGCGGCGGCGGCAGCTGAAGGCCGACGTGGCCCGGGCGTCGGTGGTCGTCACCAACCCGACACACTACGCCGTGGCCCTGAGCTTCGACTTCGAGACGATGGAACCGCCGCGCGTGCTGGCCAAGGGGCGCGACCTGCTGGCGGCGCAGATCCGGGAAGAGGCACAGTGGGCCGGGGTGCCGATTGTCGAAAACCCTCCTCTTGCGCGCTCCCTTTACCGCCAGGTGGAGCAGGGACAGGCCATTCCCTATGAGCTGTATGCGGCGGTGGCGGCGATTCTGGCCTGGCTCTACCGCCGTGAGGTCGAGGAACGCGTGCGCCGGGAGCGGGCCGAGGCCGCAGCCCGCGCGCGGAGTCAGGCGATACGAGGGAGAACGACGCGATGAGTGCTGCGGCCATTCTTCCGGGCCTCGCGGGCCCGGGCAGCCGGACGAAGATGCTGCGCAACCTGGCCCTGCCGGTGGCGGCGATCAGTGTGCTGTTCGTGATGGTGGTGCCGGTCCCGGCCTTCGTCATGGACATGCTGCTGGCCTGTTCGATGGCGGCTTCGATCCTGGTGTTTTTGTCCGCCGTACAGCTCAGGCGGGCGGTGGATTTCTCCGTCTTCCCGACCCTGCTGCTGCTGCTGACCCTCTTTCGCCTCTCCCTGAACATCGCCTCCAGCCGCAGAATTCTCCTGCACGGCGGCGAAGGGACAGCGGCGGCGGGCCGGGTCATCGAGGCTTTCGGCCAGTTCGTGGTGGGCGGGAACTACGTCGTCGGCTTTGTGCTGTTTCTGGCTCTGATCGCGATTCAGTTCCTGGTGGTCAGCCACGGCGCGGTGCGCACGGCCGAAGTCACGGCGCGCTTCACCCTCGACGCGCTGCCCGGCAAACAGATGGCGATCGACGCCGATATGAATGCGGGCCTGATCGACGAGGCAACGGCGCGGAAGCGCCGCCAGGCCATCGCCCAGGAAGCCGAGTTCTACGGAGCCATGGACGGGGCGGCGCGCTTCAACCAGCGGGATGCGCTGGCCACCATCCTGATCACGGCGATCAACATCGTGGCCGGGCTGCTGATCGGGACGCTGCAGCAGGGCATCGATCTGAGCGAAGCGGTCCGGACCTACACGATTCTCACGGTGGGCGACGGTCTGGTCACCATGATTCCCTCGCTGCTGGTTTCCGTCGCCGGCGGCATCGTGCTGACGCGGGCCTCCTCGGCGGGACAGCTGACGACCGAGCTGGGGGCGCAGCTTTTAGGCAAAGGCACGACGCTGTATATCGCCAGCGCCGTGCTGGGCGCCCTGTGTCTGATCCCGGGACTGCCGAAGCTGGCCTTTCTGTTGCCTGCCGCGGCGCTGGGATACCTGGGAACGCGCGTGGCCCGGCAGGAAGCGCCGTCCGCCGAAGCGGAGACGGCGAAGAAGGCCGCCGAGAAGCCGGAGAGTCTTGCCGGCGCGCTGCGTCTGGACGATCTGAGCCTTGAGATCGGCTTCCAGCTGATCCCTCTGGTCGACGAAAAACAGGGGGGGCAGATGCTGGGGCGAGTCAGGACCCTGCGGCGGCACCTGGCGCAGGAGCTGGGCTTCCTGATCCCGCCGGTGCACATCTCGGATAACCTCCGGCTCAAGGCCCGGGAGTACGTCGTCTCGCTGCGTGGCATCGAGATCGGACGCTGGCAGATGGAGGGCAATCAGCTTCTGGCCGTGTCGACCGAAGCGCGCCCGCGGCCGCTGCCCGGCCGGGAGACCCGCGAGCCGGCGTATGGGGCGCCCGCGCGCTGGATCGCTCCCGGCGCCGAAGAAGAAGCGCTCGCCGCAGGATATTCGGTGGTGGATCAGGGAACCCTGATCGGAACCCACCTCGCGGAGCTGATCCGGAAACACGCCTGCGAACTGCTGGGCCGGGCGGAGACCAAGCGGCTGCTCGATTCGCTCTCCGAGAGCCATCCGAAGCTGGTCGAGGAACTGGTACCGAAGCTGCTTTCCCTGGGTGAGGTGGAGCGGGTGCTGCAGCAGCTGCTGCGCGAGCGGGTTTCGATTCGGGATCTGGGAGCGATTCTGGAGGCGCTGGTCGAGACAGCGCCGCAGACCCGTGGACTGCCGCAGCTGGTGGAAGCGGCTCGCCAGGCGCTGGGACGCCGGCTGACGCAGCCCCTGGCCGACGCCGACGGTACGCTGCGCGTGATCGCGCTCGAGCCCGCCTTGGAAGACGAGCTGATGGCGCTGGTTTCCGCCGATCCGCCCGTGCGCCAGCTGACGGGGGGCGGCCATGCACCGGTTCTGCGGCAAATCACCGATTCTTTGAAATCTCTCATGGGAACGGCGGGTGCCGCGGCCCAGCCCGTGCTCCTCTGTGCGAGTCCGGCGCGATACCACCTGCGGAGGTGGCTGGAGCCGGCCTTGCCGCGGCTGACGGTGATTGCTCCGGCAGAGATTCCGCCGGAGGTTCCGGTCCGCGCGGTCGGCGTCGTGCGGCAGGGGAGATGAGGTCAGCAATGGACTACACAGGCCAGACGGCAGAACCATGGAGAGCGCTCCGGAGACCGGGCAGGGCGGGGCGGGAAGGGGGCGTTCCGGATGGCGGCCGGATCGAAGGGCTTCCCCTCAGTGAGGCCGAGCGCGAGCGCATGATGCTGGAACACATGCCGGCGGTGCGCTGGATGGCGCGCAGGATCCATGAGCGCCTCCCGCAGCACGTCGACATGGAGGATCTGGTGAGCGCCGGCACGGTTGGCCTGCTCGATGCGTTTCGCAAGTTCGATCCCGCCAAGAAGGTGCAGTTCCGCAGCTATGCCCAGTTCCGTATCCGCGGCGCCATCTTGGACAGCCTGCGCACCCTGGACTGGAGTCCGCGCGATCTGCGCCGCAAGGGACGAGCCGTTGAGGAGGCGATCCACCGGCTGACGGCGCGTTGCGGGCGCGCTCCTGCAGAGCCGGAAGTGGCCCGGGAGATGGGTCTGGACCTCGAGGAGTACCAACAGCTGCTGGGGGAACTCAAAGGCCTCGAGATCGGCACGCTCCATCTGGAACGTTCGGAGGATTCGGGGGAAGAGGAGCTGGCCTACATCCCCAACCCTGCGGAGGACGACCCGCTGTTTCGCTGTCTGCGCGGGGAGATGCGGGAGCGGCTGACCGCGGCCATCGAGCAGTTGCCGGAACGGGAGCGCCTTGTGGTGACCCTCTACTACTACGAGGAGATGACGATGAAGGAGATCGGGCTGGCCCTGGGCGTGGTCGAGTCGCGCGTCTCACAGATTCATTCCTCGGCGGTGGTGCATCTGCGCGCGCACCTGCAGGATCCTGCGCGGGGACGGAAATAGCGGCGATGGCCATCGAAAAGGAGCTCGGCCAGGAGGAGATCGACGCCCTGTTCCAGGCGGCCCGGGCGCGAACCCAGGCGGCTCCGGAGCCAGCCCGCAGCCGGGTGCTGCCGTGGAGCTTCTCCCGGTCCGGACAGATCTCGAACGAGCAGCTGCGCGCCATCTCCATGATCAACGACATCTTCGCGCGCAACCTGACCCACCACCTCGGGGCGTGGTTCCGCAGCCGGGTTCAGGTGAGCCTGGTCTCAGCCGAGCAGATTCCCTTCAGCGAGTTTCTGGTGCGCATCCCGGAGCTGGCCTATGTCGCCTCGGTGCGCCTCGATCCGCTGCGCGCCATCTCCGTCCTCGAGATGGACCTGACCACCGCTCCCGCGATGATCGATCTGCTGCTCGGAGGGGAGGGAAAGGCGAGCGAACCCAGGGAGCTGACCGATATCGAGGAAGCCATCCTCTCCGGCGTGGCGGAAGCGATCTGCCGCGAGCTGACCACGGCCTGGCAACCGGTCGGCCTGAGTTTCAGCTTCGAAAAGCGACAGATGCAGACCCAGACGCCACGACTGATTCCCGTCTCGGAGAAGACGCTCTGCCTGAGTTTCGAGCTGCGTCTGGCCGAGACCAGCGGTCTGCTGAACCTGGCGTTCCCTGCCGTCGCCTCGAATACGATCCTGCGGCGGCTCGGCGGGGAGCGGGGGAGGCAGCACCGGCATTCGGAGGAGACGCGGCGGCGCCTGCGCGAACTGACCGGCCGGTGCCGGACCGCGGCCACGCTCTATTTTCCGGCCGTGCGTGTTCCGGCCAGCGCTCTTGGGGAGCTTCGGCAGGGCACGGTGGTGCGGCTCGGACTGCCCGCCTCCCGGACCAGTGCCGAGTTTCGCGCCGGTGGGGTGGCCCTCTTCAACGCCGCGCCGGTGAGCCAGGGAGAACAACGGGCGGCGCAGCTGCTGCAGCCGAGCGAGGCGGATCGGTGAGCCGCGCCGGCGAGTGGATCGGGAAACTCGAAGCCGAGGTGGGGCGTGAACTGGGCCAGCGCGTCGCCCTGGCTCCGGGAGGGGACGCGCCGGAGCTCGGCGGAAGCCTGACCGATACGATGAGCCTTCCCGGCGTGCGCCTGGTGGTCGCGGCGGAGGCGGAAGGTCTGGCGCGTCTGCTGGTCGAGGCGCGCGTGATTGAGCCGGGCCAGGCCGCAACCGAGACGGTGCGGGAACTGTGGTCGGGCATCCTGGCCAGCGTCGCGGCGGGGCTGGGGGGGCAGGCTTCTCCTGGCGGCACCGTCACGGCGGACGGGGAGCCGTGTGTTCTGCGCCTGGGTAGCGTGACCCTGCGCCTGGCGCTGGGTGTGGCTGCGGACGATCCGTCCCCTGCGGAGAGGACCAGCCAGGAAGGGAAGTGCGCCGTGCCGGCGCCTCCGCCGGTCAGCGGATCCGAACCGCGGCCGGGCAATTTCGATCTGCTCCTCGAAGTGGAGCTCGATGCGTCAGTGCGCTTCGGATCCCGGGAAATGGAGCTGAAGGATCTGCTGGAACTGGGTCCGGGCGATGTCGTTGAGCTGGACCGCCAGCTGGCCGATCCGGTGGACCTGGTGGTGGGGGACCGCATCGTGGCGCGGGGCGAAGTGGTCCTCGTGAACGGCAACTTCGGACTGCGGGTGACCGAAGTATCCGAACCGATGCGGCGCCTGGAGAGTATTCGATGCCTTTGGTAGGACCCACGGACGGCAGGGAGAGGGCAGGCGCGGCGCGCTCACTGGGCGCGCGGGTTGGATCGCTTTTTCCCCGTTGCGCGAACCCGCACTGCGCGACCGGCTGGATGCGGCTGTGGCGGGGGCGGCGCACGCCCGGCTTTGAGGGCGGATGGGCCTGTTCGCCGGAATGTATGCGGGCGCTGGTGGCGGCCGCGGTCCGGCGGGAGATGGATGGCGGTGCGGTTCCGTCTCCTCACACCCATCGGGTCCCGATGGGGCTGCTGCTGGTGGAGCAGGGCCGGATCACCCCGGACCAGCTGCATGCGGCGCTGGCCGGTCAGCGCCAGGCGGCGGAGAGTCGAGGCGGGAATCTGCGCCTGGGGGAGTGGCTGCTGCGCAGCGGGGTTCTGCAGGAAAGCGCTCTGACCCGGGCGCTGAGCGCGCAGTGGAACTGTCCGGTGCTTTCCCTGGCCGGCGCGCGCCCCGCTGAGATGGTTTCCGCGATGCCGCAGTTCTTTTCCGAGGCCTTCGACGCGCTGCCCGTCCGAACCCGCGGGAGCCGGCTGGTGTACCTGGCGTTTTCCGGCAGGGTGGACCGGACCCTGAGCTACGCCGTCGAACGGATGACGGGGTTGCGGGTGGCGGCCGGGATCGCGCCCGCGTCGGAGTTCGCCGCCGCGCAGCAGCAGTTTCTTGCCGCGGCAGCGCCCCCGGTGCGGCTTCTCGAAGCGCCGAGTTCCTGGGTTCTGGTACGTGCCCTGACGAAAGTGATGGAGGCGGCGAGGCCGGTCGAGGCCCGGCTGGCGCGCGTTCACGACTATTTCTGGCTGCGCATCTGGCGGCGCGCCGCGGATCCTGGCCTGCCGCCGGCCGGGGTCGTCGAGGACCTGGTGGCCACTCTTGGAACTCCGGCAGCCCAGGGACGGCAGAATCCTGGCTGGAGAGATAGCACCCACCGCCGATAAGGACGGCAGAGGGATGGGCGCGATGTCGGGAATAACCGTGTTGATCGTCGACGATTCGTCAGTGATGCGAAAGATCGTGGAGAGGGCCCTGCGCCAGGCGGGTCTGGATCTGACGAAGGTCCTCGAAGCGGGCAGCGGCCGGGAGGGTCTCGAGGCCCTCGGCCGGGAGCGGGCCGACCTGATCGTGTCGGACATCAACATGCCCGGCATGGACGGGTTGGAGTTTCTGCGCCAGATTCAGAGCCAGGGGCTGGCCCAGGGGGCGCCGGTCGTGATGATCACGACCGAGAGCGGCGAGGAGCATGTGCGCGAGGCGCTGGCCGCTGGAGCCCAAGGCTATATCCGCAAACCGTTTACGCCGGATCAGGTGCGGGAGCGGGTGTTGCCCCTGCTGGTGTCTGCCTAGATCCGGATGCGATTCCACACACAGCCAGGACGCACAGAAAGGGTGACATGAGCGGGGTGAGAGAAAGAGCTGCGGGAGAACCTGGGGTCGTGGGAGCCTTCGAGGCATCCCTGGATCGGGCCGTCGACGAGGTGTTCAGCACCATGCTCGGGGTCGCATGCGCTCCGGCGACGAGCGAGCTGCGCATCGACGGCAGCCAGATCTCGGCGGTGATCGGTCTGGCCGGAGCGCTGAGCGGTTCCCTGGTCCTGCGCACCAGCGGAGCGGCGGCCATGCGGATGGCAGAGCGCATGATGGGGATCGCGCCGCCGGAAGTCGACAGCATGGTGCACGACGCGGTCGGCGAAGTGTGCAACATGGTCGCGGGTGCCTGGAAGGGCTTCGACAGTACGCTGGCTTCCGGTTGTCTGCTCTCGACGCCGACGGTGGTGGCCGGAACCAGTTACGAGCTGTTCAGCCAGCGCGCTCCCATCCGCATCGATCGCAGCTACGGGTTTGATGATCGGACCTTCGCGATCACCCTGTCCTGCGAGCTGGACGCGTGAGTTTCTTCTAATTCCTTCTCCGCCCGTCCGGTCCTCGGCCTGCATCTCTCCCGCCCGTGGAGGCGGGCCCGTGGACAGCGGATACTACGCGGCATTTTCCGGATGGCTGGCCCGCAGCCAGTCCCTGGACGTGGCGGCGGACAACCTGGCGAACGCGGGCACGGCGGGATATCGCGCCGAGCGCGACTATTTCCGCTCCGCGATCCTTGGCCCCGCGGCCCTCGATTCGCAGCTGAACAGCACCGTCAACAACTTCGGGGTGCTCGGAGGCAGCCGTCTCGATCTCGGCCAGGGATCTCTGACCCCAACCGGCAACCCGCTGGACCTGGCCATTGAGGGGTCCGGATTCTTTGCCATCCGGACGCCACAGGGGATTCGCTACACACGCGACGGTCAGTTTCAGCGCGCCGCAGATGGAACCCTGACGACCCAGGCTGGCGAACCGGTGCTCGACGCGCGGCAGCAGCCGGTGCGCGTTCCGGCAGGGGCCGTCGTGGTCGGAGCCGACGGAGCCGTGTCGATCCATGGCGCCATCGCCGGCAAGCTGGCGGTCGTCGCTTTCGCTCCCGAGGCGCTGACGGCCGAAGGCGCGAACCGCTATGCCGCCGCCCCCGGCGCGCAGCCGGTCGCGGCCACCGGGACGATCCATCAGGGAGCTCTGGAATCCTCGAATCAGGATGTCATCGAGGGCAGTCTCCAGCTCGTGCTGCTGCAGCGCCAGGCAGAAATGATGGAAAAGGCCGTTTCGATGTTCTCCAACGACCTGGACAAAACGGCCAGTGAGGATCTGCCGCGCGTGCCGTAGCGCGGGATGGAGGAGGGAAACGATGATTCGAGCGTTGTATACAGCAGCCAGCGGGATGAGCGCCCAGCAGCTGAACCTGGACACGATTGCCAATAATCTGGCGAACTCGTCCACCGTGGGATTTCGCCAGCGTCAGCTGCAGTTCCAGGACATGATCTATCAGAACCTGGTGACCCCGGGGGCGGCGCAGAGCCAGGAGACGGTCTCCGCCGGGCTCCAGATCGGCCTCGGTACGAAGTCGGCGGCGACGGAGATCGTCATGAACCAGGGGGACCTGAATCAGACCAGCAATCCTCTGGATCTGGCCATCCAGGGGACGGGGTTCTTCCAGGTCTCGCGTCCCGACGGGACCCTGGCCTACACGCGCGCCGGCAACTTCTATCTCAACAATCAGGGAACCCTGGTGGACGCGCAGGGCGATCCGCTGGTGCCCAACATCACGATCCCGGCCAATGCCACCGCGGTGACGATCACGCAGTACGGGGTGGTGAATGCAACGCTGCCCGGGCAGCAGAATCCGGCGCAGCTGGGGCAGATCCAACTGGCGACATTTGTGAATCCCGGCGGCCTCGAGAGTGTGGGATCGAACCTGTTCACCGCGACCCTCTCCTCGGGCGATCCGGTGCTGGGCAATCCGGGAGGCACCGAGGGACTGGGGACCCTGCAGCAGGGGTACCTCGAGAACTCGAATGTGGATGTCGTCGGGGCTTTTGTGCAGATGGTGCTGGCGCAGCGGGCCTACGAGAGCAACTCGAAGGTCATCCGCGCGGCCGATGACATGTACAGCGAAGTGAATAACATGGCGCGGTGAGCGATGCGGATACCGGGAATGGCGGCAGTGCTGGGGTTGGCGGCAGCAGCGGGGATGTCCGGAGCGGCGTGCCGCCCCTCCGCCCTGGTACGCGACCAGGGACTGCATCGAGCCTGGCGCGTCGACCAGGACTGCGCACATCCGGAGCGGCCGGCGATCCTGGTGGAGGCGCCGTGGACCGACGCTCCGGGAAAGGCGGCCATCGGGAAGGGCGCATCGGCCCATCCATCCCCGGTGCGGGACGGGATGCGGGTGACCGTGGAAGAGCAGCGGCCGCAGGGGTGGATCCATTTGAGCGGCACCGCTCTGGGCAACGCACAGGTGGGCGAGCGGGTCGGCGTCCGCGCGGGATTGGGGGGCGCTGTCCTCGAGGGCGTTGTCCGTGGACCGGGGTTGATCGAGTTACTCCCGCGGAAAGGCGGTTCCTGAATGCGCAGGGGACGAGGGTGGCGGATGCGATTGGCGTATGGATTCGTCCTGGTGTGTTTGTGCGCTGCACCGGCGAAAGCCGGCAAGCCGAAGACCGCGGAGCCGGGCAACACGCCTCCGGACCAGGCGCTGAAACTGTACATTAGCCGGGTGCGCGCCGAGAAGGCGGCCGAGGTGCTGACACCGGGCTCGATCTGGTCGGCAACGGGAAGGCTGACCAATCTGGTCGGCGACGTCAAGGCCATGCGCATCCACGATCCGATCGCGGTCGTGGTCTCCGAGACGCTGGCAGCTTCGACCGACGGGACCGTGAAGAACCAGCGCGCTTCGACGGCGAACTCCCAGGTATCGGCGCTGCTGGGGAAGCTGAAAGCCGGCAACGCGCTCAACAATCTGCTCAGCCAGAGCTCGGCCTCCTCGCTGAATGCGCAGGGGCAGAGTGTGACGAACTCGAGCATCACGACGACCCTGGGCGGCGAGGTGGCCGATGTGCTGCCGAACGGGATGCTGGTGATTCAGGTGGTCCGCCAGCTGACCTTCAACCAGCAGACGCAGTTGATCCAGCTGCGTGGGCTGGTCCGTCCCGAGGACGTCAACGCGCAGAATCAGGTGATGTCGACCGCGATCAGCGATATGGAACTGGAAGTCGTGGGCAAGGGCATCGTAAACGACGCGACGTACCGGCAGAATCCGGTGGTCCGGCTGCTTGAGAAGCTGATGGTCTTTTGAGGAGAAGGGGATGCGGAAGTTCGGCTCCACAGCGGTAACGGCAATGGCTCTGGCTATCGGCATGGCCGTGGCGGGTGCTGAAGACACGCCCCGGACGGCGCGGGCGCGCGTCAAGGACATCGCCTCGGTTGAAGGGGTGCGCGACAACCAGCTGGTGGGCTACGGAATCGTGGTGGGCCTGCACGGCACCGGAGACAGCTCCCAGACGGTCTTTCCGCTGCAAACGCTGGAATCGGCACTGGAGCGCATGGGCGTGAGCCTCCAGGGCAACGCGATGGCCTCGATGCTGCAGACGCGGAACATGGCAGCGGTCTTCCTCTCCGGGACCTTGCCCCCTTTCGCCGAACCGGGAAACAAGGTCGATGTGACGGTGTCCTCGGCCGGCGATGCGCGCAGTCTCGAAGGGGGTGTTCTGCTGCTGACCCCTCTTTATGGGCCGGATGGACAAATCTACGCCGAAGCCCAGGGGCCGATGGTTCTGGGCGGGTACGCCGTGACGGCGAACGGAAGCAGCAAGTCCGTGAATTATCCAACGACGGCAAGGATCCCGTCCGGAGCGATTGTGGAGCGCGGTGTACCTCTCGCTCTGGACCGGATGCAGACCCTGTCCCTGCTGCTGAACGATGCCGATTTTCGGACGGCGGAGACGGTGGCCTCCGACGTGAACCACGTGCTGGGCCGGGCGGCCGCCCATGCGGTCGACAGCCGGCGCATTGAAATCCAGCCCGCGCCGAACGAGGATATTCCGGCCTTGCTGGCGCGGGTTGAAGAGGTCGACGTCGAGGTGTTTCCGCCGGCCCGGGTGGTGGTGAACGAACGCACCGGAACCGTCGTGATCGGAGGCAACGTCACCCTGCAGCCGGTGACAATCCTGCACGGAGGGCTGGTGGTGAACATCGTGAGCCATTTTGATGTCGTGCAGCCGAATCCGCTGGCCCAGGGGAACACCCAGGTGGTGCAGCAGACGACCATTCAGGCGCAGGATAAGCCAGCGAATCGCATCGAACTCAGGGAGGGTGCGACGGTGGACGATCTGGTCGAAGATCTGCAGCAGATCGGCGCGACGGCGCGGGACATTGTGTCAATTCTGCAGGCCATGAAGGCGGCCGGGGCGCTCGAAGCCGAACTGGAGGTGCTGTGATGAACATGGCTCCGGCGGCCATACCGGCCGATGGCGGCAACCCGGCGACCGCAGCGCCATGCCGGACCGACCCGAGGCTGCAGTCGGCCGCCCATGAGTTCGAGGCGTGCCTGATGAAGGAATTTCTGGCGCCGCTCCGGAAGGATTCGCTGTCCGGCGAAGACGGGGACTTGACCAGCGGCGGCGATGAAGGCAGCGGCAACGCACTGACCAGTTTTGGATCGGAGGCTTTCGCCCGGGCGATCTCGGAACGGGGCGGGTTCGGAATTGCAACCAGAATCCTCGATCATTTCAAATCGGGAACGGCGTCGCAGAATCAGACGGAAAACCGGGGAGCGCCGTTGCGAAGCGATGGAAAATAGATTCAAGGGTCGCGCTTTGCTGCCGATGAAGCAGGTGAAGGAGACCAGGTGATGAACATCGACAATAACCTGCAGGGACTGCATCAGCTCCTGTCGAGCCAGCAGGTGGACCAGCCCACAGGAAAAGCCGGAGCGTCCGGAGCACAGGCTGCGGGGCTCCAGGGCACCGATCAGGCGCAGCTGAGCATCGCTGCCAGCGTAGCCGCGTCGGCACCGCCGGATTCGGATGTCCGCATGGAGAAAGTGGCGGCGATTCAACAGGCGCTGGCGGATGGCACCTACAGCGTCCCGGCATCGGAAGTGGCGGGCAGGATGATCGATCACATGCTGGGGAAATAAGAGGATGTCCGAGGGACTCGCCGATGGGCTGAAGGCAGACTGCCGGCCATGCTGCCCGGGATGGATTGCGAGCTGGACCGAGAGCCGGGAACCGAAGGCCGGAGTGGAGCTGGGGTGATGACCGCTCGGGTATCGGTGGCTGGCTTCACCAGAGCCGGAATCCATGCACTGGCGCACGCGGATGCGACGGAGCTGGAGCGTCTGACGGAGACAGCCGGACAATTGCGGCGTCCTGCGACCGCCGAGGAACAACGGCGCGGGCGAGAGGAGTTGAGGACCCTGCAAATGTTGCTCGTGCTCACGCGGCGTAATCTGCGCGTTCTGCGTGGCGACGGCGGATACGCAGCGGAGGATGAACGGCTGGCCGGCGCATGACAGAAAGAGGGGCGCCGGGACGCCCGGAAGAGGCGTTTGGGAAGTCATCGACCCTGCGCGGTGAAGGAAGCGAGAACGAACTGCAATGGCCACCATCGGGACAGCCTTCAATATCGCGACCGGAGCTCTGGATGCGGACCAGGCAGCTCTCGATATTGTGGCCAACAACACGGCCAACGTAAACACCCCGGGCTATACGCTGGAGACGCCGTTGTGGCAGCAGCTGGACTCGGCGTCGCTGAGCGGCGCGAATTATGGAATGGGCGTGGCGATGACCGGCCCGCAGTCGCAGCGGGACCGCGTGCTGCAGCAGGCGGTGCAGCAGCAGACCCAGACGGAGGGCGCGTCGGCGGCGCGGCTGGATGCCCTCAATCAGATGCAGGCTCTTTTCAGCGGAGCCACAAGCGCGGGGACAAGCAGCAGCGCTGCCAGTGGAATCGGCAGCGACCTCTCCGGCTTTTTCGACACCCTCTCCTCGCTGGAGGCGAATCCGTCGGATGTCGCTTCCCGGCAGAACGTGCTCAGCGCCGCAACCACCCTGGCACAGGACTTCAACGCTGCCGCGACGCAGCTCGAGAGCCAGCGGCAGGGCCTGGACGAGCAAAGCACCAGCGTGGTCTCGCAGGCAAACACGCTGCTCCAGAACGTCGCACAGCTGAATTTGCAGATTGAGTCACTCAGCCCCAGCGGGGACGCCGGAACCCTGGAGGATCAGCGCCAGCAGGATCTGACGAGTCTGTCCCAGCTGATCGGGATCCGCACGGTGACGACGGAAAACAACGGGCTCACAGTGACCACGATGGGGGGCGCGCTGCTGGTCTCCGAAGGCCAGTCCTTCAGCATCACGACGGGTGAGTCGAACGGCGTCACGCATTATTACGACAGTGTTGGCAGCGACATCACCGGCGACCTGACAGCGGCAGGCGGGCAACTGGGCGGCATCCTGACCAGTCGAGACCAGGATATTCCGCAGGTGGAGAATGCACTCGACACGCTGGCCTACGCGGTGGCGACGCAGATGAACACCATGAACGAGCAGGGGTCGGACCTGAACGGCAATGCGGGCGCAGCGATCTTCGGCCTGCCGGCGAGTGCGACCGCGGCGAACCCTGCCGGCTCGGCGGCGCAGATTACCGTAACGATGACGAATCCAACTCAGATTGCAGCAGCGGCCGCAGGCGGGGGATCGTCTGACAACAGCAATGCCCTGACCATGGCGAATCAGCAGAATGCGGGTTTCGTCAACGGTATGTCGCCGACCTCGTGGTTTTCCGACATGGTGACGAGTCTGGGCAGCCTGACCGCGGAAGTTTCCAGCGAGAATACGGCGCAGCAGGCCGGCCTGACCCAGTTACAGAACCAGATGGAGTCGATCTCCGGCGTCAATCTGAATGACGAAGCCGCCGCGCTGGAAACGCTGGAGCAGTCGTATCAGGCGGCGTCGAAGCTGTTTACGACTCTGGATCAGGTCATGGTCTCGGCTCTGAATCTGGGTGTCGAGACAACCTATACCTAAGATCGGAAGGGCTGAAAGAAGGAGTTGTCGGATGCGGGTCAATCCGCTGTACCTCAACAACCTGGTCGGGCAACTCGATGCGACCACGGCCAGCGAGCAGCAGCTGACGCAGGAACTGGCCAGTGGATCGCGGGTCAATGCGCTCAGCGATGATCCGGTTGCCGTGGGCGAAAATGTGATGCTGAGCTCGCAGATTGACCAGGACGACACTTTCTCGGAGTCCGCATCGTCCACGCAAAGCATGCTTCAGGTGACGGACTCCGCGCTGAGCACGGTGACGAATCAGCTGACCACGGCTGTCTCTCTGGCCACAGAAGCGAATGGCGGGACGCTGAATGCGAGCGATCTGGAGTCGATCGGCAACCAGCTGGTGGGTATTCGCGACGAAGTGCTCTCCCTGGCGAACACAACCTATCTGGGGCAATATCTCTTTTCCGGCAGTATGGGAAACACAACACCGTACACCCTGGATACGGCGACCAGTCCGGCTACAGCCGCATATCAGGGCGACAGCACCGTGCAGTATCTGGAAACCCCGAACGGACAGAAGATCCAGATGAACCTGCCGGGAAACCAGGTATTTTCCGCCGCCGGCTCAGACGTACTGGGAACGCTGAATGCGCTGATCGCGGACTTCTCTTCGGGAACGGTTTCCTCCACGGCCCAAGCCGATGCGCAGGCTCTGAGCACGGCGTTGGGCCATGTGACCAACCAACGCGTGCTCATCGACAACTCCCTGTCGCGACTGCAGGCGGCGGAAACCTACAACCAAAGCGAAGAGACGCAGCTGACGGCATCGCAAACCACGCTGCTCCAGGCCGACGTGGGACAGGTGGCAACGCAGCTCAGCACCGCGGAAACCCAGCAGGCGGCACTGAGCCAGGTGATTGCCACGCTTGGCAAGCAGAGCCTCTTCAACGATCTGTGATCTGCAGCCTCGCAGGCGGCGGCCTGCGGCTGGCACGCTCTGCTGCGGGCCGCCTGCTATTGCACCGTGAAGTCCTGCGTTAGCGGTGTGTTCTCCGATGAGTCCCCCACGAAGATGACGAACTTTCCCGGATCCACCTGCCAGCCGTTCTCCGCGTCACTCCAGTAAGCCAGAGAACGCCGGTTGAGGGGAATGCTGATGTGACGGGTTTCGCCGGGATCAAGGCGAACCTTTTCGAAGCCCTTCAGCTCCTTGACGGGGCGTTTGACCTTCGCCGAAGGATCGCCCACATAGACCTGAGCAACGGTTGCCCCGGCACGCGAGCCGGAGTTTGTGACGTCAAAGGAGACGGTGACATCGCCCTCGGGAGTGGCCTCTTCGGGCGCAACTTTCAGATTGGAAAAAGAAAAGGTCGTGTAGGAAAGTCCAAAGCCGAATGGAAACAGCGGGCTCTTGTCGTAGGTGGTGTAGTAGCGGTAGCCGAGAAAGACGCCCTCCGTGTAGGTCACGTGCGGCGTTTCTCCGTTCGCGACCGGCGCGGCATAGTAGCTGTCGTGGACAGGATTCTCTTCCCAGGAACGCTCGAAGCTGACGGGCAAATGTCCTTCCGGGGAATACTCGCCGAGGAGAATCTCTGCCAGTGCGCGCCCTCCTTCCTGTCCGGGATACCAGTTGTGCAGAAGCGCAGGCACACCGGTAAGCCAGCGATGCATGTCGACATTGCCCCCCGCGGTGACGGTGACGATGGTATGCGGGTTGGCTGCGGAGATGGCCTGGATCAGCTGATCCTGACCGAAGGGCAGCTGGTAGGTGCGATCGAAACCTTCGCTTTCCGTCGAAGGGTCGAAGCCCACGGCGACCACCGCTGCATCCGCCATGGAGGCGATCTTCTTCGCTTCCGGATCAACTAACTCGTCGACTCCGCGAATCCCCAGGCCGATGCGCAGGCCGCTGGAATCGGGCCAGTAGTCGAGTTCAAGAGACGCCGGCCGCCCCGCAGTAAGTGGAATCTCGACGTAGCGCGGAGCCTGACCCTCGTGCGGAGTCTGATCGATCACCACGTTGCCGTCGACCACGAGCTTGTAGGCGTCGGAGCCGCCGGCGCCGACCAGAAAGAGGTACGACTCGGTGTTTGCCGGCATGTATTGCGTGGTGAAGCGGATGCTGCGACGCACGCGCGCGGGGGGTGTCCACTCTTCCGAGTGGAACGACGCAATACGGCGCATGGATGACACGGTGGGCGTGCCGCTGAAGTTCGGATTGTCGTAAGTCTCCACCTTGACCTGGCTGCCCGTCCATGGATTCGCGGGAGCCCTGCCGGAGGGGTCGTAGAACTCGGTGTGTTGCATAAGTTCGGCGGCTGTAGGAAGCCCAGCCGCATACAGCACCTTGACCTTGCCGGCAAGAGCGTCGGAAAGCCCGGTCATGATGCTCACCGGCGCATAGGCATCCACGTGGGAGCTGCCTCCGCCGCCAGGCTCGGCGGGCCATGCGTCGGGGCCGAGGACGGCGATGGTTTGCATCGCCGCCGGATCAAGCGGCAACAGGTGATGTTCATTTTTTAGCAGCGTGATGCTCTCGAGCGCTTCCTGCAGCGCGACCGCGCGGCCTTCCTGGCTGAAGAGCGGGACCGAAGGGTCGGTCTGCTCGCGATCAAGGAAACCGAAGCGGATAGCGGTGCGAAAAATGCGCCGCACCTTGTCGTCGATGGTAGCTTCCGACACCTGGCCGCTCTTCACCGCGGGCAGCAGGTTCTGCGGATTCATGAATTTGCCCGAAGGCATTTCGAGGTCGAGGCCGTTGTTGGCAGCGCCGACGGCGGAATAGGTCGCATCCCAGTCCGACATCAGAATGCCGTTGAATTTCCAGTCGCCCTTCAGGATGTCGAGATTGAGGTGCTTGTTCTGGGTTGCGTGCACGCCGTCGAGCAGGTTGTAGCTGTTCATCACCGCTCCGACGTGGCCCTGCTCGACCGCCGCTTCGAAGGCCGGCAGATAGATTTCGCGCAGCGTGCGCTCGTCCATGTCGGAGCTGACGTTGTGGCGGTCGTACTCCTCATTGTTGGCGTCGAAGTGCTTCACGGTGGCGATGACACCCTGGCTCTGCACGCCGCGGATGTAAGCCGCTGCCGTCTGTCCGGAGAGGTATGGATCTTCGCCGAAGTATTCGAAGGTCCGGCCGCACATGGGGGCGCGATAGATGTCGACGCCGGGGCCGAGAATGAAATTCACGCCCCGGGCGCGTGCATCCTGGGCAATGGACTCACCCATTTTTGTGGCCAGGGAAGGATCCCACGCCGCGGCCAGAGCGATGCCGCCGGCATAGGCCGTGTCCGGCCCCCAGGTGCGAACACCCTCGGGGCCGTCGCTCATTTTCAGCATGGGAAAACCCGCGGCGGGCTCGGCGCGTATAAACATGCTGTCGACGCCGCCAATCAGTTCCAGTTTCTGTTCCAGAGTCAGCTTCGCGATCATCGCATCCACCCGCTGCTCAATCGCAGGACTGTCGGGCACCGGGCCCTGCGCCAGAAGTGCGCCGGGCAGAAGACAAAGAGCGACACCGAGCAGCGAAGCAGCGGCATGAATCGTTTGATTACGCACCGAGATAACCCCCGAAAACCCGCCCACCAGACTCGCAGAGCGCTTTGCTTTTGTAAAGCCGGAAGGCTCGCGTGCAGTTCCTTGTTTGGGGAGCGCGACCGTCCGTAGTAACATAAGGAAATTTTCCCGGACGGCGCGTGCATCCGGGACGGAGCGCGATTGGGGCAGGAGAAGGTCGTCGGCAAGCCGATGCTGCGTAAGGAAGGCATGGCCAAAGTGTGCGGCCGCGCGCAGTACATCGACGACCTGACGATGCCGGGAATGCTGCACGGGGCGACCGTGCGCAGCAGCATCGCGCGGGGGCGAATTCTCGATATCGAGTTCGGCCACGGCGTCCCCTGGGACGAATTTGTAATTGTTACGGCGACGGATATCCCGGGCGCCAATGAGATCGCCATGATCAACCACGACTGGCCCTGTCTTGCGGCGGAGGTGGTCAATCACCCCGAGGAGGCGATTCTCCTGCTGGCGCACCCGGACCGGCATCTGCTGCCGAAGGCGGTGGCGGCGGTCCGCATTCGGTATGAAGAGTGGCCGGCGGTGTTCTCCATCGAGGAGAGCGAACGGCGCGATCCGATTGTGTGGGGCGAAGACAACGTCTTCAGGTCGTACCTGATGGAAAAAGGCGATGTCGACGCAGTGTGGACCCAGGCGGCTCGGATCGTGGAGGGCGAATACACAACCGGCGCGCAGGAGCATCTCTATATCGAAAACAACGGAGCGCTGGCGGCCTGGTCGCCGGATGAGGGACTGACGATCTGGGGATCGCTGCAGTGTCCCTTCTACGTACACAAGTCCCTGGTGAAGGTGACGGGACTGCCCGAGGAGAAGGTCCGCATCGTCCAGGTCGAAACCGGGGGTGCGTTCGGAGGCAAGGAAGATTATCCGTCGATGATCGGCGCGCATGCGGCGCTGCTGGCGATGAAGTCGGGCAGGCCGGTGAAGATTGTCTATGACCGGGCGGAGGACATGGCGGCGACGACAAAGCGCCATCCGTCGCGCATCCGGCATCGCACGGCAGTCACGGGCGACGGCAAACTGCTGGGGGCGGAGATTGAGATTGCCCTCGACGGGGGCGCCTACTCGACATTGTCGTCGACCGTGCTTTCGCGGGCGACGATTCACGCCGGCGGCCCGTATTTCTGGCCCAGCATCCGCGTGCGATCGAAGGCGTTCGCGACCAATTGTCCTCCGCATGGCGCGTTTCGCGGATTCGGCGCGCCCCAGAGCCTGTTTGCGATCGAGCGGCATATGGATCATATTGCCGAGGCGCTCAGCCTGGCGCCGGACGAACTGCGCCGCAGGAATCTTCTGCAGCCGGGACAAACGACAGCAACAGGGCAAAGGATCGACGAAGCGATCGATCTGGAGCACCTGATGGTGCGGGCGAAGGGCGCGTCGGATTATGCCGCAAAGCGGGATCGTTTTGCGCAGGAGAACGCCGGTCCGGGAACGAAGAAGAGAGGCATCGGCCTCGCGGCATTTCTGCATGGATCGGGATTTACCGGTTCCGGCGAAAGCTATCTGAATTCCCTGGTCGCCGTGGATGTGACGGCGGAGGGCAAGGCGCGGGTGCTGGTATCGAGCACGGAGTTTGGGCAGGGAACCAACACGATTCTGTGTCAGATTGCCGCCGAGACGCTGGCCATCGACTATGAAGCGGTAGAGATGGGACCGCCCGACACAGGCCTGGTGCCGAACAGCGGCCCCACGGTTGCTTCGCGTACGTCGATGGTAGTGGGCAGGCTCGTTCATTCAGCGGCGCTGGGGCTGAAGAGGACCCTGGTTGCCGGCGGCCTGCTCCCCCAGGACGGCTACACGACGGAGCAGTTTGTCACAGCGGCGCGCACGTATATTGCGCAGTACGGAGCTCTTCGATCCGAAAGCCGCTATGAGGCGCCGCCGGGCGTGCACTGGGACGATCAGAACTATCGTGGCGAGGCCTACGCGGCCTATGCATGGGCTGTCTACGTGGCCGAGGTCACGGTCGACCTGACCACGTGGGGCATAACCGTCGATGACTTTGTCGCCGTGCAGGAGGTGGGCCGCGTGCTCAATCCTGTGCTGGCGACGGGGCAGATTGAGGGCGGGGTAGCGCAGGGCATTGGCTGGGCGCTCTATGAGAAGGTCGCCTGGAATCGCGGAAGGATGCAGAACAATCAGATGACAAATTACATCATCCCGACCGCGCAGGATATTCCGCCCATCCGGGTCTTCTTCGAGGAACGGCCGTTCGGGCATGGCGCCTATGGGGCGAAGGGAATCGGCGAGCTCCCGATGGACGGGCCGGCGCCGGCGATCCTGAACGCGATCGCGCACGCCACAGGTCATCAGTTTGACTGCGTGCCGCTGCTCCCGGAGGAGATCTTCCGGCAGATGACCGTGCCCGAACCGAAGCAGGAGGCGATGGCGCTGTGAACGAATACCGGCTCAGGGTGAACGGCACGCTCTATAAGGTTGCAGCCCATCCGATGGCCCGCCTGCTGGATGTGCTGCGGCACGATCTGCATCTGACTGGCACGAAAGAAGGTTGCGGCGAGGGCGAGTGCGGGGCATGCAGCGTGCTGCTGAACGGCGCGCTCGTGAACAGCTGCCTGGTGCCGCTGGGGCAGGTGGATGGTGCAGAGATCGAGACCGTGGAAGGACTGGGGACCGACGAGCGTCTGCATGCCGTGCAGCATGCCTTTCTTGAGTGCGGCGGAGCCCAGTGCGGTATGTGTACTCCGGGAATGCTGGTGGCGTCGGTACACCTGCTCAGGAAGAATCGGAGTCCCGATCTCGCCGCAATTCGCGAAGGGCTGAACGGCAATCTCTGCCGCTGCACCGGGTATATGCGCATTTTCGAGTCGGTGGAGCGGGCGGCAAGCCGTATGAACGAGGTTCACGGATGAGGTCGCACCCCGCCGAGTATGAGATGGTGTCACCCGGAACGCTGAACGGTGTGCTGCAGCTGATGAAGCAGGAGCCGGGGCAATGGTTGCCGGTGGCCGGTGCAACGGAAGTGATGGTGTTGTTCAGCGCGGGAAAGCTGGGCGCGCGGAAGCTGGTGAATCTCTGGGGCCTTCGGGAGCTGCGCGAGATTCGGGAAGAGGCCGGAACCCTGACGCTGGGAGGAGGGTGCACCTTCAGCGAGATTCGCGAATGCGCAGCCGTGCAGAAGCATTTTCCGCTGCTGGCCCTGGCGGCTTCGTGGACCGGCGGAATCGCGAACCAGAATCGCGCAACGATGGCGGGGAACATTGCGAATGCATCGCCGGCAGCGGATTCTCCCCCGGCGCTGCTCGCATACGACGCGGAGCTGGAACTGGGGTCAGCCCAGGGCAGGCGGCGGATACCGTATCGGGAGTTTCATCTGGCGTACAAGAAGACCGTTTTGCACGCGGACGAGTTGATCGTGTCCATCAGGCTCAAAAAGAACTACGATAGTTACTTTTCCTGGGGGCGCAAGACGGGCGCGCGCAACGCGCAGGCGATTTCGAAGGTGTGCATCGCGGCTGTGGGGCGGTTCAGAAACGGCCTCGTCGAGGATGTGCGGATCGGCATGGGAGCCGTCGCGCCGGTTCCCCTGCACTTGAACGGGGTTGAGGAGTTCGTGCGAGGAAAGGCGCTGGACAGCAGCCTGATCCGGGAGGCCCGCCGGGCGCTCGATAGGGCCATTTCTCCCATCGACGATATTCGCTCCGTCGCCGAATATCGGCGATTTGTCGCGGGAAACCTACTGGAGGAGTTTCTGAGCGGGTTGGCGGCCTCGGGTGAAAGGCTGAGTCCTGTGCTGGCGCGGTGGAACGCACTGCCCCAGAAGGAAGCCGCCGAGGAAATTCTGTCGTGCTGCGGTTCGCAGCAGTGGGCGCGCGAATTGGTGCGGCTGAGGCCGTTCGCCGACAGCGCCGGACTGTTTGCGGCGTCCGACCGTGTATGGTGGAACCTCGGCCAGCAGGACTGGGACGAGGCTTTCAGGAGCCATCCGCGCATCGGCGAGCGCAAAGCGCCGGCTACGGCAACAACACAGTCGGCGGCATGGTCGAGTCAGGAGCAAAATGGCATCCAGGCCGGGGAAGTCACGGCCCTGGCCGAAATCGCTGCCCTGAACGCAGACTACGAAGCGCAGTTTGGCCGCGTGTTTCTGGCATGTGCAACAGGCAGATCAGCCACGGAGATGCTGGCGATGCTGAAGTGTCGGCTCGGCAACGATGCAGCAACGGAACTGCGCGAAGCGGCCGAACAGCAACGGCAGATTACGCAGCTGCGTCTGCGGAAATGGCTGGGCACATGAGCGGGATCTCGACGCACGTGCTGGACCTTGCGCGTGGAAAGCCGGCAGCCGGAGTGCGGGTGCGGCTCTCGCGTGAGGACGACGGCGCATGGATTGAGGTCGCTGCGCAGATCACCGACGGGGATGGCCGGGTAAAGAGCTTTCTCGGCGAAGGAGCCACACTCGTTGGTGGGCGATATCGTTTGCGCTTCGAAACCGGAGACTACTTTGGCGGTTTGGGTGTGAGCTGGTTTCATCCTTATATAGAGATTGCATTCGATGTGGCCAACGCCGCGGATCGTTATCATGTTCCGCTGCTTCTGGCGCCGTTTGGCTATTCCACCTATCGGGGAAGCTGAGGACTGAGGGACGATGATCGCATTGGGGGAGAACCGCTACGGCAAGTCGCGCGTCCGGGTGATGAAGGTGAACCGCGACGGGCCAGGACATGCGGTGCGTGAGTGGAGCGTGGAAGTATGGCTCAAAGGGGATTTCACGGAGTGCTTTGAGAATGGCAATAACAGCCGTATTCTGCCGACCGACACCATGAAAAACACGGTTTACTTTCTGGCGCGGCGTTCCGCTGCGACGGCGCCGGAAGAATTTGCCATCGAGTTGGTTACATATCTCCTGGAGAACAACCCCCAGGTGAGCGAAGCGGGCGCCGGCATTGTAGCTGTGCCCTGGATGCACCTGACGGCCGGCGGTCAGGAACATGGCGCGGCATTTGTCCAGATGGGACAGGCTTACGACACAACCCGGGTGAACTGGCAGCGCGGAACGCAGCTGGAGGTCTCATCGGGATTCAGCCATCTGGCGATTCTCAAGACCGCGAAGTCGGCTTTCGCCGGATATATCCGGGACAAGCTGACGACCCTGAAGGAAACGCATGACCGGCTGCTGGGCACGCTGGCTTCCGGTGACTGGAAATACGCCGGAGGTGTCCCGGATTACCAGACGGCACGGCTTCGTGTCTTCGACGCGCTCCTCAACGCGTTTGCTCTGCACGACAGCCGGTCGGTGCAGCAAACCTTGTACGCGATGGGAAAGGCGGCACTGGAAGCGGAACCGGCCATCGTCGAAATTCACCTCTCGATGCCGAACAAACACTGCAACCTGGTCGACTTGTCGGCATTCGGTCAGGACAATCCGAACCAGATTTTTGTGCCCACCGATGAACCGCACGGTTCCATTGAAGCAACGGTGAGGAGAACGGGTTGAGTCCAGTGGCGACCATGGACGCGACGCGGTCGAACGCAGTCCGGCTGGCGGCTGCGCGGTTGATGGAGCGTTGCGGCACGCTGGCGAAGATCACGGAGAGACCAGGAGAAATTCTGCGGACCTTTCTCTCCCCGTCCATGGACAAGGTGCATCGCGCGATGCGGCCGTGGATGGAAGCCGCCGGGATGAGGGTCGCGGTGGATCGAGCGGGAAATCTGCGTGGACTCTGCGGAGACCCTCGTGGGCCGCGGTTGCTGATCGGTTCGCATCTCGATACAGTGCCAAATGCCGGGGCGTACGATGGAGTGCTGGGCGTGCTCATGGGACTGGCCCTGGTGGAAACCACTCGGGACCAGGGCTGTCCTTTCGCACTGGAAGTGCTGGGGTTCTCCGACGAAGAGGGAACTCGTTTTGGAGCGCCGTTCCTGGGGAGCCGCGCCGTGGTGAGCGAACTGGATCAGAGTTTACTGGACTGCAGGGATGAGAGCGGCATTTCAGTCGACGAGGCGCTGCAAGGGTTTGCCACGCGGCGGGGCGAGCTTGTGGAAGAGCGATTGTCCGAGAAGAGCGTCGCGTACCTGGAGTTCCATATCGAGCAGGGGCCGGTGCTGGAAAGCAGAAACCTCGCGCTGGGAATTGTGGAAGGACTCGCCGGGCAGACCCGCTGCAGCGTCGAGTTTCGTGGAGTCTCCGGGCATGCGGGAACCACGCCTATGAAACTCCGCCGGGACGCGCTGGCCGGCGCGGCAGAATGGATCGTGGCAGTGGAGACCGTCACGCGCCGCTTCGACGGTGCCGTTGCCACGGTGGGGCAGATCGCCGCGGAGCCGGGCGGGGTCAATGTGGTTCCCGGCGTCGCGCGCTGCAGCCTCGATGTGCGCCATGCCGACGACGCGGTGCGCGCGGGTCTGGTACGCGCACTCTTCGCGGAAGCCGATGCGGTCGCGCAGAAACGCGGGTTGCGCTCCATGGCGGCCCAGTATCACGAGCAGGCCGCGGTGCGCTTCGATGCAAAACTGGTTTCCGTGGCGGAACGCGCTGCCTCCCGCGCCGGTTATTCGACAATTCGGATGACGGGGGGGGCGGGCCACGACGCCATGGTGATCGCTCCGCACGTACCGGCGGCGATGGTGTTCCTGCGGAATCCCGGCGGGATCAGCCATCACCCGGACGAAAGCGTTGCCGAGGACGACGTCGCAGCGGCGATCCACACCGGTCTCTGCTTTCTGGAGGAGCTCGCTGCTGACCTGCAGGGGAAAGGGGACTGAAAGAATGTCGAACGGGGTCCCGCATCTGGGACAAACGCGCAGCAGACGGCGGAAGAGTTATTTGCTCCACACCCCGGATACTTTTATTCGCACGCAGATCCCGGGGACGACGAAGGCGGCTGTGATCGTCCACGTCTCGCCCGCGCTGGGAGCCGCTTTCACGCAGTACACGGTGGAATTCGAGGCCGGCGGCGTGCTGGGCGCCGCGCTTGGGCAGCGATTCATTTATGTGCTCGACGGCGCTGTGGCCGTCGATGCCGGCACGCACAAGCACGCGCTGGGGAAGGGCGGGTTCGCGTACATCCCGCAGGGCGTGGAGCAGCGCGTCTCGGCGATAGAGAAGGCGCGCGCCGCGGTGATCGAGCAGCCCTATCGCGAAGTGAAGGGAATACCTGCGCCCGAGTTCCTCGTGGGACACGAGAACGATGCGACCAGTCAGGCCCTGATGGGGGATTCCAGTTTGCAGGTGCGGTCGCTGCTGCCGGACACGATGGCCTTCGACTTTGCCGTGAATACGATGACGTATCAGCCGGGTGCGGCACTGAGCATGGTGGAGATTCACGTGATGGAACACGGGCTGCTCATGCTCGAAGGCGGCGGAATCTACCGGCTGGATGATGACTGGCACCCCGTCACAGCCGGCGATTTTATCTGGATGGCGCCTTACTGCCCGCAATGGTTTGGCGCCATCGGCAGGAGCCCGGCGAAATATCTCATCTACAAAGACTGGAACCGGCACCCGCTGAGGTGAGCATGAAGATCGACGTGGACGCGGAACGACTGGAGAAGGAGATCGACGCGCTCGCCGCCTTCTCGGAGGCGGATCCGCCAGCCGTGACGCGGGTCGTCTTCACCCGGCAGGATCTGCAGGCCCGGGCCTGGCTCAAGAAGCGATGCTCCGACGCGGGCCTCGCAACGCGCGTCGACGCCGTGGGCAACACCTTCTTTCGCTGGGCCGGCTCGCAGCTGGACTTGCCGGCAGTCGCCACCGGATCGCACATCGATGCCATTCCCCATGCGGGAAAATTCGACGGGGTCGTGGGTGTGCTGGGCGGCCTCGAGGCGATTCGAGCCCTGCAGCAAAGCGGCTTTCAGCCCCAACGCTCGATTGAGCTGATTCAGTTCACTGCGGAAGAGCCCACGCGTTTCGGCGTGGG
>DATJNE010000051.1:0-36022 GCA_035508305.1 Acidobacteriaceae bacterium | reverse complement strand
GCGCCATTCCGCGCGTTCAGTTGCACGCCATCCTCCCTTGGGGAGTGATTGCTCCCTCCAACAACCCTGTCTACCTTCCCGGCGGCACAGGACCCACAGAATTCGGCCTCACCGACATGGAACTCGGCGTGAAGCTCGCTTGGATCAGGGAGTCGCCACACTTTCCCCAGATCGGCAGCTTCACCATGTTCGAAATGCCCACCGGCAACTACGACAAGGGGCTCGGCATCGGCAAAGTCTGGTACCGCCTCCCCGTCTGGCTGCAGAAGAACATCGGCCCCTGGCTCCTCGACGGCGGCGCCGGCGAAACGGTCGTCCCCCAGACCGGCTACCGCGATTTTCCCTACGGCGGCTTCCTGCTCAAGTACACCTTTCCCGGCGATCGCCTCGAGTTCGGCGGCGAGGTCTTCTCCCACGGCAAGGAAGGCGTCGCCGCCCCGCAGACCCAGGCCTCCACCCTCCTCGACCTCGGCGGCTACTACCACTTCAAACACAATCCCAACCAGCAGTTCCTCTTCTGCTACGGACACTCCGTCGCCGGCCAGACCGAGAACTACGCCTACGTCGCCATGTACTGGACCTGGGGCAAGGACAAGGGCGCCGCCCCCGGTTTCCTCCGCCAGGCCTTCGCGTTCGACGCGGCCCCGTAGTCCCGGAGTCTCTCGCCAGGGCCAAAGCACACAGAAAGAAAAAGGACCCGCCGCAGCGGGTCCTTTCGTTGTGCCGTTGGTTCGGACTACGGAACGTAGTAACGCATCGAGGTTTCGAAGACGTTGTCGGTTCCCTCGGCGTTGCCGCCAGGATTGGTAGTGCCGCCGTTGCCGGACCACAGGTTGCGCACGATGTAGCTGTACTGCAGGCCCATGCGGAACCGGCCCTTGGGACCGTTGTAAAAGTTGTACCAGAAGCCTGAAGTGGCTTCCTGCACGTCCTTGTTGTTACCCGAGCAGGTGCCGGTGCTGGCGGGACTATAGTTGCCGCCCGGGAGACCTTCCGTCGTGCAACCCGTCATGTTGGCGGTGTAGAGGCCGTAGCCCGATTTGCCGCCATTCTGAATATCGCGGCCCACGTAATCGCCGCCATAGTTCAGGTAGATGTTAAGGCGCTTGCCGGGGTTGAATTCCAGGGTGCTCAGTGCCGAGGTGGTGTGCAGCACAGAGATGGTTCCATCCGAGCGGAAAGTGATATCCGCGATGGTCGCATCGCCCATGCGGCCCGTGCCGTCGCCGTACAGGCCCTTCAGCCCGAACATCACGGCCTTGCTGCCGATCGGTGCGCGGAAGCCGGCGCCGATGCCGCCGCCGGTAACCTCGTCGTTATACGCTCCAGCGGAGCTGGCCGGCGTCGCGGTTGCATTGGGATAAACGCGGTTCCGGAAGAACCGCCCCACGCCGAAAACTTCCCAGTGTCCCCAGCCCGGCTCGAAGGCCATCTTGGCAACCAACTCCGGAGCCTCGTTATAGGAATAGTTGGCCTGGTTGTCATAGAGGCCGCCGCCGACACCAGCGGAGCCCAGGAACTGGTTGGTCGGCGAGCTCCCGCCGGGAAGGGCTTGGTCGTTCTCGACGGAGAAGCCGAGCCAGACCCTGTTGCCCCAGTCCTTGGCCACACGGAAGCCGTACTGCCGGTTCCACACATACCCTGCGGTGTACTGCGGGTCGATGGTGCCGGGGAGAATTTCCGTTCCGTTATCCAGGCCATGCGTGGTTTCCGTGGTGAGGGACCACATCTGCCCGCCGCTGATATTCCAGCCGCTGTTGAAGGCCGCGCGCGCCCAGAGCTGGCGCTGGCGAACGACGTAGCTGTTGGATTGGTTGTTGTTCGAAGTAGTACCAGCGCCGAGCCAGTCCATCTCGTAATACGCGGTCATGGTCGCGTCCGGCAGCTTGCCTTCGGCTTTGATGGCGATGCGGGACTGACGGCCGGACCCGAAGAATTCGCTCGTCTGCGCCTGCCCGGAGTCCTGCAGCGGGATACCGGTCAGCGCCGTGTTGATGCCGCCGCCGGTGGCTGAGCTGCGGTAGACGGTTGCCGCTTCAATGAAGCTTCCCGCCGGCGAGATCGTGATCCCCTTGTAGTGAAGGGCGTCCGGGTTCTCGACCATCTTCTTCACGTTCGCCTGTTCGCTCTGGATCGTCGCCGCCAGCGAAACGCTGTTCTGCTTCAGGTCGCTGACCGAGCTCTGCAGGCTGGAGACCGATTCCGAAGTCGCCGAGAGGGTGGCCGCCTGTTGTTGCGCCGCCTGTTGTGCGGCCTGAGCTGCCGACTGCGCCTGCTGCGCGGCCGCCTGCGCCTGCTGCAGCTGTGCGTCGCGGTCGGAGAGCTGCTGTTTCAGGTTGTCGATCTGCCCGCGATCCGACTGTTCCTGCTGCCGCAGCTCTTCAATCTGTTCCTGCAGCGACGGTCCCTTCGGTTCGACGTGCCTCCGATGAACGTGCTTTTCCGTGCTGGGGGAGCTGGCCGTGGACTGCGCAAAGCCGGTGGCAACCGCCGCCGACAGCGCCAGAGTGGCGAGCGCCTTCAATCTGTTCTTCATTGAGCCTCTCAGAAGTTGGAAGTGCGTGAAAGATGAAGCCGACGAGGGGAATTCCGGGCCCCGTAATCAGGTCGCCAATAAACCCTCGCCGAGCGTGCAACACCCGCCGAACCGGCCGTAGCGACCCATTGGGCATCGTCGCAGGCGATTGTGAACGTCCGGAGAATATGAGGTAAATGTTCGGGGAAAAGGGCTGGACGAAGTTCAATGAAACTCAATGAAGAGTCAATAGGTTACACGAAGTCCAACGCGGTTGCCTCACCCCTCCTCCTGGACCCTGGGCGAACGCGCTTCTTGCCGTGCAGGACCCCGGATCGCGCTCCCCGCCTCATTCTCGTCGATGCGTAAGGCAGATTCCT
This sequence comes from Acidobacteriaceae bacterium, assembly GCA_035508305.1. Taxonomy (GTDB): domain Bacteria; phylum Acidobacteriota; class Terriglobia; order Terriglobales; family Acidobacteriaceae; genus Palsa-343. Next base: position 33,127 of record DATJNE010000051.1, on the reverse strand, counting down.
GAGCCGCCAACCCAGGTACTTCAGTACCGTCACCGCTCGCGATTTCCCTTGCTCCCCGGCCTTCGCTCATCGCAAAATTGTCACAGTGGGGATTGTCCGCTCCGGCGCACAATCCCCTTTCGCATTTTTGGTCAACCCGGCCTTCCCGCCCGTGCGGAATGACCGATGTCTCGGAGAGCGGGACAGTGGAGGGTAATACCCAGGACCGATTACCCTCCATCAATTTGAAAAGAAAAGATCAGAGCCTGGGGGGGAGGGGGGAGGGGGGTATCAGGGAACCGCCGGCGCCGCTTTTGGAGAGTCGGGATTCTTTCCCGCCGCAACCAGATTCGCCAGCAGTCGATACGCCCCCGGAACCGCCTCGGGCAGCTGCCGGTAGACCGCATAGGCCAGATAGAAGTAGGTCCCTTTCCCATAATGGGCCTCGAGCAGTCCTCCTTTCTGCGGATCCTGCCCAGGGTCGTGCACCTCGGTCAGCGGCGTGTACTCGGCCGACCACGAACCGAGGAACGAATGCCCACGCTCTTCCACCCAGCCGTCGAAATCGGCCGAGGTGATGCGATTCGGCCAGGTGAAAACGCCGGCCGTGGGATCGAGCAGCGTCACCGGCGCCTGCTCGTCCACGACTTTTTCCGGACTGCCGCCCAGCGTCACCGGATAGGGAGCAGGGAACTGGGTGCTCTGATACTGCACCACCAGCGTTCCGCCCTTGCGAACGTAATCGAAAAGTCGCTCTGTGGCTGCATTCAGGTCGGACCGTGACGAATAAGCGCGGATTCCCACAACGATCGCGTCATATCCGGAAAGATCGCCCTGCAGCAGCTCGCCCGGCGAGAGCAGATGCGCGTGAATGCCGATCTCCGCCAGATCTTCAGGAACGTCGTCGCCCGTTCCCATGATGTAACCGATCTTCAGGTTCGCCGGCGCCTTCACATCCACGCCGCGCAGCCGATACGTCGAGGGCCGGTACAGGTAATAAGGACGCAGTCCTGGATAACCCGCCGTGATGAAGCCTTCGCTGAACGGATCGTTGCCGCTCTGAGCGACCGCGCTGATCTCGTAGCTCTGGTTCGCCAGCCGATTCGGATGCAGCGTGAAGTGAATCTCCTCGCCGCTCTCCGGACCGAGATGGAACCGCTCTTCCGCCGGATCTGCCGTCCAGCCTGCGGGCAGCTTCAGCTGCAGCGTTCCGTCCGCATCGTCCTGCTGCTCGTTGTTCAGCGTCACCGGGAAGGCAATCGTCGTCGTGCCCAGCGGCGCAACGCCCGCTGCCGACGCCAGATTCACGGAGAGCTGCGGCACAACGGCCAGCGGCTGATACACGCCGCCGATTCCGTGCACGCGATGCACCGTCTGCACGACCTCGCCCACGCGAATCGGCACGCCCAGATACCGGAATTCCGCCCATCCGGCGAGTGGATACGGCGCAAACGGCAGATCGAGCCAGCGCGGATCGGTGATGTTGTAGTACGGCTGCTCGGTATTCGGCCGCGTGAAATAGGGTCGCGTGACCGGGGATTCGCGCGGCACGTAGACCCGGAAGATCGCATCGCCCGCGTTGCTGCTCACCGTGTCGAGTCCGGGCGCGCCGATCCGCGTGATCTGCCACTTGCTGCCGTCGGGCTGATCGAGCCAGGTCCGCGCCAGCTGCAGCCCGTCCGGCGACGGTCCCCAGAACGGCGCTGCGCTCACGTGGACGCGCACGTCGATCTGCGCTCCGGGCGTAACGGTTGTTTGCGTCTCCTCGGGGCTCAGGGATGGAAAGGGATTGGCGCCGGTCGCGGTGCGCGGCATCACCAGCGCGCTGACGTCGAGGCCAAGCGCCTGCGCCAGCGCGGTGTTGAACTGCGCCAGCTTGATGTTCAGCTCGTGGTCGATGTTGGCTTTGTCATTCGCGCTCAGCCCGCTGCTCTGAACCCACTCGATCAGCTGCCGCGTGAGCTTGTAGCCGGAAGCCAGCTCGGGCGCAATCCGCTCCGGATGCGCGGCCAGATCGCTGGCGAGCGCCTGGCTCACCTGCTGCTGGATCTCGTTCAGCCCGGTCACCAGCGGCGCCGTGTTGCCGGAATGGGCCAGCGACGCGATCCCGGCCAGGGAAGTATCGATGCCGTCGAAGAAAGAATTTTCCTTGTCCGGCGTCTTCACCGACGAACCGTAAAGGTGATAGCCAACGCTGAACGGACCGGACAAAGGCAGCGTCCCTCCGCCGTTTTGCGATTTCTGCTCGCCCCATCCGGTTCGCGCCATCTGCAGATAGCTTTCCCCCAGAATCGGATCCCAGGTTCCTTCCGGGATCTCCAGCGTCGTCGACGGGAAAGTGTCGCTCCACTGCTTCGTCACGTAGTCGTAGAAGCGCACTGGCGACCATTTGTTCGTGGCGTAGTCGAAGATGCCCTTGCTGCTCGGGGCAAAGAACGGAACCCGCGCATAGACCTTCAGCGGCGACCACGGCCGCAATCCCGCCGCAATCTGGTCAGGACAAACCGTCGGATCGCCCGCCGCCGTGAACGCTTCCTGATTCACCTCTCCCGACACCTGATGTTGCCCGTGTCCGTCGGTGATGTTTCCGGTGAACGTCGACGCCAGCACGAGCGGGTGATACATGCGCACGGCGCGCACCACATCGCACAGCACGCGATCGTGGCCCCAGAGCCGCATCGCTTCTTCCCGGGTCTTCGAGAAGCCGTAGTCCGCGACGGTCGCGAAGTACTGCTCGGACCCGGAATACTGATCGGCGAGCAGCAGTTCGTTGGTGCGGATCAGGCCCAGCGCGTCGTAGCTCTCGCTGGACATCGCATTCTGGCCGCCTTCGCCGCGCGTGAGGGACATGATCGCCGTCCGCGCTCCCATGCCGCGCGACTCGTACGCCATCATGCCGCCGTCTTCGTCGTCGGGATGGGCCACGATGAACATCAGGCTCGCCCAGGTGTTGAGCTTGCGCAGCGTCTGCGCCAGCCCGGCCGCGCCGCGATCAGCGGGCAGGGTTTGCGCGTCGGGCGAGGCCGCCATCTGCACACGCCACGGAACCACCTGCGAATCGGCCGCTGTGAACACACAAACCACGGCCAGAGCCAGCGCGTTGCGGAGGGTGCGGAGATGAGGTGGGAACGGTAGCTCCATGAGACCTGAATTGCCAGTGTAACCGCGATGCGATTTGATACAAAGGCAGGACATGGCATCCGGTTCGATTCCGCCCGTGCCGCCGGCTCACGGAACTGCCGGCCAGCTGCATCCGCAGTCCGGCGCACCGATTGCGGGCGCGCCCGGATCCCCGCATCTGGAGCGGCGCATCGGCCTGGCCAGCGCGGTCACGCTCAACATGATGGAGATGATCGGCGTCGGCCCGTTCATTACCCTGCCCCTGATTGTCGTGGCGATGGGAGGATCGCAGGCGCTGCTGGGCTGGATCCTCGGCGCCGGCATCGCCGTTTGCGACGGTCTGGTCTGGGCCGAGCTCGGCGCGGCGATGCCCGAAGCCGGCGGCTCCTATGCTTTTCTGCGCGAAATCTACGGACGGGAGGGCGCCGGCCGCCTGATTTCCTTCCTTTACATCTTTCAGCTTGGTTTCAGCGCGCCTCTGTCCATTGCCTCCGGCTGCATCGGGTTTGCCGAGTTTGCCGCCTTCCTCCTTCCTCCCCTGCGCGCCCCGCTCTTCACCGCGTGGCCGGCAGGCCCGCACTGGACCAGCGTCTTCGCCGCCGGCGCCTGTGCGCTCATGGTCGGACTCCTGTACCGCGATATTCGCGCCATCCTGCGCACGGCCTGGGTTCTGTGGGCCGGTGTGATGGCCGCAGTGGCGATCGTCATCATCGCCGGATTTACGCATTTCCACCCCGCCCTGCTGCGCCTGCCGCCGCACGCCCTTGCCTTTTCGCCGGCGTTCTTTGCGGGTTTGGGTTCAGCAACCCTCATTGCCACATACGACTACTGGGGCTACTACAACGTCTGTTTCCTCGGCGGTGAAATCCGCGATCCCGGCCGCACCATCCCCCGCGCTGTTCTGATTTCCATCGCTGCTGTTGCGGCGCTGTACATCGCCATGAACATCAGCGTTTTGGCCGTGATTCCCGCCCACGACATGCAGCAGGGCGCCCGTACCATAGTGGCCGAGATGGTCGCCCGCACCCTGGGCCCGGCCTGGGCCATCGTCATCGCCTGCCTCATCATGTGGGCGGCTTTCTCCTCGGTCTTCGCGCTGCTCATGGCCTATTCGCGCGTGCCCTACGCGGCGGCGCTGGACGACAACTATTTCAGAATCTTCGGCCACCTTCACAGGAAGCGGAATTTTCCCGACTTCTCGCTCGTCGCGCTCGGCGTGGTCGCCGCGGTTTTCTGTTTCTTCCGTCTGGCGCAGGTGATCGCGGCGCTCGTCGTCATTCGCATCGTCCTGCAGTATTTGCTGCAGCAGGTCGGGGTGATCATCCTCAGGTTCCGGCGGCCGGACCTCCCTCGCCCCTTCCGCATCTGGCTTTATCCCCTCCCGCCGCTGCTGGCCCTGGTGGGATTTCTCTTCATGCTGATCTCGCGCCCCGAGGCACTGCGCTACCTGGCTTACGCGCTGGCGATTGGTGTGGTGGGGACTCTGCTGTATTTGCTGCGTGCACGAAGCCGTAACGAGTGGCCATTTAGAATGAGCCGGTCCCCGACGAGGTGACAGATGGTCGATCTTGAGGTGAAGGAAGGCAACCTGGTGCTGCACGTGCGCGGCGCCGACCAGTTCTGGTCGCTGAAGAGTACACTCGAAGTTCCGCTGCAGCACATCGCCGGCGTCCGCGTCGATCCGAAAATCGCCCGCGGATGGTGGCACGGCCTCAAACTCATCGGCACGGATATTCCCGGCGTTCTTCATGCGGGCACCTTCTATCAGCAGGGGAAGCGGATTTTCTGGGACGTTCATAATCCGGACAAAACCATCGTCATCGATCTGCGCAACGAGCGCTACGGCGAGCTGATCGTCGAAGTCGCCGATCCCGCCGCTGCGGCCGAGCTCATCCGCACCCATAGCCCGGGCAGCACCGGGTGAACGCCTTCGTCCTCGCCGGCGGGCAGAGCACGCGGATGGGCCGCGACAAGGCGCTGCTCGAACTCCACGGCCGGCCGCTGGTGCAGCATATGCTGGGCATGCTGTGCAGCCCTGGTTTCGCCCCTCGGATCTGCGGCACGCGCTCCGATCTCACTCGCTTTGCCGCTGTTGTGCCCGACAATTTTCCCGGCGCCGGTCCTCTTGGCGGGCTTGAAGCAGCTCTCGCGTTGTCGGGATCCGAGCTGAATCTTTTCGTACCGGTCGATCTGCCCGCGATGCCGCCGGAATTTCTCCGCTGGCTGGCGGAGCGCGCCGAGAGGAGCCAGGCGGTTGCCACGATCCCTCGCTGCCGCGGTCGACTCCAGCCACTCTGCGCGGTCTACAGTTGCCGGCTGCTGGAGGGTCTGCGCGCATCCCTGGCAGCGGGACGGTGCAAGGTCATGGATGCGGTCAGCTCATCGGCGTGCGCGCTCGGCGAGACAATCGACGCCTTCGACGTCGAGTGCATCGCCGCATCCGTTTCCTCCGAACGGCCCCTGGGGCCGCCTGCTGTCTGGTTCCGGAATGTCAATACTCCCGGGGATTACGCGGCTCTCGGTGCAGCCGGCGCCGCCCTGCCCCTGGAGCAAAAACGAGTCATCCAATAAGCTGGTGGCAGGCGCCGTCGAAAGGCCAGAACCGCGTGAGCTTTCCCCCGGACGTTCCCATCGAGGTCAAAGGCGGAAACAACGGTCACCAGGACCGCGAGGCGTACATCGCCTTCGAGAATGTCTCCAAATCCTTCGGCAGCCTTGACGTGCTCAGGGACATCAGCTTTTATGTGCTGCCTGGAGAGACTCTGTGCATCCTGGGCCGCTCCGGAGTGGGAAAATCCGTCTCCCTCCAGCACATCATGGGCTTCCTCAAACCCGACGCCGGCCGTATCCTCGTTGCCGGCGAAGATATCACCACATTCAACGAAGAACAGATGCAGGCGGTGCGCCGCAAGGTCACGATGGTCTTCCAGAATGGGGCGCTCTTCGATTCGCTCACCGTTGGCGAGAACGTCGCCTTTCCCCTGCGCGAGGGCCGGGGCCTCTCCGAAGACCAGATTCAGCAGATCGTGCGGGGCCTGCTGGAGATGGTTGGTGTAGCGGAGATGATCGATCTGCTGCCTTCCGATCTTTCCACCGGTATGAAGCGTTCGGTAGCCATTGCGCGCGCTCTTGCCGCGGAACCGGAGGCCATTCTTTACGATGAGCCCACCACCATGGTCGACCCGCTGATAGCACGCCTGCTGGGTGACCTGATTCAGAAGCTCAAGAAGCAGCTGCACCTGACCAGCGTGGTGGTCACGCACGACATGCGCTTTGCCGAGCGCCTCGCCGACCGCGTGCTTTTCCTGCACCAGGGCCGAGCCGAATTCTTCGGCACCATGGAGGAGATGCAGCAGTCCCGCGACGAAGTGCTGCGGCAGTTCCTGGATCTGGATGCGCTGGTCCTTCCGGACGTGTAAGCGGAGGGCCGTCGGCTCGCCCGTTGCTACACTGAACCTGTGAAGATCGCGCTGGCGCAGATCAACCCCACCATCGGCGATTTCAGCGGCAATACCGCAAAAATCATCGAATTTGCCCGCCGCGCACAGCAGGGCGGCGCCGATACGGTGCTCTTTCCCGAGCTGGCGATCTGCGGTTATCCCCCGGCCGATCTGCTGGAGAAGCCCGCGTTCGTCGCGCGCTGTGGCGAGGCGATTTGCGAAGTCGCCCGCGCTTTCGCCAAAGACCCCATTGCGGTGATCGCAGGCTATGTGACCGCGGCGGAGCACGGGAGCGGCAAGCATGTCATGAATTCGGCAGCGCTGGTCCGTCACGGGCGCGTCGAGTTCGTCCAGTCGAAGATGCTGTTGCCCTATTACGACGTCTTCGACGAGCAGCGCTATTTTGCTCCGGCCCTTCGCCAGCGCATCTGCCGCTTCGACGGCCAGGCGATGGCCCTCACGATCTGCGAAGACACCTGGAACGACAAAAGTTTCTGGGAAAACCGCCTCTACTCGGTCGACCCCGTCGAAGAGCTGATGAAGCAGGGGGCCTCGATCATCTTCAATATCTCCGCTTCCCCCTGGTGGCACGGCAAACGCGGGCTGCGCCGCGAGATGCTGGCTGCCATCGCAATACGGCATCGCGCTCCGGTGGTCATGGTGAACCAGATCGGAGGCAACGACAGCCTTGTCTTCGATGGATCAAGTCTCGTCCTCGATCCGGGCGGCAACGTCATCGCGCAGGCAAAAAGCTTCGCAGAAGACCTGGTCTTTGCCGACCTGGACGCGCTCACCGGAGATGTGCGCGAACCAACTGCGGACGAGGATGAAGCCATGCTCGACGCCCTGACGCTCGGCACGCGGGACTACGTCCGCAAATGTGGATTCTCACGAGCCGTCATAGCCCTCAGCGGAGGCATCGATTCGGCGCTGGTGGCCGTGATTGCGGTCCGGGCGCTGGGAGCCGAAAACGTCACCACCCTCGGCATGCCCAGCCCCTATTCTTCGCAGGGCTCGATCGACGACAGCCGCCAGCTGGCGAAGAACCTCGGCATACGCTACGAAACGATTCGCATCGACGAAACCTTTGCGGCGTTCAACCGTGCTCTCCATCCGGTCTTTGACGGCCGGGAGCCCGATATCACCGAAGAGAACCTGCAGTCGCGCATCCGCGGCACGCTGCTGATGGCGTTTTCCAACAAGTTCAATGCGCTCGTTTTGACCACCGGAAACAAGAGCGAAATGTCCACCGGCTACTGCACGCTGTACGGTGACATGGTGGGCGCGCTGGCGGTGATCGGGGACGTCTTCAAAACCCGCGTCTACGAGCTGTGCCGCCGCGTGAACCACGAGAGGGAAGTGATCCCGATGGCGATTCTGGAAAAGCCGCCTTCCGCTGAACTGCGTCCCGGACAGAAGGACACCGATTCTTTGCTGCCGTACGATATTCTCGATCCGATCCTCGAAGCCTACGTCGAGCACTACGAGACGCCGGAGAAGATCGCGGCGGAGCGCGGGATCGATCTCGAAACCGTGCGCTCCGTCGTCAAAATGGTAGAACGCAGCGAATACAAGCGGCAGCAGGCGGCCCTGGTGCTCAAAGTCACGCCCAAGGCCTTCGGAATGGGACGCCGGTTCCCCATCGCTGCTAAAGCTCAGGTTTAACGATTTCCCCGAAAGGATGAGAATGCCTCGTTTTACACGCTCCGGTGCGATTCTCGCGCTTGCTCTCAGTTCAGCCCTGGGTCTTGCCCAGTCGGAAACGCCGTCCGCGCCTGCACCCCAGGAATCTCCGGTTCCTGGCCCGGCCGCATCTGCGGAGCCGCGGTTTCCGCTCGCCCTCCCGGAGAACTTCAATGCCGCGTCGCCCACGAAGGCCGAAGTGGAGGCCTTCCTCAGGACCTCGTGGGGCTACGATCCTGACCGCGTGTGGGAGATCTTCGGCATCCAGAAAACCAGCGCACCCGGCGTCAGCAAGGTGACCATTCTCGTCGCGGAAAAGCAGGCGCAGCAGCAGACTGCGACGCTCACTTTTTTTGTTACACCGGACGGCAAGCACCTGATCGCCCAGGACACCGTTCTCGATTTCGGTCCTCGCCCTTATGAGAACAACTACCGGGTGCTGCAACAGCGCGCCGATGGCCCGTCGCGCGGCGCCGCCGGAAAGCAGTTCGAGCTGGTGGAGTTCGCCGACTTCGAATGTCCTCACTGCAAAGAAGCGCAGTCTACGGCCGAAAGGCTGGTGCAGGACTTCCCCCAGGCACGCTACGTCTTCGAGAATTTCCCGCTCGTGAATATCCACCCCGCCGCCTATAAAGCGGCCACCTGGGGCGCCTGTGTCGCGCAGCAGGGAAGCAATCAGGCGTTCTTCAAATACGCCAGCTCGGTCTTCGACGCGCAAAACGATCTAGCCGGCCAGGGTGCGGATCTGGCGCTGCGCAACGCCACCATCGCCGCCGGCGCCGATCCCGACAAGATTGCAGCCTGCGCCGACTCGCCGACGGGAAGAGACCTGGTGGACGCATCGCTGCGCCTGGGGCACGATCTCAATGTCGACGAAACGCCGATGCTCTTCATCGATGGCCGTGGCGTGCCGATGCTCGCCGTCCCCTACGAGCAACTGAAGAAGATCATCGCATATCAGTTCTCGCTGGATAAGCCGGAGTAAGCAGGCGGACGATGCCCCTCCAACCGTCGCTCAACCCGGCGCGCACGGCCATCCTCAGCATGGATTTGCAGGCGGCGATCGTCCGCATCTACACAGCAGATCAGGAGCAGCCGCTCATGACCCGCGTGGCAGAGGTGCTGCAGCGCTGCCGGGAATGCGGCGCAACGGTCATCCATATTCAGGTGGGGTTTCGTCCCGGGGTGCCGGAGATCAATCCGCGCAACGCGCTCTTCGAGGCTATCCGTAACTCACCGGAGCGCCAGAAGCTCTTCCAGAGCGACGCCGGGAAGATCCATCCCTCGGTCGCCCCCGCAGGGGACGACATTGTCATTACCAAGCACCGCATCAGCGCCTTCACCGGTACCGATCTGGAGATGATCCTGCGTTCAAAGGATCTGGACACTCTGGTGCTCTTCGGGATCGCCACCAGCGGCGTGGTGCTGTCGACGCTCCTCGATGCCGTCGATGCCGATTATCGCGTGATCGTGATCGGCGATTGCTGCGCCGATCAGGACGCCGACGTCCATCGCGTCCTAATCGAGAAGTTCTTTCCGCGCCGCGGCACCGTCGTAAGCGCGGCGGAGTTGCTGGAAAACCTGGCAGGCTGATTTAGCGGCCGCCGTGGAAAACCATCCGGTCCAGCGCCAGATAGCCGGGGCCGTCGGCCACCAGCAGCAGCGCCAGCGCCAGCACGCTCAGCGGGAACTCGTATCCCTGAGGGCCGACGAGCCCGTGGCGCAGGTGGATCTTCGTGATCGCGACAACCATTTCGATGGCGACCGCGCAGGCCGCGACCGGAGTGAGCAGCCCCAGGATCAAAGCGATGCCGCCGAAGAACTCCGTGAACGCTGCCACATATCCCAGCCAGTACGGAAGTCCCAGGTGAGAGACGAAATGGGCGAAGTTGTACAGCGATCCACGGGGAATGACTTTGCTCCAGCCGTGTGCCAGCATGATGGCGCCGAGAGCGACCCTGGCGAACAGCGCGGCCGCGGGACGGGCCCGCTCAAAACTCGTCAACAAATCCTGTTCCTCCAGTCATTTTTTTGAGGATACCTGAGTGCCGGCACGGGAGGTTTTCGGAGGCTCCGGGGGTCGCCCGAACAGCTTCCCGGCCGTGGCCGAACAGAAGTCGCGTCCTTCACCTTGTTTTCACATCTAACTGATAGCGGGGTGGTTAGATTTAGGGTACCCTCCCGCCTTTGGGGCGTTTCCTCTTGATTTTCATAGAAAAAATCCCTAGAATAGTAAGGTTTGTGACTTCCCGAGCGGGTCTGTACCAGGGCCTCCGGACTTTCCGTACGTCACTTTCAATAGCAGAGGGTAAATCATACATGGCAAAGCGTCGTGGCAATCCCAACTGGGGCAAGCCGGAGCCCATCGGCCCGGTCGTGCCGACCGTGACTTCCTTTGAACAGGTGGTCAAGGAGTTCAAGCTCACTCCGGATCAGTATGTCCGTTCCACACGGTTGCGCGAGTGGGCTCGCCGCAATCGGAACTCGAAGTACATCCCTGAGTCGCTGCTGGAAGCCTGGGGCTTCGAGATCGAATCCACCCTTTGATTCGATCCGGTCAACGAGCTGTATCAGACGCCGCCTTCGGGCGGCGTCGCTGTTTCTCCGGTAGGTGGACAGCGTCATGGCATGATGCTTCCATGCCCAGCCGCCTCCCGCTCCCCACTCTGCTCTCCTTCGCGCTGGTTGCCTTCACCATCGAAGCCGACAACGAGTCAGAACGGCGGATTCCACATCGCACGACGCGGCACGGAAAATCCGCGGCTCGGGGCCTGTGGCTCACCTCGATGGCGATGTGGTTCAACTGTATGCGCTGGGTGCCGGAGCAGGGAATTACCGCGCGCGAAGTCGAGCGCCTGGCCCGCACCAAAACAAACTGGGATGGCATGCGCCGCTGGGGATACATCTGTTTCGAGCCGAGTCCCGGGGATGACCGGCCCAAGCCGCCGCCATCTTCGCTGCTGGTCCGCGCCACCGCCAGGGGCCGGTTCGTACACGAGGTCTGGCAGGCGGTGCTTCCGGAGATCGAGGCACGCTGGCGCGAACGGTTCGGCAAGAAAGCCATCGGCCAGCTCCGCGCGGCCCTTGCCGTTATGGTGGGCCACCAGAGTCCATATCTGCCGGATTGTATGCCGATCCTGAAGTACGGTCTGGTGAGCGAAGCGCCGAAGCCACAGAAGGCCGAAGCCGCTCGATCCGATCTCGCCAGTCTGCCCCTGCCCGCGCTGCTGGCTCGCGTGCTGCTGGCCTTTGCTCTGGAGTTCGAGCGCGACTCCGCCGTATCGCTTGCCATATGCGCCAACATTCTCCGCGTGATCGACGACGCGGGCACCGCCGTCCGCGAATTACCCGAACGCAGCGGCGTCTCCAGGGAAGCGATCGCCATGGCGTTGGGCTTCCTCACCAAACGCGGCTGCGTGAAGGTTCAGGCGCCCGCCCAGGGCAGCCCCTTCAAAGTTGTGCGCCTGACGCCGAAAGGGATCATCGTGCAGGATGCTGCGTCGAAACTGCTGGCCGAGATCGAGCACCGCTGGATGGAGCGTTACGGCAACCCTGCTCTTGAGACGCTCCGCAAAGCGCTCGAGCCGCTGGTGGCTGACGGTACGCTGGGACACTCACCCCTCTACCGGGGACTCGCACCGCATCCGGAATGCTGGCGCGCGCAGCTGCCGCAATCCCTGACCCTGCCGCACTATCCCATGGTCCTGCACCGCGGCGGCTATCCCGACGGCAGCTGACACAAGGAGATCCCCGCGCGGGATCAGTACATGTCGAGTTTGCTGGCGACGTAGCGCCGCCCGTTAAAGCTCGCCATCGCGCCAACACGCGAGCCAACGCGCAGACGCTGGCTGGCCGGAAAGGCAGCCGGATCGAATTCGATTGTGTAGCTCTTTCCACTGCGCGGATCGGTGATCGCCATCAGCCCGGCCTGCAGGTTGAGGTACGCGACCTCGCCGCTGAAATAGAAGCCCGAGCCCGGCGTAGCCAGAATCGAAATCGCGTCGGCGATGCCGTCGCCCTTGTTATCGGATTGGAATTTCACCGAAATCAGAGCACCCCGCATCAGATCCGATGTGCCCGTCCGGGCCGACGTAAAGGCCTGCTGCCCGATGCGCGCGAAGGTGGTTCGCGGCTCCACGCGCAAACGAATCGGTTCTCCGGAGAGCATGTTGCGCAGCGTGATCTCCCCGTCGCGCGGATCGAACGCGAGTACCTGTCCTTCGCATTCGCCCTGCGGAGTTCCCGACAGCATGTGCACACTCACCGCAAAAACGTCGTCGCCATCGAGAAGCGTCTCCACCGATGCGTGATCGTTCGGCCTCATCGAGTCCAGCGGCGTTCGCACCCCGTCGCGGTAGAACTTCGTGCGCTCATCGAAGAGGATCTTCATTGGCTTGCCGCCCCCGTAAACGCTCAGCGTGATTTCATCGAGCACGGGATCGATGGTGCGGATCACGCCGCCGATTACCGTCGTTCGCCCCGCGGGCGCTTCCGGCAGGGGCGGCAGGAAGCTGGCGCGCACCGGCGTCGGTGCGTCGAGATCCGCTCCAGTGCCCGGCGGCGTACCCAAGGCACCGGAATCGGTTGCCGGGGCTGCCGCCGCATGGTTCGGATCGCGGCCGGCGAACGCGCAGGGCATGATCGCCAGGGAGGCGAGCAAAACCGAAAGAAAGAATCGCCGCATGGCACACACTCCTGGCCCGGATCGACTTCAGACCTGTTTGGATGAACCCGCGGCGGTCCCGGTTGGCCGCGTGAGGGAAGTGCCGCGCCTCCCCTTCTGGCAAACACCGGCCCATCCCGCGCATCTAAGCCGTATGCTCGCGAATCACCCGGCAGAACCACAGCCACGACGCAGGCAGAACACGCATGATGCGTAAACGGCTTTCACGGCTCCTCCTCACGGCGGCGATTCTTTTCCCCTGCCTGCCGTTGTCTCACGCGCAGAATCTCAGGATTGTCATCCCGAGGCGCAGCGAACTCACCCCCGTCCAGCGTCTCAACCGCGATGGGGTGGATGCCGTGCGCAGACAGGACTATGAAAAGGCGGAGGGCCTTTTCTACAAGGCGTATCTGTACGATCCTGCCGATCCGTTCACCCTCAACAACCTCGGTTATATCGCCGAAGTGCAGGGTCAGCTCGATCGTGCGCAAAGCTTCTACAAGCTTGCCGCCGAACAGGGGACCAGCGCCGTAATCGATGAGAGCAACGAGAAGCAGCTCGAAGGCAAGCACATGAGCTATGCGCTGGAGAGCCTCCAGGACCGGCAGATGCGCATCAACCGCATCAACTTCGACGCCATGACGCTGCTCACGCAGAATCGCGGCTACGAAGCGCAGACCCTCCTGAAGGCCGCTCTCATGATCGATCCCCATAACGCATTCACTCTGAATAACCTCGGCGTGGCGAGCGAATCCATGGGCGATTACGACACCGCGCTGCGCTACTACAATGCTGCCGCCGCCGATCGCTCCGCTCCCGACGTCGTGGTGACGACCGCCGATGGCTGGCGGGGACATCCGGTGAGCCAGATGGCGGCTGCGAACGCCCAGCGGCTCCAGCAGCGCATGCAACAGCTGAACGGCAGTCAGGAACAATCGGCGATGCTGGCCGCACGAGGCGTGGCTGCCGTCAATCGCAACGACTGGAGAACCGCGCGGCAGGATTTCCTGCAGGCTTACAGGCTTGACCCTTACAGCGCTTTCTCGCTCAACAACGCGGGCTACGTTGCCGAGCGCGATGGCGACGCCGAGACCGCACAGCTCTTCTATCTTCGCGCACAGCAGGCCGACAACGCCCACGCCCCGGTGGGCTATGCAACGCGCAGCGGAGCCGCAGGAAATCCTCTCGCCGCCGTCGCCTCCAACAATGACCAGGAGACAGAAAACAAGATCGAGCAGGAACACGAAGAACGCCGCCTCCAGAACGCTCCGATTGAACTCCTGCACCGCAACGGCACCCCGGTGAAGTCGTCGCAGTCTGCCCAGCCGACCTCTCCGAGCGACGAAACGCCGCCGCAGCAGCAGCCACAGTAGCTCTCTACCACAAGGATGTCTGCCTTGAAGTCGAATCTGCCTTCCGCTGCTCCCTCCAGCAGGATCATGCTGCTTCTCTCCCGGTTGCTGCTTTCGCCGGCTTTCTCGCAGTTTGCGCCGAATGCGAAGACCAGCCAGCTCGATTCCGAGCTGCTGAACATCGGCAGCGAAGATCTGGATCAGCTGGCCGGCCTCGCTTCTTCGAATCACGTGGTCATTCGGGGGATGGAACGCCTCGCCGCCGCGATGGCCATCCGTGAGGATGCGCTGCGCAGTCAGTGGGTCGGGAGCCTGCTCACCAGGGAACGGGAGCGTATCGCGAACGTGATGTCATTTCTCGGGCCTGTTTGCGCAGTGCTCGAATATGCAGGACACGACGCCATCGTCATCAAGTCTCTCGATCACTGGCCCGATCTCGGCAGCGACGTCGACCTGTACACCAACGCCGCGCCCAAAGCAGTCGTTGCCCTCATGAAGCGCCATTTTCTGGCTGAGTTGGCCCCGCGCAGCTGGGGCGACCGCCTCGCTCGCAAGTGGAACTTCCTGCTGCCCGGGCTTCCGGAAGCCGTCGAAATCCATATGGGCCGTCTGGGGCAAACCGGCGAACAGAGAATCCTGGCTGCTTCAGTCGTCCGGCGCGCGGGTCGCATCGAGCTCGATGGCGCAAGCTACCGCGTGCCCCATACCTCTGATCGTCTGATGATCTCCGCGCTGCAGCGCATGTATCGCCACTTCTACTTTCGCCTGTGCGACATCGTCGACACCGCGGCTCTGGTGGAGAGAGGCGCCATCGACTACGAGGACCTGCGTCGCTCTGCTCAGGCGGCAGGAATATGGGAAGGCGTGGCGACTTACCTTGTCATTGTCGCCGATTATTTGAACCAGTTTCGCGGATCCGGCCTGCATCTGCCCGACTCGGTCGTCGCCACGGCACGCTTCGGCGGAGAGAAGGTCTTCTACGCGAAGGGATTTCTTCGCATCCCCATTCTCCCTCAGTCTGCTGGTCTCTACGGTGCGCAGCTTACGCGGCTTCTGCGCAGGCACCAGCTGATGAGCAGCGCCCGTCTCGGACTCCTGCCCTGGCTTGCGACCGCTGCCGTGGTAGGACAAAAGGTCACCGGCAGCGATAAAGGGGTCTGGTAGAACCGCCATCGGCCTGAACTCCCCGTCCGTCGCCGTGCAGGGACGCCAACCTTCACGAACCTCGTGGATCTTGCGCAGCCTCGATGCCCGCTTCTCAGCATTCGCCTTCGAACGTTGGCCCGGAGGGATGGCTGGAAACCGCGTTGCCGGTGCTTTCGGATTGCCGTTGGCCTGCTCTCCTGCCTCGCGCGTGAATTCCCCGACCCGGTAACCGCTTCTTGCATCGCTGCAGCTCGAACCACCGCAGATAATTGCGAATCACATTGCTCATCGTCATTCGTACGCCTGCCCGGTAGTTATGCTCCGACATCCGCCGCTGCAGCTCCGCAGAACTGAGGATGGTCACGAGTTGTCCCGCCAGGTCAATGGCATCGCCCGTCCTGTAGAACCGGACCGCCATGTCTTCGTCGCACGCCATTTCGCGCAGATCGGCGATATCGGCGGATACCAGGGGTACCCCGTATTCGCATGCCTGGTGTGCCGGCCCACTGGAGCCCGTCGCTGAGTCGTAGGGCATAACCACTACCGACGCGGACTGATATAACTCGGGAATATCCTCCTCGGGTACATAACCCCGAAACTCGATCGGTAAGTGGTCGGGTTGGGCCGCTCGGATCGACTCCCAGTAGCCGGCGCGTGTGTGATGGTTGGCGCCGGCGACGATCAGTCTCGCGCTCGGTACATTGCGAAGCACCAGGGGAAAGGCGTCCATCAGTGTCTCCAGACGCTTGTAGGTTCCCCAGTGGCCGATGGCGAGAATGCGCAGATCCGGGTTGCCACGCCTGGTGAAGTCCGGCGGACTCGGATTGGAGGCAAAGGTTCCGTGTGTTCCCAGCAGAACGTTGCGCGCGGCGTACTTCGCAGTCAGCGTTCGCTGGTAACCGGGAAGAAGCACCGCGACCGAATCGGCTTTGAGCAGGGCTCGCGTCGCCAGATCGGTACCCATGCGAAACAGCTGATCCCGGCGGACCCCGGCTGCTGCAAAGTCCACATGCTCCAGGACGTGATGCAGCGTGATGTGAGTGAAGAACCCGCAGGCACGCACCAGGGCAGGCGCCGACAGCCCCGCCATGGCGGCCATGGGGTGGTCCGGAGTGGCAAAACTGGAAAAAACGAGATTGAACCACACGACGTCGGGTTTCAGTCTGCGTATCGTGCGGGCCAAACGCAGTGGAGTATTCAGACTGTTGAAATTCCAGCAGCGTATTACGTTAAAATCCGGAAGCTCCGGCTGCAGGTTCGCACGCAGGCTGTTGCCATTCTCATCCGTCGCAAATTCGTAGTCAGTCAGCTCGTCAGCCAGTATGGTTAGCTCCACGTCGGGGTTGTTCCGCAACTCACGGGCGATGTGGTACCCGTATTCATTGAGCTGCCGTCCGCTGGGAGGAAACGTGGCAACAAGACAAATCTTCATCGGGGTCCAGCCTTCAGAACAAGGTGATGCTTACGTAAGGTCTCCACTGCTGGCTCTGCTCGCCCGTGAAGTTATAAAAGGCTTCCTGCTGTACTCCGGCTGAAAAACGAATCGGATACTGCAGGACGACGTCTCCGCTCTCATCCCTGAACTCGCGATGAAACGGCATTCCATAAGATAAGGAAAGGCTGCTCTGCACCGCGTCGTAGATATGAAATGCGCGGTTGTTCGACCACGCGCCCGCCGCCTGGATGCTCCAGCGCGGGGTCGGCTGATATTGAAAGGTCCCAGCCGGCCGCAGAACCTGGGCAATCCCGGATCGCGCGCCCACGGTCCGCCACGCGCGGAGATCTTCCGCGATTCCACGCACGTCAACGTGATCGCCAAAGTGCCGATCCAGCCCGATATAGGACGACGTAAAATAGTCTTCCGTCGCGACGGGCGTGAAGGTCTGATCGTTTTCCCCCCATCCCGTCACCAGCGCTGTCTTTCCCCAGGGTGCTCCGACACGGAAATCGACAGCGGCGGAAAAGGCGTCGGAGTGAAGGTTGCTTTCCGTAAAGGGTCCGGTCTCCCGCAGCACATACCCGTCCACCGAAATCGCGTTGAAAAAAGAGCTGGTTGACATGTAGGTGAAAAGGCGAAAGAGGTTCTGGTTCATCTCGACCGGAGATTCACTGTCCCTTCGCACCGTCTTCTGCACGCCATTGTTGAAAGTGAGCACGTTGTTACCGATATGAATCGTAGGGTTGACCCCTGCGTTGAAGGAATAATCGGTTGTATCGCGGCTGACGATGGAATTGGTTGCAGGAACCGAGATAATGCCGGTGGCGTTGCGCACCTGGAAGAATCCGCTCACCGGCGGCATGTAGTTCAGGTGCAGGTGGAATGCGTCCATGCCCTCGGATTGCAGCGACGAGCGCGGCGGCGGCAGCAGGGAAGTGTCGGTGGGCGGAATCGCGAAGGCGGCATCCAGCTTCGAGTCGAGAACATAAACTGAGGTGTCCTCGAAGATGGGCGAAACAGAACCGTCGGCCAGCATGCTGATCCGCTGATTCAGCCGTAAGCCCTCTTCGCCTCCCGCCTGCAGCAGATTCTGCTCTGCGGTCTGATCTTCTCCCGCAGCATCGGAAGCCTGGGCAAAAGCTGTTAGCGCCTGGGTGCTTTGGTGTTCCTGGCGATAGACATTCGCCTCGGCCAGCAGATACTGGTAATCCGGCCCGTCGTCAGGCGAACTGCTGATCGCCGCCAGTTCGCCCTGCGCCCGGGCAGTGTCTCCCAGAGCGAGATACGTGTTGGCGAGCCCGATGTGCACTGCTGTATCGGATGCGCCTGCGCCCTTTGCGCGTTGGAGGTACGTTTCCGACAATTGGTAATCGTGCATCTGGCGGAACAAATCGGCGGCCTGAATCATCTGCGCGCCTGTGGGCGGAGGCGTTTCCCCGGCTTCGGCTTCCATCATGGCAAGCGCGATCTCCCGGTTTGCCTCCTGGGTGCGGTTGCCGGCGACCATCGTCTGTGCGATCGCCAGACGCACTCCCACGCGGTCGCTGTCACGCATGGTCAGCGCCCTGCGGAAACGCAGCATCGCCGCGGTCTGATCCCCGAGATGGCTGAGAGCTTCCCCCGTCAGCAGGAATACCTGCGATGCATTGTCCGGTGGTGTGGTTGCCGCAGCGGGCCGCAGCATCGCATGCTCTTCGGCGATGTGCACGTATTGCATGGTTTCCGCCGGATCGTTGAGCTCCGCCCACGAACGGGCGAGCCATGCGTACACCATGTCGTTGTCCGGGGAAAGCCGCTGTGCGATCTCGAGTTCGCCAACCGCTTCGTGGAACTGGCGTTCCGTGTAAAGAATGTTGGCCAGCGCAAGGTGCAGCGATCCGTCGTTTGGTGTAAACCGGATCGCCGCGCGATACTCCCTCGCCGCCTTCGCCAGCGCGCCCTGCATTCCGTAGGCGGTGGCCCGAATCAGGTGGATCGGCTGGCTGTCGGGCATTCCGTTCGCGGCCAGCGCTGCCTCGTGCAGCGCCAGTTGCGGCTTGCGCAGGTCGAGACTGGTATAAGCGAGTCCCAGATGAGCCTGGCTGTCGTCAGGTTCGAGCCTCAGCGCCGATTCGAAGTCATCCGCAGCCGCCCGCGGCTGATGCAGATCGTGCAGCACATAGCCTCGATTGACATACGCTGTCTCTGCCCTGGGATCGCGCTCCAGCGCTTCTGAGAAGTCCTGCCGCGCTTCTTCCAGCTGGCCGTTGTGCTTGTACACATACCCGGCCAGCAGCGGAATGTCGGGCTCTTTTGACAGGATGGAGTTGTATCGGGTCGCCAGCTTCAGCAATTCGTCGTAACGGTTGAGGTAGAGCAGATCGTAGCCAAGATAAACCACAACATCTCTGTCCCGCGGCAGCTCGCGAATGGCTCGCTCTCCCAGGACCGCGGACTCCTGATAGTTCCCCTGAAAGGTCAGATACCTTTCCTGTTCCCGCAGCACGATGGGTTCTTCCTGCATCTCCGGCGTTACGCGGTGGAACCATACCGCGGCAGCGTCGAACTTGTGCGCTTCAATGTCCGCATTCAGTCCGCCTGCCACGATGAGTGCGTTCCCGGACGAGAGCGCGTAGCCCTTTTCGTAGGCGCTCTCCGCTTTCGCGTAATCGTGGCGTGAAGTATAGAGGTCGCCGAGAGCCAGCCACGGAATATACAGCGTTGGATAGGCATGCGCCAGATGCTGGAACGATTTCTCAGCATCCTCGTCGCGCCCGGCCGCCCGATACGCGTAACCCACCGACGTTAACGCGTACCGGTTGTTCGGATCCCCTGCGAGGATCTTCTGGTAGACGGCAATCGCTTCGTTCGCGTGCCCGAGCTTCATCATCAGATCGCCATCCAGCTGCAGGCTGTTGCGATCGCCTGCGTTGAGCGCCAGCGCCTGGTTCAGATCGCTCTCCGCGCCGCTCAAATTGCCCTCGTTCATGCGGATCAGAGCGCGCAGCCGCAAAAACGACGCCCGCTCCGGCCCCTGCTCGTCGACTGCCGCGATGGCCCTCTGTGCTGTTGCCAGCTGTTGCTGCGCCGCGTCCTCCTCATGCAGATTTCGGTAGAGATCCATCAGATCCATGTGCATCTGGATGCCGTACAGCGGCCCTTCCGGAGGCTCGGCAGGCAGATGTGCCAGCGCCTGCTGATACTCCCCGACTGCGTCGCTGTCTCGTTCCTCCATGCGCGCGATCTCTCCCCGGATCGCATGCAGCCGATATTGATTCGGATCGATCGCCGCTGCCCGCCCAAGAAATGTCTGCGCATCGTGCATCGCACCCATGGCAACTTCGGCTTCCGCCGCCGAGAGCTGCAGGTCGAGGTTTCGTGGCATCGCGTTGGCAACCTGTACGTAGAGCCTGGCGGCCTGCTCCTGCTTTCCATCGAGCTGGTAGGTGTAGGCCATCTCCGCTTTCACGTCGGGCCGCGGCGATCGTATCGACTGCAGTTCCGCGAGTGCGTCCTTGTAATCGCGCGTCTCGCGGTAATACCCCGCCAGCGATCGCTCGACATCGGGACTATCTGGCGTCCGCGCCTTCGCCAGTTCCAGGTAATGGTGGGACAGGTCCAGCTTGTTCTCATGCTGATAGGCAATGGCCATCAGGAGTTCGGCGCGCGCTCCCGGCCGCATCCGCTCGGCTGTGCCCAGCGTATCGAGTGCGCCCTGATAATCACCGGACCGGATTTGCATGTCCCCAAGCACGACCGCATCGTCCACCTGCTTTGGATCCGCCGCGAGCACTTTCTTCAGCAGGTCCTCCGCCTCCTTCGCGCGTCCTGCCTGGGCATAGGTTTGCGCCAGCCCGGAGAGGCCCAGGAGCGACGACGGTTCCAGACGCAGGCCGTGATTGTAAGCGTCCATGGCCAGCCGCAGCTTTGCGTCCAGACGCGCCGCATATCCGAGAAGGAACCACAACTGCGCGTTCTCTGGTGCGGCTTGCGCTGCGCGCTGCGCGTAGGCCACTGCCTGATCATGGTCGCCACGCTGCAGCGCCGCCTGAGCGGCTCCTGCCAGACGAGCATTTTGAATATTCGATCCCCATCCCAGTTGCTGGCCGTTCGCCTGCCCCTGGTTCTGCACCTCGGTCGGCTCCGCCTTCGTGCCCGAGGAGCCGCCGGGTCCCACCTGGTACGTCTGCGCAAAGCAATCTCCCGCAAGGAACAGAAACATCGCAATCACAGCAACAGATTTCAGGCTTCCAGGTCGAACAATCAAGGTGTCACCAGTCGATCGCACGGAATACACGCGTTGGATGCGATCAACCGCAACGAACGTTGGCCCTTGCGCAGCGGGACGCGGGCTTTTCGCAGACAACCAGAAGCCTGCGTTTCCGAATCCAATGGTCTTTCATGAGGCTTTCCGTTGCAGAGGCTTGAGTCCGTCGCCCCGTCATCGCGGCCCATCCCCATGGGGTTCATTCTCCTCGCGGTGTTCGCTGTCCACCTGCCCCTCCTGCTGATGGAGTTGCCCCTCCACTCCTACGACACAAACTTCCATATCTTCTTTGCCTCTCACTATCTCCACCACTGGTTCAATCCATGGAACGCTAAGTGGTACGCCGGATTTTCCCAAACGACTTATCCGCCTCTGCCTCAGCAGTGGGTCGCCGTGGTCTCCAGACTGACCGGCCTTGACCTCGCTTACATGACGGTGCAGTTCGTCGCCATCCTGCTCCTGGTGGTCGGCGTGTACAGGTTCGCTCTGCTGTGGGTGAACGCGCGAGCGGCCTCTTTCGCGGCCTTGGCCTGCGTCTTTCTCGGTTCCGAGAGTTTTCTTGTTTATTCAGCGGGACAGCTGGCCACGACTGCTGCTGCCCCGCTCTATCTCAACGCCCTGCCCTATATGTTCGAGTGGATCAGGGAAGGGAAGAAGCGATCCTTCCTCAAGGGCGCCGTCCTGTTTACCGCCGCCGCTGCCGCCCATCACGCCACCCTCCTCTTCGGCTCTGTGTTCTTCGCCATTCCCGTCCTCGCACTCGTTCTCATCGACCGCAGAGACGGCGAGCGCGTTTCCACGGCCGCCTTCCTGAGCCGCACCCTCATCATCACCGTCGTCGTCGGCGCAGCCGTCGCGCTTGTCCTGCTGCCCTTCTGGATCGCCCTCATTCACTACCCGGTAACGCAGTCGCCCATCCCCCATCCCAGCCGCGCGAATTACATCCTCAGCCCGCAGTGGGGTCTGAACTACTTTGTTGTCCCCTACGGTGCCCTCATCCTGGCGCTGCCTTTCATTTTCCTGCGCGGTTCCACGGTCCCGCGTCTTCGTCCGCTGTTATTCGGCTTCTGGGTCGCGTTTCTCGTCGGGCTGGGCGGCACGACACCCGTCGGACACTGGCTGCTCGGACGCGCCTTCGAGGTCCTCACCTTCGAGCGCTTCAGTTACTGGGCCACTTTGCTTGCATTGCCGTTTGTGGGATTGCTGGCCGCCGAACTCACCGACCGTTACCGGTCGCGCGCGGTGGCGGTTCTGGCCATCGCCGCAACCGCGACCTGCGCGCTGGCTGTCGCCTGGTCGACTTACCGTCCGGCGGATGCCGAGGAGTTTCGCGTCGACTCCGTTGCTAACTGGCTCAACCGCGATGGCCACGATAACTACCGCTATGTAACTCTGGGCTTCGGCAACAAGATATCCCGCCTCGCGGTGTTAACAGACGCGAGCAGCGTGGATGGCGAATGGAACTCGGGACGTACGCTGCCAGAGCTGACCGCACATGGCGGCGGCCCGCTTACCAGTGCGAAGTATTATGGCATAGATGGTCTCGCCTCCCTGCGAGCCATCCTTGAACACGCCGATCACTATGGGCTGAAATGGGTGTTTGTGCGCGATCCCTACTACGATCCGCTCTTGTCTTTCGCCGGGTGGCGCCGGGTCGATGAGCTGAACAACGACACCATCGCCGTGTGGGGAAAAGATGGGGTGCCGCCGGCTGTGCCCGTCAATGCAGCGCTGATGCCGCCGCGATGGCAGGGTATCCTGTGGGGCACCCTGCCCTTTGGCAGCAGTCTGCTCGCGATCCTCGTGGTTCTCATTCCCAGCGGGGAGCGACGCATTCCGGTGGGCGTCGAATCGTATGAGCGCCGCGAAGACTACGTTTCGGGAAGGATGGTCTCCTGATGGGCGGGCGCTTCCTTGCTGTCATTCTCGCGGCCGCCACCGTCGCGCTCATCGTCGTGGGTACGTTGTGGCCCGTACCCTCTGCGGCAGCGTATGCCGGAATCAGTCGCCCTGGTCTGGAGCACTCGCTGTCCACTCCCGAAGGCGCAGTGGACGACCTTGCCGCGGCCATCGGCCGGCAGGACTGGGGCCGCGCCTGGTCCAGTCTGGATAACAGGAGTCAATTTACCGAGCAGGAGTTTATCCGCGATATCCGCGGCAGTTATCCCAGCCTGCGCACTTATGCCACCCTTGATAACTATGAAGTCCGGCCGCTGCACGCTTCTGAGACCGAGGCGGATGTGCAACTGCGTCTCCGCTGGTCGACGGTGGTCGGCCCTTTCATTGATACGCGCAATGTACACGTCGTCAAAACCGGCGGCCGCTGGTCGCCCGTCTGGCCGCTGGTCCGTGAGCCGCGCGTGCCACCGCAGGTCATTCCCGTCAATTATCTGCGCTGGGATGTCATCTACCGTGGCCCCGGCGACGACTGGGGCGCGCAGGATGTCGACGCGCCGCACGTCCGGATTGTTGATATGCACCCCATCCAGCGCGCGGCCGGAGTCGCGGTTCTGGGCGAACTGCTGAATGAGGACGTAGTTCCGGCCTTCGTTTCCGTGAGTGCAACCCTTCTCCGCAAAGACGGCTCCGCTATCGCCAGCGAGTGCGCCTTCGACAAAATATCGCACCTGCTGCTCCCGAAGCAGGTCACGCCATTCCTCATCATGTTCCCCAACGCCGAACTCTCCGACGTGGACAGTATTCACATGGACCCGACCTCTAACCTGGTGTCCGCTTCGGCCGATCCCGTGATCGAAATCCAGAACCAAAAAATGAATCCCAATCCCGACGCCTCCTTCAGCGGCGACCTGGTCAACCAGAGCGGGCAGATCGTTAACATCGCTCACGTACTGGCGACGCTCTATGACCAGAGCGGGCAGCTCGTCTGGGTCGCGGATCGTTATATCGACCGCGCTCTGCTGCCGCAGACTCCGGTGGCCTTCGCTGTCCCTGTTCCCCAGGATCTTGCGCCGAAAGTCAGCAGCGAGCGTGCGGTCGTCGCACCCTACAACTCTGGGGAGTTCCAATGAGCAGTTTCGGCCCATGGTTCCTCGGCCTCGCACTCTCTTGCCTCATCGCGATGTCGGCGGCCGCGCAGGAGCAGGCTCTGGATGTGCCAGCCAAAATCGCTGCCGGAGACGCCTTCTCGATTCCCACGAGTGGTTCCGGTAACGCGGTCCTTTACATTGTCGGACCGGCGCAGGTGCTGAAGCGCGACGTGCAACTCGGCCTGCCCATCGCACTGGCCGCGGGCGACCTGACCAGTGCCGGCCATTATCTCGCCATCCTCTCCAGCGTATCGTCCACGGCGACCGCCCAATTCGATGTGCTTCCCTCCACCACCGCGGCATCGCTCAGCTTCCTCGCTCGCCCGTCGCGGCTTCCCGTCGACCTGCAGAACGGCATCACCGGCGCTGTGTATGTCTTTGACTCCTACCGCAATCTGATCACCAGCCCAAGTTCCGTCGACTTCCAGCTCTCCGTCGCCTCGGCGCCCACGCAAGCCCGAACCGTCAGCACCTCCCAGGGAGCAGCGTGGACCGAGATGAACTCGGCTTCAAGAGAAGGCAACGCGAAATTCGTGGCCCAGGTAGGCGATGTCTCTGCAACCCGGGTGATCCAGCAGGTCCCGGGGAATCCCTGCAATCTCACCATGACAGCGCATCAGGCCGGCAATCAGCTCGACCTCGCCACCAATCCTGTTCTCGATTGCAGCGGAAACCCCGTCACCGACGGTACCGTCGTGACCTTTACCGAGTCGTGGAGCGGCGGGCAGACGACCGTCGATGTTCCTCTCAAGCACGACGTGGCCCGGACCGAAGTTCCCGCGCTGCCCGGAGCGCGCATCTCGGTTGCCTCCGGCGTGATTCTGGGGAACGAAATCCGCTGGGAGGGCAGGGAATGATGCACCGTCTCACGCTTCTGTGCACGCTTCTGGCCGCCGGCGGCGTCGCTGCCGGCCAGGCATCGGTCCAGGTGGAACCGTCGCATCTGCAGGGTCCGCGGCCTCTGGCACAGCAGACCGAGTCGGCCGTGATTCACGATTATGTGCAGGCCTGGGAGAGCCTGAGCGCCGCTGCGGATCAGAACCGCCCGGATCTGCTGGATGGGGATTTTGTCGGCATTGCTCAGACAAAGCTCGCCGCCGCCGTCAGCCAGGAGGCGAAGCTGGGTCTGCGCACCCGCTACCAGGTGCGATCGCACGACATCAAAATCATCTTTTACTCTCCCGAGGGGCTATCCATTCAGCTGGTAGACAACATCGAATACGATGAACAGCTGCTCGATCACGGCAAGGTCGTGGCCGTTCAGCCGGTGCACGCCCGCTACGTCGCGGTGCTCACACCCACTGATGTGCGCTGGAAAGTCCGAGTGCTTCAGAGCGAACCACTCTGATCGATTGACTCCGCCGGTTCACGATCGTACGACACAAGCAAGCAGAATTCAGGCAGGCATGCGATCGCCCATGTTCGCCACAGGACACGCCGCAGGAGGAAGTACATGATTTCGGTCGTCGTGCCGATTTTCAACGAAGAGGAAAACATTGCGCGTTTCCACGATGCCGTGGCAGACGCGCTGATGGACATCGGTGAGGAGTGGGAGGTGGTCTATGTGAATGATGGCTCCAGGGATGCATCCCTGGACCTGCTGCGGACCCTCCAGGAAACCGATCCGCGTATCGTGGTCGTCGATCTTTCCCGCAACTGGGGCCACATGGGCGCCATCTCCGCCGGGTTGCAGAGCGCACGCGGCGATGCGGTCATCGTCATGGACGGCGACTTTCAGGACCCTCCCGAGGTGATTCCGGAACTGGTGGACGCCTGGCGCGGCGGAGCCCAGGTGGTGGTTGCCGTGCGCAGAAGCCGTGCAGAGAGCCGCAGGGTGCTGGCCCGGCTGTTTCCCCTGTTCTATCGCGTCCTCGGCGCCCTTTCCGACTTTCCCATTCCGCTGAACGCCGGCATTTTCGGCCTGATGGACCGCCAGACCGTCGACTCCATCAACGCCATGCGCGAAAACAACCGCTATCTGCCTGGCCTGCGCGCGTGGGTGGGCTATAACAATGCCGTCGTCTACTATCACCGCCAGGATCGCGCGGCCGGCGAAGGCAAGCTCACGTTCCTCAGCCGCATCAAGTACGCCATGGATGCCATTCTCAGCTTCAGCTACAAGCCCCTGCGGCTATGCTTTGTCCTCTCCGGAATTTCCTGCAGCGCGGCCGCACTGTTTGCCATAGGCAGCGTCTTTTCGAGTTCTGCGATCGATTCCGTCGGTTTTGGGGTCTCCTCGGCCGTCTTCCTCGTCGGCGGCGGGTTGCTGCTCTGCCTCGGCGTGCTGGGGGAATATCTGGGACGCGTCTACGACGAAGTCCGTCAGCGGCCGCTCTCCATCATCAACAAGGTCTATTACGCGTCGGATGTTCCCGCCGTCCTGGGGAATCCACCCGGCTATGAAGAAGAACCGCCGGGCAGAATCGTGCGCATCGCCTAGACCTCAGGGTGCCTGTTTGGGTTCCGACCCGCAGGTCGGAATGCCGGGCTCGATGGCCGTTCCTTCCTCGTAGTCATTCCACGTATCGATCATCATGTAGGGCAGCGGCTGGTCCGGCGGATAGTATTTGCGCCAGAAGTTCATGGTGTCCTGGAAAGTCTGGCCGCATCGCGCCGAAATGTGCCGGTTCAGGCTCCAGCTGGCCTTGCTGTCGTCGAACTGCGCCCAGGCGCCGCCCACGGCAATCTTGTCCGGATACTTCGACACCATGGTTGAGTAAAAGTTCGCCAGGTAGTCCGCGCCCCAGTTGCTGCCATCCGCAGCCCACCCTTTGCCGCCCGGCTGCACCCACGCATAGAAGCCATCGAACGCGCCGGCATTGCCGTCAGGCAGATTCTCGTCGATCAGCAGCGGCGCCGGATTCCATTTGCTGACTTCTGCGCGGACTCTGTTCCAGTCCGTGTGCCCGCCTTTGGGAAAGATGAAGATCATCGGCCGCCCGCCGTCGGTCAGATAGGCCCCATGCCCTGGCGCATTGGGCGCCAGATAGGCGTTGTGAAATTCCGTGAACTCCGCGATGGCCTCGTCGGTTGCGCCATCTTCGTCGCTGGTCTCGTCGTACATCATCGCGATGTGGAACTTCTCTTCGGCGGCGATGGGCTGCAGCAGCTGATAGGTGCGGCCGTTGAACTGGTCGCGATCCCCGTACCAGTCCACCACGAAAGCGTAGATGCCCATCTTCTTCGCGGCGCGGATCTGCTTCCGCAGCTCATCGGGATCGTGCGAGGAATAGCCGACGGAGATGTGCGCGGGATGTCCGAACCACGGCTCGTAAACCGCCAGAAGACGCGGCGAGACGCCGGGAACCCCGGCTCTCAGCCGCACTGGCTTTGGCGGTGAAGTGGGAGAGCATCCGTGCAGGAACAACAGGAAACCAAAAAGTGCAGTGCTGACGCGCGCCATTCAGAGAAAAACAATGAGACGCAGCCGCGACTCCAGGGGTTGTCCGGTCCCCCGCTCTTCGCGGCCCCGCGGAGCAGCCGCACCGTTCACCCAACGCATCCAATGGCTCAGTCTCGCGAGGGGACACCGAGCCGGCGCGTCCAGGCGGCCGAAGTCACCTCGGGGAAATTTCCTATTCGGTGAGGCGCAATCATCGCGACGGAGCCCAAAGTGGCTGACGGCGGCCCCGGACAAAACGCCATGCCCCTCCATGCGCGCATCGTGTCCGGCAGTTTTGTTCTCCTGCTCGGTTCCGGCGTCGCTACCCTGACGAATTTCATTTACAACGTCGCCGTCGCGCGCTTTCTCGGCCCGGCAGGCTATGGCCACGCGGCAGCCGTCTACACACTGCTCGTTCTCATCTCCGCCGCCACGCTTTCTTTCCAGATCGTCGCCGCCAAGGTGGTCGCGCAGCAGCCATCGCTCGAAGCGAAGCGCGCCGTCTACCGCAGCGTGCATCGCGCCGCGTGGACCTGCGGGGTGCTCGTCGCGATCCTGCTGCTTCTCTGTCAGAAGCCGATCGCGGCCTATCTCAACCTCCCCGGGCCGATTCTGGTGGCGCTGCTCGCTGCCGGGGCGGCGTTCTACGTTCCTCTCGGCGCGCGCCGCGGCTATATGCAGGGCGTTTGCGGCTTTCGCGCCCTCGCGATCAATCTGGTGCTGGAAGGAATCGGCCGGCTGGGCGGCTCTCTCCTGCTCATGCATCTGGGCTGGGGCGTGCGGGGTGTTGTGGCCGCGAATGCGGCCGCCGTCGCCATCGCGTGGCTCGCTGCTGTTCCCCTGCATCGCGTCGCTCGCATTGCCAACCCTCTGCTCCTGCACCATGCGCTGCGGGAAACGCAGCAGGCCATCGTGTTCTTCTCCGGACAGGTGCTCATCAACAACTGCGACATCGTGCTGGTGAAGCATTTCTTCCTGCCCGCCGCCGCCGGTCTCTACGCCGCGGTGGCCATGGTGGGTCGCGTGATCTTCACCTTCTCCTCCGCGGTCGTGAACAGCATGTTCCCCATCGTTGCCGGCACGCGTCAGGAAGAGCGGCGTGCCCTGCGGGTCATCGCGACCTCGTCCCTGCTGGTGGTGGGCATCGGCGGTGTTCTCGCGCTGGGCCTGCGCGTAACGCCCGCCTGGGTGTGGACTCGCTTCTTCGGCAGCGGCTTTGCTCTCCGCGGTCCTTATGGATTGCCCTGGCTGCTTTCCATGTACGCCGTAACCACCATCCTCTATTGCCTCAGCGTCGTGATCATCACCTACGAGATGTCCTGGCGCATCGCGAACACCGGCTGGATCCAGCTGGCCTTCAGCGGCGTCGTCATCGCCGGCATCTGCCTCTTCCACTCCTCTCTGCGCGAAGTGATCTGGGTCCAGCTCATTCTCATGGTGGCGCTGCTGCTGGTCGTCGGCGTGCCATTCCTTGTCAGCGCACTCAGCGAGGACAAGCTGGCCGCAGCGGCGAGCGGAACCGGCCCCATTCGCATTCTCCGCCCCGTGCCGGAGGAGGAAGTGATCGCTGAGTTCCTGCGCAACGACTTCAATTCTCCCGCCTTCTACGAATACCGTAATGCCCTGCGCGAGCTGGTGATGATTCCCGACCTCAGCGATCCGGCGGAGAACGCCAAGCGCAGAGCTCTGCTCTTTATCCGCCATCTCGCTCTGTGGAAGGAGCTTCCCGAAGATACGCGATGGTTCGAGGTCGAGCTGCGCCGTTCCGAGCTGCGCAAGGTTCGCGTCTTTCCACGGGCGCAGTGGCGAAAGCTGGCGCAGGGCAACTATTCCATCACCGCTGTGGCCGACCGCATGCGCACGCAAAGCGACGATGCCGATGCGCCCTTTCGCGGGAAGATCGACGCGATCCGCGCGCGCCTTGCCGGCGAAGACCCGGAAATAGGCGCTGTCGTCCTGATCGGAGTCGACGCGAAGGAACCGGTCACAGTGCTGGACGGCAACCATCGTCTGATGGCCGCGATTCTCTCTGCGCCCGCGCGCGTCGAGCGGCTTCGCTTCCTGTGCGGCTTGTCGCCGCGGATGAGCGAATGCTGCTGGTACAACACGAATCTGGTCACGCTGACGCGCTACGCGAAGAACGTTCTGGCGCACATGGTGCGCGATCCGGAAGCCGAGCTGGCGCGCCTTCTGGAAACGGGATGAGCAAAATTTTGGGCTCACGGCCATGAAAAGGAAGGGAAGGGAAGTGAAAGAGAGAACGTCCGCAATACGAACCGTGCAGGTCAGGCGGCTTCCGGATGCATTGAGCGTCCAGCAGAAGGTCGCTTTTCTCCACGACATCAGCAGCATCATGAACACCAGCCGTCCCCAGCTGGTTCTCGACTGTTCCAGCCTCCGCGAGGGCGACACCGCCGCGCTTTACCTCATGCTCCATTGCCTGGAAGAGGCGATGAAGCGCAACGGAGATGTGAAACTGGCCGCCCTGCCCGCGCCGGCGGCGGTGTTGCTGGTGAGCACCGGCGTTGCCCAGCTGTTTGAAACCTTCGATACCACTGAAGCTGCCGTGGCCAGTTTCCACCACTTGCGAGTCAACCCCGAAGCGCCCCCGGCGGAAGGTCCGCCGCAGACGCCGGGCAAGGCTGCGTGAGAACGCTCCGGTCAGGGAGGAACCCATGAATGCAGCAGTGCAAGGTCTCTCTCGGCACGTCGCCATCGCGCTCGCGATTCTGATGGCCGTGCCTCTGGGGGCGGCAGCGTCCGCCCAGGAGATCCCGTCACCGCCTCCGCCAGCTTCCGCTGCGCCGCAGTCTCAACCGCCGCGCTCCGGGGCGGCGCAGGGGAGCACGACCGGGACTGCATTGCCGGAGGTGGCGTCGCTCCCCGATAGTCCCACGCCGACTCCGGAAAGCGACTCCAGCCTGCCGCCGCAACAAGGAACCCAACCCCAAACCCAGCCGGCGCAGCAGCAGCAAAGCTCTCCGCCGCAAGCGATGGGCACCGCCGCGGCTCCGGCGGAGCCTGCGGGCGGCGTGGCGGCATCGCGGCCGGCGGGCGCGGCCATCGCTCCGGCGAAACAGCGGCGCACGCGGACCTTCGTCATCCGCATGAGTCTGCTGATCGGCGCGGCGGTTGCGATCGGCACCGTCGTCGCGCTATCCAGCGCCAGTCCGAGCCGGCCCTGAAGCAGCAGGGAACTGGCTCGCCAGGAAAACCCACCATGGACCCTTCCTCCGGCGCGCAGACCGTACGCTTCGTCAGCTTCTCCGGCATCGACGGGGCCGGCAAGAGCACCCAGATCTGCGCTTTGCGCACGCGGCTGGAGCGGGCCGGGCTGCGCGTCGTCGTCCTCGCCTTCTGGGACGACGTCGCGTGTTTCACCGCGATGCGCGAGAGCGCGGGCCACGCGATGTTTCGAGGCGATCACGGCGTGGGCACGCCCGAACGTCCCATCGAACGACGCGACAAGAACGTGCGCTCGCCGCTGATGACGACCCTCCGCTGGGGTCTTTATCTGGCCGACGCGATGGCGCTGCGCCGGGCGGTGAAAAAGGCGCTGGCCTCGGGGGTCGACTGCCTCATCTGCGACCGCTATGCCTGGGACGAGCTGGCGAATCTGCCGCTGCACCAGCCGCTGACCCGAAGTTTCGTCCGCCTTGTAGCGCGCCTCGTGCCGCGTCCGGAGGTCAGCTTCCTTCTGGATGCCGATCCGATCCAGGCGCGCGCGCGCAAGCCGGAATATCCGCTGGACTTCCTGTATCGGAGCCGGGAATCGTATCTGATGCTGAGCCCCCTGATCGGCGGTTTTGCCGTCATCGGCCCGGGTTCGGTGGGAGCCGTCGAGTCCCTGGTGACAGAGAAGGCCGTCCCCGGGCTCACAGCCTAAGGGGCACCCCCCTCCCCCCTCCCTCCTGAGGGTCTTCGCGCGCATGTCTTTGATTCGACGGGAGGGGCGATTTTGGGGCGTTGCGTATGAATTTGATTCTGAAATAGATGCGGCTATCCATTGTGGAATGAAATTGATGCGTGGTGGCTCAGGATGAGTGCCGCGATATATATGATTCCAAAGTTGATCGGGCTATGTATAAGAAAAGAAAGCCTGTAGCCTGCAGCCTGTAGCCTGCAGCCTGTAGCCGGGAGCCAAGAGCTGGGAGCCAGCAGCTGGGAGCTGGTCGCCTGGAGCCCGTAGCCCGTAGCCTGCAGCCCGTAGCCGGGAGCCCGTAGCTGGGAGCTGGGAGCCCGGGGGCTGGGAGCCAGAGCTGGCAGACGGGGGGCTGGGAGACGGGAGGGAAGAGGCGGCGGCAGGGTGAGTGCGTCCGGTGTCGAGATGGGTGTTGATGGGCATGGGCGCAAAGAGAAAGGCCGCTCTCCGGAGCGGCCTTTGTTCGATCTGTCCCCCTATTTTCAGAATATCAGTCGGAGGGGGGAAAAGATGCCAACTTTGTTGGGGCCGGGCGGCGTGTAAGTCGTGGCGGATCAGGCGTCATTACTTTCGATTTTTCGCTGCGCTCTTGACAAGTTTTTTCGGAGAAGGGAAAGGACGCATTCGAAGGCGGGGGCAGGGATAGGCAGGGATCGATCGGTTCATTCTTCTCCGGTCAAATCGTCGGACCGTCCAGCTTCGATCCGGGACCACTGCGAAAGGGGACGGCCGTCGATCGTCAACTGGCCGGCAGAGTAGGCCTGCGGCCAGCCCTGGGGCGAGTCCTCGTGCTGCTCCTGGCGTCCGTACACCGTCAGGTCGAGCAGGTGATAGGTGCTGTCGGTCACTTCCACACCGCGGGCGGTCGTCCAGTAGGTCTCCAGGACCCTCGATCCGCTGCGCAGATAGCACACCAGGTGCATGCATCCGATGCGTCGACCGGCCAGCAGCGTTTCCAGCGATCCCATGGCGGAGTACCACGGCATTTGCCATCCCATGAAGTCGCGATAGCGGACGCTCTCCGGGTACGGTCCCTGGGCGAAGACGGCAAAGGTCACGTCGCGCGCATGGAAGTAGGAGAGGTCACCGATCTGCGCGCCGACCCAGGTACAACCCTGGCACTGGTCCTGCGCCGGGCGACCCTTCTGCCACATGAAATAGTAGGCAATGAGCTGCCGGCGGCCCTCAAAGGCATCCAGCAGGGTCACCGGCCCATCCGGCCCCGTGAGGGTGGTCGTCGGGCTGACTTCCACGGCGGGTAGTCGGCGCCGGTCGGCGGCGATGGCGTCCCCCTGGTGTGTATGCTCCTTCTCGCGGAGCCGCAACCGCTGGAGCCGCTCCTCGAATTCCTCGCGGCCGACCACGGCCGGAAGGGGCGCGCCCTGAAGAGCGTGTGCAGCAGCCAGCCTGACCTTGTTCGACTCCGTCGCCATCTGTCTCTCCTCGTGTGCGGTGACCGGGGGGCATCGCACCGTTGCCGTCTGAGTCGATGGCGAGCACCCCGGAGACGATGCACAGATTGGGACAGCGATATCGTCTACGTCTGATAACAGATATTCTGTTCAGTTAAGCGCAGGCTGTGCCGGAGACGGCCTTTCAGCGGTCCTTTTCGCCCCAGGCGCCGCTGGCTGCCTGAACGGAGAGCGCGATGCGGTTCCCCACGCCCACCTTGCGCATGAGCCGGGCGACGTAGGATTTGACGGTCTGCT